>DAOTXU010000352.1:0-4991 GCA_034435135.1 Anaerolineae bacterium | reverse complement strand
AGCGGAGAGGGGGTGTCGAGCCGCAGGCGAGACGGGGGTGAGGTAGAGAAACGCTTAGCACGGCCAGCTGTTGGCAAAAGTTTGAATCAGTTCATATCTTTCAAGTCGGAGCACAGCGTGCCGCACCCCGACTGTCTGTAACGGGGTCATGGGGTGAACTTCTGCCATTCCCAGATTGCATACAGGACTTGATCGTCGAGCCTGTGGCCGGCCTCGGTCAGCGTCATGCAGATTTCGCCGAGATGATACCACTCGTGCGCGATAAGGTAGCCGAAGAAGCCGGTCAAATGCGGCCTGGCGTTCTTGATCTTCCCGGCTCTAACCCCTTCCTCAAGCAACGTCGCCATTGTGCGCCCTGACGCCTCAAGCGATTGGCACAGCAAGTCTTTGGTAAGCGCCTCTTTGTCGGCCTTCGACCGGGTGGGAATTTTCGCCAACCCTTCCATCAGCCTGGGCGACGAGACCTCCAGCCACATCAGGCGGGCGTTATGGACATGCGCGAAGAGACTTCCTACGCTGCGCCCTTTCATGCCTGTCGGCGCACCCTGGATGCCGTCGGGATTGATAGCGTCGAGCAGGTAAAGCAGGATGCGGTTGTGGATGTTCCACGTATCGATCAATTGCTCATCCATCCGGCAACCCTCCTCATGGCGACTATGTGACTCCATTATAGTACAAATGATCTAATCCCGCCATCGCTTGACAGCCTATAACAACCCCGGTATGCTCCCCTGCGCTATGTTCATGGATGAGGTCAAAATCTACGTCAAGGCCGGCGACGGCGGCAACGGCTTGGTCGCCTTTCGGCGCGAGAAGTTCGTCCCACACGGCGGGCCGGCCGGCGGCGACGGCGGCAAGGGCGGCGACGTGTGCCTGGTCGTCAACCCGCGCCTGAACACGCTCAGCGTCTTCAAGCACAAGCGCCACTTCAAGGCCGGGCGTGGCGGCAACGGCGGCAACTTCAACCGGGCCGGCAAAAACGGCGCGGATATGGTGATCGAGGTCCCGCCGGGCACGCTCGCCCGCGACGACACGACGGGCCGCCTCCTGGCGGACCTGACGCAGCCGGGGCAGCGCGTGTGCGCCGCGCGCGGCGGGCGCGGCGGGCGCGGCAACGCGCGCTTCGCCACTTCCACCAACCAAGCCCCGCGCGTGGCCGAGAAGGGCGAACCCGGCGAGGAGCGCTGGCTCAAGCTGGAGCTGCGCCTCCTCGCCGACGTGGGGATCGTGGGCGCGCCGAACGCGGGCAAATCCACGTTGCTGAGCGTCATCAGCGCGGCGAAACCCAAAATTGCTGACTACCCGTTCACCACGCTGGAGCCGAACCTGGGCGTGGTCGAGATGGACCACCGCACCTTTGTCGCCGCCGACATCCCCGGCCTGATCGAAGGCGCGCACATGGGCGCTGGGCTGGGCCACGCCTTCCTGCGCCACGTGCAGCGCACGCGCGTGCTCATCCACCTGCTCGATGGCGCGGCTGAAGACCCATTCGCTGACTTCATCCAGATCAACGCCGAGCTTGCGCTCTTCGACAAGCGATTGGGCGAGAAGCCACAACTGGTCGTGTTCAACAAAATGGACCTGCCGCAGGCTGAGAAACGCTGGCCGGCGGTGCGCGAGCAGATCGAGGCGCGCGGCTACGCGGTCATGGCGATCAGCGCGCTCACGCACACCGGCGTGCGCGAGCTGATCGGGCGCGTCTTCCAGATGCTCGACGAAGCGCCTGAAGCGCTGCCGCCCGAAGAGGTCCCGGTCTACACGCTCGACGAAGACCCGCTCGCCTTCGAGATCGACCGGTTGGACGCGCACGAATGGCGCGTGCGCGGCGCGCACATCGAGCGCGCGGCGAAAATGACCTACTGGGAATACGACGAAGCCATCCTTCGCTTCCAGCGCATTCTAGAGACGTTAGGCATCTACCAGGCGCTCATCGACGCGGGTGTGCAGCAGGGCGACGCGGTGCACATCGGCGAGTACGAGTTGGAGTGGCACGACTGAGTGGCCGTCGGCATTTTCGGCGGGACGTTCGACCCGCCGCACCTGGGACACCTGATCCTGGCCGAGACGTGCGCCGACGCGCTTGACCTGGCGCGGGTCCTGTGGGTACCCGCCGCCGACCCGCCGCACAAGCACGGCGCGCCAGTCTCGGCGGCGGTGCACCGCGCGGCGATGGTGGAACTTGCCATCGCCGGTAACCCGCGCTTCGCGCTCTCCCGCGTCGATCTCGACCGGCCCGGCCCACACTACTCCGCCGACATGGCGAGCATCATCGCGGCGCAGCACCCCGACACAGCGCTTTACTTCCTCATGGGCGGCGACTCGCTCCACGACCTGCCCCGGTGGCACGAGCCGGAGCGGCTGCTGGCCCGTTGCCAACTGGCCGTGATGCGCCGCCCTTATGACGATCTGGACTCCGCGTTGGCGTCGCTCTATGCACGACTGCCAGGCCTTAAGGACGCGCTCCGCTTCGTAGAAGCCCCGCTCATCGAAATCTCCGGCTCGGAAATCCGGCAGTGCGTCCGCGCAGGGCGGAGCATCCGCTATCGGGTGCCGGAGAGCGTGGCGGCGTACATCGCACGGGAAGGGTTGTACAGATGAACAGACGAAGATTAAAAACGCGCATAACACTGATCCTTACGGTCAATTCAAGCAAAATTCGTGTAAATTCGTGTCATTTGTGTCTAGCTGTTCTGCTCCTTCTCGCGCTTGGTGGCTGCCGCCCGCCCACCACTACCCCTACCGCGACGCAGGCCCCGCCCACAGAGACGCGCCCGGCCACGCTCACCCCCTCGCCCGATCCGCCGGTCACGCTGGCCGCGCCGACGCAGGTTCCCTATCCCACCCCCGGCCCCACCGCGCGCCCAACTGCCTCCGCCATCCGGCGCATCGTGGACAACGGCGTGCTGCGCGTGGGGATCAAGTTCAACGAACCGCCTTTCGGGATGCTCGACAAGAACGGCAACGTCGTCGGCTATGACGCCGACATCGCACGCACCCTGGCCGAGAGTTGGGGCGTGGCAGTTGAGTTTGTGCAGGTGACGAACCAGACGGCGGTGGAGTACCTGCTCAGCAGCGAGGTGGACATCCTCATTGCAGCAATGCCGCACCGCCGCGAGTACGAGGCGTTCATGGACTTCAGCCAGAGCTACTATCCCGGCGGCCAGGCGGCCATGGTGCGCGCCGATTCGGGTATCAGCGCGGTCGAACAACTGAACCAGCGCACGCTGGTCGCGGTGGCGGGATCGACCGCAGCCGAGGCGCTCGCGGCCAGAAACCTGGAGGCGACCCTCGTGCTGACCGACACGCTCGACGAGGCGCTCACCAGACTGATGGCTGGCGAGGTCGATGCGGTGGTCGATAGCCTGATCCGTCTGCGCAACGCGAAGGCGGAGCTCGACGGCGCGGTGACGATTCTGGATGACCTGCTTATGAGCGAGCCGCTGGCGATTGGGCTGACCCGCTCCGATGGGAACTTTCTCAACGCCTTGAACCGGACGCTCCAGGCGTTGGAGCAGGGCGGGCGCATGGGCGAGATTCACGGCGCGTGGCTGCCCGACTACACCTACCCTGGCATGGTCACCTGGGAGACCAGCGACACGCGCGCGTTCGCCGACTATCCGACCGACATCACTTACGTGGACTCGGTACTGGAGCGGCTGGCGGGAGGCGAGACGCTCTACGTGGCTGGACTGAGCGGGACGCCGGAAGGCGCGACGCAGCTAGAGGCGTTCCACCGCGCGCTGGTCGAGGCGATGGCTGCGCGGTGGGGCGTCCCGGTGGAGTTCCTGTCAGCGAGCGCTGAAAACCCCGCCGCGTTCGTGGCCGACGGGCGCGCGCAGTTGGCCGTCGGCGTCGAACCGCGCTGGGACGGCGTGGACGCGGTGGACTACAGCCAGGCGTTCTTGCTCCACGGCGACCGCCTGATGGTGCGCAAGGACAGCACATTCCGGGGGTTCGGCGATATGCGCGGCAAGCGGGTAGCGGTCTTTGGCGAGGACGCGGCGGAAAAAGAGACGCGCGCGAACGAACTGGCGCTGAGCGCACGGGTGCGCCTGGCGGGTGTGCGCCAGGTCGAAGACGCGCAAGCAGCGCTGCGCGCGCTCAACCGCAACGACGTTGACGCCGTGTTCGGCGACAGTCTCGTCCTCGGCCCGCTGATCGAGGCCAACCCCGACGCGGTGCGTTTCACCGAGCGGTTTTACTCGCGGTACGGGGTGGCGTTTGCTGTGCCGCGCAACGACGCGGACTTCCGCGCATTGGTGAATTTTACCCTGCAAGACCTGGTGCGCGATGGGACCTACGACCGCCTCTACGCCGAGTTGCTGGGCTGGGCCGAGCCGCTGCCGGTGGAGGTCTGGCCGGGCGACGATGCGTGGCTGCGCGCACAAGTGGACGGGCAGTAAGACAAGGGGCTTAGGCCCCTTGTCCGTTTTGAGAGTCAGTCGGCGGTCTCCGGTTGCTCGCCGGATGGCTCGGCGGGCGAGGGGGTCGGCTGCCAGTCGCGGGGGAGCTTCTGGCGCATCTGTTTGACCGAGATTTTGTTAATGCGTCGGCACTGGGGGCAGGAAACCACATGGTGGCTCTCGCCCTTGCCCTCGGCTTCCGCGACGGCGGCTTCGAGTTCGGCGCGGTTCAGGTTGATAGGCCAGCCACATTTGAAGCAGCGAAAGCTAAACATGTCAGTGGTCCTTTCCAGGCCGGTTGGTTGAGATGGGTCAGGCTGTTCCTATACTAGCACAATTCAACCCGGTTAGGCCATTCCGTGTCAAAACGGTTTCTGCGCCAGTGAGTCAAGCAGCGGCGCGAAATGCTTGAGATTGTGCGTGTACAAGGGCAGCCGCAGGCGATAGCTCGGCGCGGCGATCAGACAATCCATCGAAGTGATTCAAGCTTTTGAGCCAACGACCGCGGTGCGTGTGGTGCTTGTCGTGTTGGCGGACACCTCACCCCCCGTCCCCCTCTCCGCAAGCGGAGAGGGGGTGTCGAGCCGC
>DAOTXU010000351.1:0-1502 GCA_034435135.1 Anaerolineae bacterium | reverse complement strand
GCGGCTCGACACCCCCTCTCCGCTTGCGGCTATAGTCCGGCGTAGCCGGGAGAGGGGACGGGGGGTGAGGTCGCCCGCAAACACGACCAGCGCCACCGCATCGGTGTTGTTGGCTCAAAAGCTTGAATCACTTCGATGTAAGCGCCATCAGCCGATTTGTTTCTCATACGGACGGAAGACTTTGCCCTGTCCAGGCGTCTAATCAATCCACCACGTAACGCGCCCGCGCCTCGCGGGCCACCGCGTACTGCATCGCGCCCACCTGGCGCACCAGACCCTTCAACTCCATCAAGGTCAGGTTGCTGCTGACCTCGGCGATAGACATGCGGCTGATGCGGCACAGGTCGTCGATGTGCATCGGCTCCGCCGCCAGGAAGCTGAAGAGCCGCGCCTCCGCCTCCGTCGCGGGGATGGCCTCGCGCACCTCCGCCTGGTGAGTCGCCATCCCCAGGTTCAACTCGGCCAGGATGTCCTCCGCGTCCATCACCAGCTTCGCCCCGTCCTGAATCAGCCGGTTGGCCCCGCGGCTGCTCGGCGCGAGCACATTGCCCGGCACGGCGAAGACATCGCGGCCCTGCTGGAGAGCGTAGTCCGCCGTGATGAGTGCGCCGCTGTCCTCCCCCGCCTCGGAAATCAGCACCCCCATCGACAGGCCGCTGATGATGCGGTTGCGCGGCGGGAAGTTCCCCGCTTCGGGCTGCGTCCCCAGCGGGTAATCGCTGATGAGCGCGCCCGCGCTGACAACCTCGCGCGCCAGATCGCGGTGGTCAGACGGGTAGATCACATCGATCCCGCAGCCCAGTACCGCAATCGTGCGCCCGCCGGCGTCGAGAGCGGCGCGATGCGCGATGGCGTCAATGCCCTTTGCCAGCCCGCTGACGATGGTCAGGCCGCTTCGGGCCAGCGTGCCGACCAGTTGCTCGGTGACTTGACGCCCGTAAGCGGTGGCCTTTCGCGTGCCGACCACAGCCAGCGCCCAGGCATCCACCTCAGTGAGCGCGCCTTTCACGTAGAGCACGGGGGGCGGGTCATGAATGTTGCGCAGCGCCGTCGGGTAACCGTCATCCTCCCAGGTGAGCACGTGTGCGCCCGTGCGCGTCACCGCCTCTAAGGTGCGGTCCAGGTCAAGCGACTTGCGCGCCTCCAGCAGATTAGCGAGCGCACGCCGATCCAACCCGGCCTCGCGCAACGCCGATTCAGGCGCTTCCCATGCCGCGCGCAGGCTGCCAAAGTGGTCCAGCAGCAAGCGAAACCGCGCCGGGCCGATGCCGCGCACGATATTGAACCCAACCCAGAACTTCAGCTCAGACACAGATACCCCATCTGAAACCCCAAAACAGGATAGCAGCGCGCTGGGGCGCTGTCAAGCCTTTATTCTACCTGAAGTGATTCAAGCTTTTGAGCCAACGACCGCGGTGCGTGTGGCGCTGGTCGTGTTGGCGGACACCTCACCCCCCGTCCCCCTCTCCCGGCTACGCCGGACTATAGCCGCAAGCGGAGAG
>DAOTXU010000350.1:0-2943 GCA_034435135.1 Anaerolineae bacterium | reverse complement strand
TGAGCAGGGAGGGGTCGAACCATTCCCCTGCGCCGTCGCGGTAGAAGGTAAAGTCGCTGCGACCGGGGCCGGTGCGGAAGGAGATGACGGCAAACAGCCCGGCGCGGGCGGCCATCTCCAGCAGGGAATCGAGATTGGCTTGCGCGCCTTCGTCCAGGACGTAGGGCGGGCGCTCGCTGAACAGGCCGGGGATGGACAGGTTGACGTAGTTGGCGCCGAGGGCGGCCAGGCGGTCGAAGTCAGATTGGGCGTAGGGCGGTCCGATGTAACCGTCGCCGAGCAGGTCGCCGTCCAGGTCGGGGATGCGGATGCGCTGCCAGATGTTCGCTCCGCGCAGTTGCGCGCCGTTCGTCCACAGGGAGAATTTGTCGGGGTAGTCGGGAGTCGAATGGTCGGGAGTTGGAGAGGGGGGAGTCGGAGAGGCGGTAGTCGGATAGGAGGGCGGCGGTGTGACGTCTGCGGTCTGCGGGAGGCAGGCGGCGAGGAGGAGGCTGAGGGTCAGGAGCAGGCTGAGGGTCGGTGTGAGGCGGGGCATGGAGTCAACGAAAGATCAGGTCAGGAAGTCTGTGAAGTTGTCACGGTGAATGACGGTCAGCGAGGCGCCAGGATAGGCGCGCAGGAATTCTTCACGGGTGGCGCGGCGTGGGGCAGTTTCTTGCCACTTGAATTCGTAGCCGCTCAGTTGTCCGCCGCTTTCTTCAAGGTAATCTATCTCTTTCTGGTCGTAGGTGCGCCAGAAGTAGGCGTTGACCATCCGTCCGCCTATCTGGTTGGCCTTGCGCCGTTCCACAACCAGAAAGTTTTCCCATAGTTGACCGACGTCATTGCGCAGGTGCAGTGGGTTGAAGTTCTGAATCAGGCTGTTGCGCACGCCATTGTCGTAGAAATAATAGCGGAAGTTTTTGGTCACTTCTTTGCGCAGGTTGCGCGAGAAACCGCCGACGCGGAAGATGACGAAGACTTTTTCCAGCAGGTCGAGGTAACGCTCGACAGTCTGACGGTTGAGGGCGAGCGAGGCGGCCAGTTCTGCCACCGAGACCTCCTGCCCGATTTGAAAGGCGAGCAAGCGCAGCAGGTCGGCGATTTTGTCGGCGCGGCGGAGGCCTTTCCATTCGAGCAGGTCGCGGTAAAGATAGGCGCCGACCAGTTCGTTGAGCAGGCGCTGACGCAGTTGGGGCGTTTCGGCGGTGACGATGGCGGGGTAGCCGCCCCACATCAGCCAGCGTTCGAGTTGAGCACGGGCTTCGAGAGGCCCAAACGCGGCGCTGAGTTCGGGGTAACTGACGGGGTAGAGGTGGAAGGTGAGTTGCCGCCCGGTGAGCGGTTCGCTGATTTTGTTCGCCAGGTCGAAGGAGGCCGAGCCGGTGGCGAGGATACGGGCATGGGGGAAGGAATCCACCAGGATTTTGAAATTGAGGCCGATGTTGGGGACGCGCTGGGCTTCGTCAATGACCAGGAGTTCGGCGTCGCCGAGCAGTTCGCCGAGCGTCTGGCGGCTCTGGCTGGAGAGGGCTTCGCGGTAGAGCAGTTCGTCGGCGCTAACGTATTTGGTAAGGTAGGGCGAACGTTCGAGCAAGTCGAGGGCGAGAGTAGTCTTGCCGACCTGGCGGGGGCCGTAGAGGGCGACGACTTTGCCGGGTAGGAGGGATTCTTGCAGGATGGGAAGAAGGAGGCGGGGAATTTTCACAAATAAATTATATCATACCATCTGAATTTTTCAAAATTTAGATGCTTTTTGTTGTGTGAGACAGGTCTCCGACCTGTCCGCGCAGGTCAAAGACCTGTGCCACGCAGGCAGCCATTCGTGCATCGTGGTCAGTATTCGTGGACGGTCCTCGCCGGATCACAGGCTTATCGCCAAAACAACACTCAACGGCCGTGTAAGCGCCGTCCTGGTTGGCAGTGGCAGAGGCAACCAGGGTCGAACTAGCATCATACAAACTGACGGTTACAGGCTTGCGGCATGAACCGTGCCTGCTAACGTTCCTTACTGACCAACGACCGAGAGCGTGTCAGAAGCAGGCGAGAGTGCGGTCAGGGTCTGGTCACCGGTTGAGACCCGCACCTGGCAGGTGATGGTGATTTCGCCAATTTGCAAGCCGCGCGCATTGAAGGTAAAGACTGCGCCGTTGCTGGTGGCTTTTCGGCCATTACTGCCTGCAATGGCAAAGATAAACGCCCCACTAGCCGGGCCGTTGACGGCCACAGCCGCATCGAACCCAAATAACCCTGCGTCGGTAATGCTGCTGACTTCGATCAGGCTGGCATCGTAGGTGCAAGTAAATTCGGCGCTGGTCAGGCCGCCGCTAGGAACATTGTTCAGGCTGACCGTTACGAGGGCGGTTTGCCCGGCAATCACGCTGGAGGGATTGACATCCACAGAAGCAGATGTCCCACTAGGCGTTACGGCTGGCTGTAAACTCAGCGTGGCAAACAGGAAAGACGCGGCGTCGTAGATGCAGGCTTCGTTGTTGCGGTAGGTTTCCGGCTGGTCGAGGTAGTAGAGAACCCGCGCGTCGGTGAGGGTGGCGATGCCGGGCACGACCGCGCCGGGGACGCTGGCAGGCGCGCTCCCAAAGCGGACGTGCAGAATGCCGCTGTAGTGGTAGAGCGGTTCGGGCAGGCCGCTGCCAAAGACCAGCGTGAAGCCGTTGACCGGGTGCAAGCCGTAGACCCAATAGGCGGCGGGGAGAAAGTCGTCCTGTTGAATGCGCTGCGGCAGGGCTTTTTCTAACCAGTAGGCATCGTTCAGAGCGTTGAGATAGGCGCCGCTCATGCCCCAGTCGGTGTAGGGCCAGTCGCCCATCAGCGGGAAGGGCTGCGTGCCTGCCTGTTCGTAGAGCGAATCGGCGGCGGTTTCGAGGGCGGCGCGCAGGGAGGTCTTGAGCGCGCCGTCTGGCAGGTGCGGGTAGAGCCGCGCCAGGAAGGGCGGCGCGTACCAGA
>DAOTXU010000349.1:0-8639 GCA_034435135.1 Anaerolineae bacterium | reverse complement strand
GTTCAACGAAGTTGGGCGCCAAGAACTCGTCAGCCCGACTCATGTTTCCCCGGTTGAAGACCTCCTCCACCATTTGACGGACTAACGCTCTATTCTGTTCAGTTGACATTGGTTATTCTCCTTTGTTTGTATGGGATACGATTCACACTGCGCGCTGGAAGAGATTGGTCGTTCGATCTATGGACGCACCTCTCATCGCCTCGTGCTCTGCATCCACCTCTGTCGCACCGGATTGTAGGAACATGATGGGCAGGATGGTAAACGCACTCATTGGCGCGACCTGGGCGGGCTAACGAGTGCATCTAACGCAACTTTGCGGTATATTTTGCCGTTTAACACCGAATCTGGTTCAAATCTGCTACCTAACAAAATTTATTTGATGAGGTACTAATTGTATCATAAGTATACCAAAACTACAAAAATAATCAAGAATCCTTTGTGTACAGAAAGGACATTTTCTCATAGCGTCAAGTTCACCAGTGGCACAAAGATGGACTATTTCACATCCTGCCAGGCGGTGTGAAGCTCGGTCGCGCCGGCCTTGAGCGCGCGCAGCAGCGCATCTTGATCCACGGGGATGCTGAAGGCGCGCACGCCGGTCGCGTGGTAGATCGCGTTGGCGATGGCCGGCGCGGTGTTGATCGACGGGATTTCGCCCACGCCCTTCGCGCCATACGGCCCGTCGGCGGTGCGGTGCTCGATGATGTGCGAGACCACCTCCGGCATGACCTGGATGCCCGGCATTTTGTAACGCGCCAGCACGTCGGTCCAGGGTATGCCGTCCTCGACGATGTAGGCCTCGGTCAGCGCCGCGCCCACGCCCATCGAGATGCCGCCCTCGATCTGGCCCTGCAATGCGAGCGGGTTGATCGCGCGGCCCACGTCATGGCCGCCGACCACCTTGAGCACGCGCACCTCGCCCGTGTCCAGGTCCACCTCCACGAGCGCCGCCTGCGTCGCATAGGAGAAGGCAAAGTGCATGTCGCCCCCGGTGCCGAGCGGCTGCGTCTTGGGCGCCCAGTACTCGTGGCGGACGCGCGGCTCCAACCCTTGCTCGATCATCCAGCCCACCACGCGCCCGACCGGGACACCCTCGCCGTTGGCGCGCACCAGCCCCTCTTCAAAGCGGATCGCCTCCGGCGGCGCGTCCAGGTGCTCGGCGGCGACGCGGGTCAGCGCCTCGCGCAGCGCGGTCGCGGCCAGGCGCGCCGCGTTGCCGGCGACGTAGGTCTGCCGGCTGGCGGTGGTCGGGCCGGCGTCGGGGGTGCGGTCGGTGTCGGAGAGCAGCACACGCACGCGCGCATAGGGCAGCCCCAACTCCTCGGCGGCGCACTGGGCGACGACCGCGGCAAGCCCCTGGCCCATGTCCGCCGCCGAGGTGCGCACCTCCGCCGTGCCGTCGGGGTACATCTCCACCTCCGCACCCGCCTTGTCGGGCGCGCCCCCGCCGAGGCCGGTGTTCTTGTACGCGCACGCGACGCCCCAGCCGCAGGCCTTGTTCCCCTCGCGCCAGCCCCAGCGGAACCCTGGCCCGCCATGCCCCATGTCGGCGGCGACCTTCTCCAGCGTCTCGGTCAGGCCCACGCTCTCGCGCAAGACCTGCCCGGTCGCGGTGGTGACGCCGACGCGCTGCGCGTTCTTCAGGCGGAACGCCAGCGGGTCGATCCCCAGCGCCTCCGCCAGGATGTCCACCGTCTGCTCGACCGCGAACGCGCTCTGCGTGACGCCGAAGCCCCGGAACGCGCCCGACGGCGGGTTGTTGGTGTACATCGCGTAGCAGTCGATTTTCGCGTTAGGCACGATGTAAGGGCCGGTGGCGTGCGTGGTCGCGCGGGTCATCACTTTGTCGCTCAGGCTGGCGTAAGCGCCGCCGTCGCCGTAAAGCTCCGCCTCGACCGCCGTCAGCGCCCCGTCGCGGCGCGCGCCCATCTTGATGCGAATCTGCGTCGCGTGGCGCTTGGGGTGGAAGATGAGCGACTCCTGGCGCGAGTACAGCATCTTGACCGGGCGACCGGTCGCCTGCGCGAGCATCGCCACGTGAATCTGCCCGGCGATGTCCTCCTTGCCGCCGAACCCCCCGCCGATGAGCGTCCCGATCACGCGCACGTCCTCGTCGCGCAGGCCCATCGCCGCCGCGATCTGGTTGCGGTCTTGATACGGTATCTGCGAGCCGACGTACACGGTCAGCTTGTCGTGGCCCGGATAGCCCGCCGGCACGCCGATGGCGCACTCCGGCTCCAGAAAGGCGTGCTCGGTGGTGGGCGTGTGATAGGTGCGCTCGACGATGACATCGGCCTCGGCGAAGCCCCTGTCAATGTCGCCGTGCCGCACCTTGATGTGCTTGAGCAGATTGCCGCTCTCATGCACGAGCGGCGCGCCGGGGGCGCGCGCGCTGACCGGATCGGCCACGACCGGCAGCGGCTCGTATTCCACCTCGATCAGCGCCAACGCCCGCGCCGCGATCTCTTCCGTGTCGGCGGCGACCACCGCAACCGCGTCGCCCACGTAGCGCACCTTATCGTCGCAGAGCACGGGCCAGTCCTTGTACACCAGCCCGTGCCGGTTCTCGCCGGGCACGTCCTCGTGCGTGAGCGCCGCGCGCACGCCGGGGAGCGCCTCCGCCTTCGACGTGTCGATCAGCCGGATGCGCGCGTGCGGCACCCCGGCGCGCAGCGTCCGCGCGTGGAGCATATCGGGGAAGGTGTAGTCGTCGGTGTACTTCGCGCGCCCGGTGACCTTATCCACCGCCTCCGGCTGCGGCTGCGAGCGGCTGACGACGCGCATCGGCTCGGACACAGCCGGGTCGTTGGGGAGGAGCGGCCCCTCGCCGCGCAGGTCGCGCGCGGCGGAAAGGATCGCGTTGATAATGCTGACGTAGCCGGTGCAGCGGCAGAAGGTGTCTTTCAGGATGATGGCGATGTCTTGCCGGGTGGGGTTGGGGTTGGCGTCGAGGAGCGCCTTCGCGGCCATGAGGAGGCCAGGCGTGCAGAAGCCGCACTGCACCGCGCCGTGATCGATAAACGCACGCTGGAGGGGATGCAGCGCGCTGCTCCGCGCCAGCCCTTCGATAGTTTCAACGTGCGCGCCCTGCGCCTTGAACGCCGGGTAGATGCAGCTATCGACCGGCGCGCCATCGACGAGCACGGTGCAGATGCCGCACTCCGCCTCGTTGCAGCCGATCTTGGTCCCGGTTAGGCCCAGGTCGTAGCGCAACACCTCGGCCAGCGTGCGCGATTCGGGCACGTCGAGCGTGTAAACGTCGCCGTTGACGGTGATGTGTAGCGCGCTCACCCCTACTCCCGCTGAACGGCCTGCGGTTCAGCCACGTTGCGGAGCGCAGCAGAGCAACGTCGCCTGCGTGCCGGTGTTGGGTGGCCCGGAATAGACATCGACTGACTCGAAATCGGCTGCGCTCATGCCAATGGCCTTTTCCTTACTCTACCGATAAGGGTGGCCCAAGCAACTCCATGCCATGAGCGCGCCACAACCCTGGATCCTGCGGCGGCATCGCATTGGCCTTCGTGACTTCCCGAAAGAAGGCTTCCATTTTGCCAGCGGGCATAAACGCGATCAGCATCCGGCCAAGTGTCTGCCCGACGAAGGCCCAAACATGCGGCACCATGCGTGGCGCCAGCAGCGAATCGCCCGGTTTGAGCTGGAGCCTGTCTTGCCCTACCTCGATGAGGAACTCGCCTTCAAGCGCATAGAACCACTCGTCTTGCTCGAAGTGCAGGTGGCGTGCTGGGCCGCCCTTCGCTCGAAAAGTGTTTTCGAGAACGAAAAGACCGCTGCTATCCTGCGGGACGACCTTGAAAGCAATGGTGCTGATGCCGAGGCCACGATGTTCGCCAAATCGGGCTTCGCCCGCCGCGACCCGCGGTGTGAGCAGAATAGCGGCTGGAGTTTGAAAAGGCTCGTTCATTAAAGCTCTCTCGAACTGAATGACATCGGTTTGACAGATGCCACCCAACTTATATTTAGACAGATTATATCGACGAACGGATCGTGAGCGCTACACATCCCCTCACCCCGAATCCCCTCTCCCTTTGGAAGAGGGGATAGAATCATTGCGGCGCGGTTGGCGGTGGCTTGTCGAAGCGGCCCCGGTCGCGCGTCTGGAGCTTGGTCATCACCCGCTCGAAGCTCGCTTGCAGATCGACTCCGGTGGAGTTCGCCAGGCAGATGAGCGTGTAGAGGATGTCGGCGCACTCCTCGCCAAGCTCCTGAGAAGTCTCCCCGGTCTTCTTGGGCTTCTCGCCGTAGAGGTGGTTGACCAGGCGCGCCGCCTCGCCCAGCTCCTCGATCAGGCGCGCGAGTTGCGCCAGCGGGTGCCAGTAGCCGCCCGCCTGCTGAACCCAGGCGTCAACGAGCTGTTGCGCTTCGCGGAGGGTGTAATCGGCCATGGTTACTGGTTGCCGCGCGCCAGCCCCTTGCTGACCAGGTATTTGTAGCTCTGTTCGACGGCCTGCATCATATCGGTCGCGCAGGAATCCAGTTCGACGATGTGCCACTCGACCACGCCCTCGGTCGCCTTCATGATGGCCGGAAAGTCCATGATACCCTCGCCAACGGCGAGATGCGGCTGGCCCTGGACGCCGGGGCCATCTTTGATATGCAGCAGCGGCGCGCGGCTACCCAGTTTCTTCAGGATCGCGACAGGATCATGGCCGCCGACTTTGACCCAGTATGTGTCGATCTGGAAGAACACCTCCGGGGCCAGGTGTTCGAGCATCACCTGGTAGGGGATGCGCCCTTCAACTTCCTGGTACTCCCACCAGTGGTTGTGGTACCCCACCGCCAGCCCGTTCGCTTTGGCGACCGCGCTCGCCTCGTTGAACAGGTCGCACACGCGCTTGATCGAGTCAAGAGTCTTGAAGTCGTCGGGGCCTTTGCCGCTGATGATGCGCTTGGAGCCGACAGCGGCCATTTCGTCGAGCACTTTGTTCTTATCGTCGCCGAGCGGCAGCCGGGTATGGACGCTCGGCACGGCGAGGCCAAGCTGCTGGAAGAGCTTGCCGGCGGCTTCGGGCGTCGTGCCGGGATAGCCCGCCGACTCCACACCGACATAGCCGATCTCGGCGATCTTCCGCACCACGCCGGCGAAGTCGCCCTTCGTCAGATCACGGACCGTGTACAGTTGGATGGCAATAGGCGCAGGCATGAGGGTTGTCTCCTTTATAGTGACAGCGGGGGAAGTTTAGCAAGATGCATCAATTAGAATGCACAACTGTTATGGAATCAAGTGACTTCTTACAGTTTTTTGCTGACCCCAATAGCTCACTTGCAGAACGATACGGGTGCAGCGACGTTGAGTCGAGTCGTTCAGACCAGGAATCAGGCAAACCCTTTCAAGATGAGAGGTGCCTAAGAGTCGGGCAAACGCTCTTGACCCGTAGGCGCTTTTGGAGCAACAATGGACGCATCACCCCGCGGACAGCGCGGGCTGCCGGAGCGATGCATGTCCCGAAAACGGCTGGCCTTTACTTGGGCGTTGTTAATGCTCGCCGCCACCTTGGTGGCGTCTCGTTTCCCCATATGGCGGATGCCCTGGATCGTGCGCCGGTTCTACTTTTCCGAGAAGATGCACATCGTCATGCACCTGGTCCTTTTCATCGTGCTGGCGATACTCATCGCCAGCGCCCTCTGGCGGCGCGGGGAGTTGCGCGGGCTGTCGGCGCTCGCCAACTGGCGGCTGCTGGCATTCCTTGCATCGATTTTGCTCGTCGCCGTGGCGCAGGAGGTCGTGCAACTGCGCGCGCGAGGCTTGGCAGTGTTTCGCGTATACGAGGTATTCGACCTGGGGGTGGACCTGGCCGGCGCGCTCGGCGGGCTGGTCGTCTTCCACACTGGACGACATCTTCGCACCAGAGCGCTCGCATCGAAACGCAGGCGCGACGTAAGGGCATAGCGACAGCCTCCCCGCGCACCAATCCGCACGCGGGGAGAATCTGCTCTTGCGCCTGCGCTGGTCGGGCGTCAGCTTTCCCGCACACGCGCGCGGTCCGCCTCGTTAAACTCCGCGACGCTCTCACCTTCAGCGGATGTTTTGGCCCGGTCCGCCGTGTGGGGCTGGTGTTCCAGAATGATCCGCACCGACCGGTCGTAGGTCAGGTAGTTCCACACCCAGTTGACGAACACATTGAGCCGGTTGCGGAACCCCATCAGCGTAATCAGATGCAGCCCCAGCCAGGCGACCCACGCGATGAAGCCGGTAAGCTGGACCTTGTAGAAAATCCACGCCACCGCGCGGTTGCGGCCAATCGTCGCCATGATGCCCCGGTCTCGGTAGCGGAACGCCTCCTGTGGTTTCCCCTCGATGCGGCGCAGGATGTTCTTCGCCGCCAGCGCGCCCTGTTGCTTGGCAACCGGGATCAGCATCGGGTAGGGCTGGCCTTTGGGGTCTTCGAGATAGGCCATGTCGCCCACGGCATAGATGTCCTCGCGTCCGATGACCTCCATCGTGGGGTGGACCGGCACGCGCCCGCCGCGCGCCAGGTCAACATCCAGCATCAGCGCCGCCGGCGAGGCCTTGACGCCCGCCGCCCAGATCAGCGTGTAGGTCGGGATGACCTGCCCGTCTTGAAGGCGGACATAACCCTCGCCGGCTTCGACTACCGGGTTGCCAAGAATAACTTCCACGCCCAGCGAGTCAAGCTGCCTGAGCGCCGCCTTCTGCAACTTCTCCGGGTAGGGCGCGAGCAGCCAGTCGGTGGCCTCGACCAGGATGACGCGCGTTTCTATGTCACGCAGGCCGGCGTATTCTTTTTGCAGCACGTGTCTTTTTAGCTCGTAGAGCGCGCCGGCCATCTCCAGCCCTGTCGCCCCGCCGCCCACGACCACCAGAGTGGTGAGCGCTTCGACGTAAGCGGGATCGTCCGACCAGGCCGCACGCTCGAACAGCTTGAGAATGTGATTGCGCAGCACCACCGAGTCGGCCAGGTCTTTGAGGTCGAAGGCGTGCGCGGCGATGCCGTCGTTGTCGAAGTGGTGGGTTACGCTGCCGGCGGCGACGATCAGGTGGCCGTATGGCTCCGCGTGCCTCGTGCCGTTGGCGCGCACCGCCACGCGCTTACCTTCATGGTCGATGTCCACTACCTCGCCCATCAAGAAGCGCACGTTGTCCCTGTCGCGGAAGATCGAGCGCACCGGGTAGGCGATCTCGCTGGGGTCCAGGCCCGACGTCGCCACCTGATACAGCAGCGGCGTGAAGGTGTGGAAATTGTTACGGTCGATCAGCAACACATCGACCGGCTTGTTAGCCAGGGCGCGCGCAGCATCCAGCCCGCCAAACCCGGCGCCGATAATCACAACTTTGGGGCGGTTTGGGTTGCTCATGGCATCCTCTTTTTTCTAATATCCATCTTTGTAATTCATTATACCACAAAAAGACAAATATGGTGAAAATTATCACAAATAGTGCGTTAGAAATTCGTGAAAAAGGACGCCGGCAGCCATAAAGCCGTGGCCTGAAAGCCACATCAAAAAGCTCCCAGGGAGCTTGAAGCTCCCTGGGAGCCGCGCCCGCATAGGACCCTAGCCCACCTTCTCCGCCGGGTCGAGCAGCACAATCAGGCCGAAGGTCCCCATCAGTGTGAACAACATCGGCGCGAGGAAGGGCGCGCCCCGGATGAACCGCTCCACGACAATGGCACCGCCCGGCGTCAAGTCGTTGGCAATGTGGAGCAGCAGGCCCATCACGCCGGTGGCGAGCAGCAGGAGCATCGCCAGGACGTAAGTGAGCAGGTCGGCGCGCGCCGGCTTTTTGATCGCGCCCAGCATCACCGCCACCACGGTGCCGAAGACGCCGACGCCGGTCGGCCACCACAGCCAGGGGTTCGTGAACGCGGTCCGCGCATGGTCGAGGACGCTGCTGATGAGCGTCGCCAGTGTGCCCATGCCCACGATCATGAAGTAAGCGCGCGTCTTGCTGAGCGGCAGTTGCCAGCCGACGCCGCCCGGCAGCAAAACGCGGCCACTGTCGGGCGGGTCTTCGATGAAGACAGCGCTCAGACCGAGCAGCCCGGCCATCGCGTAGGTGAGCGGCCCCAGGATCGGCGGCGCCCACACCAGCAGGTTGACCGAGATTTGCTCGCCCGCCGGGGCAGCAGGCAAGGCAGCGCGTTGGAGATGGAAGTACGCGCCCAGCAGCCCCACGACGATACTCGCCAGCAGCGTCACGGCAGCGATCAGCGTCGCCAGCGGGCGGTTGCGCAACGAGATCGCGCCCGCCACGAGCAACAGTACGCCGGCGACGATCCCGAAGATGATCGAGATCCACTCGTTGGGGCGAATCGTGCCGCTGATGCTATGCGCCAGATAGGTCTCTACCGCGAGGCCCAACTCCATCGAGGCCACCGTCAGGAGCATGAACTGGTCGCGCGAGAGCGGCAGCCGCAGCCGCCGCGCCACTGGGAAAGCAGTCGCCAGGTGGTACATGGTCAATCGCCTGCCTCAGCCAGGGCGGTGGCCTCGGCCAGCTTTTCCGCCGCCATCGCGCGCAGCTCGGCCAGGTCGGCCAGGACTTCATACGCGCCGTGCCACTGGGTATAGTCCGGCCCCTGCATCCACACGCCGAACTTGGCGGTGCGGCCCCAGTGATGCCACAGCTCGAAGAACACGTAGTCTATCGGCTCGTCGAA
>DAOTXU010000348.1:0-9881 GCA_034435135.1 Anaerolineae bacterium | reverse complement strand
GGTCTGCAATGCAGGGGAGGAGGGGGCACATGCCTACGTACATTTTGCTCAGCACGCTGACGGATAACGGAGCGGAGACCGTCAAGCAGCGGCCCGCGCGCATTAAAGAGGTCAACCAGGAACTGGAGGCAATGGGCGCGAAGGTCGTCGCGCAGTACGCCACGCTCGGCCCTTACGACTTCGTGAACGTGGTCGAAGCGCCGGACAACGACACCATCCTGCGCGTGTCGGTGGAGATGGGGGCGCGCGGCAGCGTCAAGATCATGTCGCTGCCGGCGGTCCCCATCGACGAATTCATCAAGCTGCTCGGTTGAGCGAGTCGCGCTGGCTCCCCGTAAAAGGCGCGTTTGTAGAAACCTTGCCGGTATTGCGCGCCTGACTTACAATACATCCGTTTGCGGTATGACGCTACGTCCGCGCGCCGCCGCCTGGCCGGCGAGGACCACGCAAGGAGGAGTGCTAGACGCCATGTTGAACCGAATCCAATCATCCGTGCGCTTTGGGATCACGACGGCTCTGCTGCTGATCGTGCTGACCGGATTGATGCCGCCCGCCGGCCTGGCGCAGTCGCCCGGCGGGCAGATCGTCTTCGCCTCCAACTCCGTCGACTCGGACGGCGACGGCTTTGTCACCACGCGCGACCTGACCAGCCTCTTCGTCGTCAACCCCGACGGCTCCGGCCTGGCCCCGATCACCGACGGCACCAGCCTCGACCTGGAGCCGGTCTGGTCGCCGCAGGGCGACCGGGTTGCCTTCGCCTCGCGCATCGACACCAACAACGACGGCGTGATCGACGCCCTGAACGACACCGCGAGCTTGGTGGTGGTCAACGCCGACGGGAGCAACCGCCTGCCGCTGGTCTCCGACACGCTCAACGTCACCCTGCCAGCCTGGTCGCCGGACGGGAACCGCCTCGCCTTCGTCTCCCGACGCGACGTGAACGCGGACGGCGTGATCAACTCCGCCGACCCCGGCGCGGTTTACGTCGTGGACGCGGTCGGCGGCGGGTTGCGGCGAGTCAGCCCGGAGGACGTGGACGCTTCCGACCCCGACTGGTCGCCGGACGGGGCGCGCCTGGCCTACAGCGGCGTGAAAGACACCAACGGCGACACTATCATCGACAAGAACACCGGCGACGCCGCCAGCATCTACGTGGTGCAGGTAGACGGCGGCGCGATCACCCAGATCACCGACGGCAGCAGCGACTTCGACCCGCAGTGGTCGCCGGACGGCGCGCGCATCGCCTTCGTGAGCTTCCGCCGCGACGACACCCGCGACGGCATTATCACCCCCGCCGACGTGCCCAGCATCACCGTGATCGACGCTGACGGCGGCAACCGCCGCCAGGTCACCGACGACGAGACCGTCGACTTCGACCCGCGCTGGTCGCCGGATGGGGCGCTGATCGCATTCCGCTCCTACCGCAGCGACTCGAACGGCGACGGGGCGGTCACCATTCAAGACCTGCCCGGTATCTACAAGATCAGCGCCCTGGGCGGCAACCTGGTCCAGCTCAGCGACCCGGCAGGCGCGGCGGAGCACCCCACCTGGTCGTCTGACGGGACGCGCCTGGCCTATCACGGTACCATCGACAGCAACAACGACGGCGTGCGTGAGGTGAGCATCTTCGTCACCGACGCGACCATCACCGACGAGCGCGACCGGCAGGTCGCCGCCGTCACCGGCCCTAACTCCATCGACTTCCAGCCCGACTGGTCGAAGCCGGGCGCGGTCTCGCTCGTCATGGCCTCGGAGCCGCCCGCCACGCCCACGACTGAACAGGCGGTCGCCGACCAACCGACCCCGACGGTGGATGTGCCGACCCTCCAACCCGCCTCCACACAAGAACCGACGGCCACCCCGGTAGCGATCGTCGTCCAGCCGACCGCGGTGCCCACCATCGCGCAGCCGACCGCAGCGCCCACGCTCGCGCCGGTCGTCGTCCAGCCGACGCAGGCCCCGGTAGTGGTCCAGCCGACCGCCATCCCCACGACCGAGCCGCCGCGCGCCGAGCCGACGCCCACGCTGGCACCGCAGCCGCTCGGACCGCTGCAACTGGTCTACCTCTCCCGCACCGCCGACACCACCGGCGACGGCTTCATCGACGCCCGCGACCGCCGCAACCTGATCGTGATGGCCCTCGACGGCAGCAGCAAAGTGCAGATCACCGGCATCGACGGCGACGACAACAACCCGGTCTGGTCGCCTGACCGGCAATGGATCGCCTTCGAGCGCCGCGTGGACACCAACGGCGACGGCTTTGTCCGCGCCGAGGACAATGTCGGCGTGTACGTGGTGGCCGCCAACGGCAGCAGCATCATCCGCCTCACGCCGAACAACATGTTCGCCGCCGGCCCCAGCTGGTCGCCCGACTCGCAACGCCTGGTGTTCTACGGCACCGCCGTTGACCTCAACGGCGACGGCCTCAAAAACCGCAGCGACAACACCAATGTCTACATGGTCAACCGCGACGGCACAGGCCTGGCGCAGATGACGCTGGACCGCACCAGCGACTTTGACCCCGACTGGTCGCCTGACGGGGCCAAGATCGTCTTTGCCTCGCGCGCCGCCGACACCAGCGGCGACGGGGCGATTAGCCTGTTCGACAACGCCAGCATCTTTGTGATGAACGCCGACGGCAGCAACCTGACGCAGATCACTGTCAACACCACCGAGGATCAGGGGCCGGTCTGGAGTCCTGACAGCCGGCACATCGCCTTCGTCTCGTGGACCGACGACACCAACGGGGACGGCTTCATCAGCTCTGACCTGGACAGCTCCAGCGTCTTTGTGATCGAGCCGAACGGCGCGAACCTCACCCGCGTCACCGACCCCGGCACTTATGCGTTGTATCCCACCTGGGATCCGTCCGGTCGGTGGGTCGCCTACGTGGTGCGGCAGGATAGCGACGGCGACGGCGTGCTCCGTCTCAACGACGCCGGCTACCTGTACGTCGCCGATTACACCGGCAGCGTCCGCGCGCAACTGACGGACGACACCTTCGGCACGTTGCTGCCGTCGTGGAGTCCTGACGGCGCGTTGATCGTCTATCATAGCTGGCGCGACGTGAACGGCGATGGTGAGATCAAATATCCCGACACCCCCAGCGTCTACACCATCACGGCTGACGGCGCTACCGTTAACCAGATCACCGACGACACCACCGCCGACTTCGACCCGGTCTGGGCACCGTAAACGCGGCACACCCATGCAATCTGTAGGGGCACGGCGCGCTGTGCCCCTACGAATCCCGTTTTGCGAGGAGCGAGGATCGTGCGACACCAGATGGTTCTTTTCACAAGCGCTCTCCTGCTGTTGACCCTGATCGTCTTCCCGGCGACGGCGCAGGAGCAGGCCGGCACGGCGGGCCTGATTGCCTTCATCGCGTATACGGACACCAACGGCGACGGGGCGGTGGAGCCGGTAGGCGACAACGGCAGCCTGTGGGTGGTCGATTCGGCGTGCGTCGCGCAGCCGGAGACCTGCGGCGAAGCCACCGCCACGTTGACCGCCGCTGACACCAACGAGCGCGACCCCGCCTGGTCGCCGGACGGGACGCGCCTCGCCTACGCCTCGCAGGGTGACCTGGACGGCAACGGCGTCATCGACAAACGCGACTTCCTCAACCTGTACACCTTCACCCTCGCCGACGGCGCGATCACGCGCGTCACGAACAGCTTCACCATCGACCAGAGGCCAAGCTGGGCGCCGGACGGCTTGCGGCTGACCTTTCAGTCCACCGCCGACACCAACGGCGACGCCTTCGTCACCATCTCCGACCTGCCGGCGGTGAACGTTATCAACGCCGGCGGGGGCGGGCGGGCGCTGGTCGCCTCTGGCGTTTACAGCGTGACCCCGGTCTGGAGTCCTGATGGGGCCACGCTGGCTTACGTGTCCTTCGCCGAGAACGCCCCTGCGGGGAGTTTCATCACCAGCCTGTTTCTCATCAACCCTGATGGCACCGGGCGGGTGCAACTCACAGGCCCCGACCGCATGGCGCGCGCGCCGGCCTGGTCGCCCGACGGAACGCGCCTGGCCTTCATCGCCACCACCGATGCAGACAGCGACGGCGTGGCGGACATCCTGACCGACACCAACAGCGTCTCGGTCATCAACCGCGACGGCGCGGGGCTGCTCACCCTGGCCGCCTGCGACCCCTTCCCCGAATCGCTGGCGTGGTCGCCCGACGGCGCACGCATTGCCTACATCTATCAGGGATCGCTCTATACGGTCGATAGCGCCACTGCCGGGGCGACGTTCCAACTGACCGGCGAGGGGTTTGAGGCCGCCGCGTCGGCCTGGTCGCCCGACGGGACGACCATCGCGTTCACGTCGAATGGGCGGCTGTACGTTGTGGCGGCGGCGGGCGGGACACCGGTGGCGCTCACGGAGGAAGCGGTTTACGTCGCGCAGCCGGTGTGGTCGCCGCTTGTGGAGGAAGCAGCTGTCGCTGAGGCGACACCGACAGGGCCGGCCATCCTGCCGCCTGAGAACGTCCAACCCACCGAAACGCCGGTCGGCAACGGCTGACCCTTGCTCTTTACAGCTTCCTGTTGACTTCCAGGGCGGGTTACAGAAAAGAAGAGGCGGCTCCGGTGAGCCGCCTCTGCGATTCTTGGTTTTGACTCTTCCCGCTTACATCGACTTTTCGCGGCCCATGCGCAGGGTCTGCTCTGTCGCCGCGTCGAACATGTGGATGTTGTCCATGTTGAGCGCGATGGACACCGTGGTGCCGACGACGGGGCGCGAGCGCGGGTCCATGCGCGCTACAAACGGGACGAGGCCCTCTCGCTCGGAGTCGCGCAGGTACACGAGCTTCTCGTTACCCATCTCCTCAACCACGTCCACCTTGGCGTTGATCTGCGCGGTGTGGATGCCGGGCGGCGTGTACTGCGGGTCGTGGATGTCCTCCGGGCGGATGCCGAAGACAACCTCTTTGCCGACCGCATCGGGGAAGTTCTTGGCGTGGTTCGGGGGGACGACAACCTGGAAGTCGCCGGTGTCCACCACCATATCGCCGTTCTCGCGGCGCACGGTAGCGCGGCGGAAGTTCATCGCCGGGCTGCCGATGAAGCCGGCGACGAAGACGTTGTCGGGGAAGTCGTAGAGGTTCTGCGGCGAGTCGAGCTGCTGCAGGACGCCGGCGCTCAGCACACAGATGCGCGACCCCATCGTCATGGCCTCAGTCTGGTCGTGGGTCACGTAGATGAAGGTCGTGCCGAGGCGAATGTGCAGGCGGCTGATCTCGGCGCGGGCCTCAACGCGGAGCTTGGCGTCGAGGTTGGAGAGCGGCTCATCCATCAAGAAGACCTGCGGCTCGCGCACGATGGCGCGCCCGACGGCGACGCGCTGGCGCTGACCGCCCGACAACTGGCGCGGGCGGCGGTCAAGCAGGTCTTCGATGCCGAGGCTGCGCGCGGCTTCGTGCACGCGGCGGCGGATTTCGTCCTTGGGCACCTTGCGCAGCTTGAGGCCGAACGCCATGTTGTCGAAGACGGTCATGTGCGGGTAAAGCGCGTAGCTCTGAAACACCATGGCGATGTCGCGGTCCTTCGGGGCGACGTTGTTGACCACGCGGTCGCCGATGAGGATGCGCCCATCCGTGATCTCCTCCAATCCGGCGAGCATTCGCAGGCTGGTGCTCTTGCCGCAGCCGGACGGGCCGACGAAGACCAGGAACTCCTGGTCCTCGATGGTGATGTTCAGGTCGGCGACCGCCGTCACATCCCCGAAACGTTTGGTGACGTGATCATATGTCACGCTTGCCACTGTGAAACCTCCTGAATATAGAAAGGCCGATAGAGGTTGTTCCTGCGCGGGCCGAATTGAACCGCACCACACAGGGCAAACCGTCTCCATTATGCCATTACTTTGGCTCTCGCACAAGATGTTTTTAGGGCTTTCCATTTCTCATTTTACCTCACCCCTCGCCCCCTCTCTGCAAACGGAGAGGTGAGGTTGGCCCGTGCAACATAAGAACCGGAAAGCCCTGGAGGCGAAAAAGCGCCTTACCGCCCTTGACAGGTTTCGTGGTACAATGCCCGCCTGTGCAACCTCACGTCCACGCTGTTTCCTATCCGTAGAGATGCAGACTGGGAGCTTAAGCCCCCTGTCCAGGGGTTTGCACGACTCGCACCGATAGCCTTTTCACCTAAGGAAGGTTTATGGCAATCGACCACGACATCAAAGACATCAATCTTGCGCCCGGCGGGCGCTATCGCATCGAATGGGCGGAGCGCGATATGCCCGTCCTGCGCGAGATTCGCAAGCGCTTCGCGCAGGACAAGCCCCTCAAAGGTGTGCGCCTCTCCGGCTGCCTGCACATCACCACCGAGACCGCCAACCTCGCCATCACGCTGCAAGCCGGCGGCGCGGACGTGGCGCTGTGCGCCTCCAACCCGCTCAGCACGCAGGACGACGTGGCCGCCTCGCTGGTGAGCCATCACGAAATCCCGGTCTACGCCATCAAGGGCGAGGACAACGCCACCTACTACGACCACATCACCGCCGTCCTCGATCGCCAGCCGCACATCACCATGGACGATGGCGCGGACCTGGTCAGCACGCTGCACAAGGAACGCACCGAGTTGATCGAGAACGTGATCGGCGGCACGGAGGAGACTACCACCGGCGTGATCCGCCTGCGCGCGATGGCGCGCGAGGGCGCGCTCAAGTTCCCGGTGCTGGCGGTCAACGACAGCATGACCAAGCACCTCTTCGACAACCGCTACGGCACCGGGCAGAGCACCATCGACGGCATCGTCCGCGCCACGAACGCGCTGCTCGCCGGGCGGGTGATGGTCGTGGCCGGGTACGGCTGGTGCAGCCGGGGCATCGCCATGCGCGCGCGCGGCATGGGCGCGAACGTGGTCGTCACCGAGGTGAACCCGCTCAAGGCGCTGGAGGCGGTGATGGACGGCTTCCGCGTCATGCCCATGATCGAGGCCGCGCCGATTGGCGACATCTTCGTCACCTCCACCGGCGACATCAACGTCATCGACCGGCAGCACTTTGAGGCGATGAAGAGCGGGGCCATCGTGTGCAACTCCGGCCATTTCAACGTGGAGGTCAACATCCCCGCGCTGGAAGCGATGGCCGAAGGGCCGCCACGCCGGGTGCGCCCCTTCGTCGAACAATATACGCTCCCCGACGGGCGGGTCATCAACCTGCTCGGCGAGGGCCGGCTCATCAACCTGGCCGCCGCCGAGGGCCACCCTGCCAGCGTGATGGACATGAGCTTCGCCAACCAGGCGCTCGGCGCGGAGTTCATGCTCAACAACGCCAAGACGCTGGAGAAGCGTGTGTACACCATCCCGGAAGAGATCGACATGGAAATCGCGCGCCTCAAGCTGGAGTCGATGGGCGTGCAGATCGACGCCCTCACGCCGGAGCAGGAGACCTACCTGAACCAGTGGCAAGAGGGAACGTGAAATTCAGTGTTGGCTCCCGCGACTAAAGCCGCAGGCTGATTCGCCGTCTGGGATTCCCAGCCCGCGATTTGCCCCCCGGCTTTAGTCGGCGGAATGATACGGAATTGGGAGGAGAGGACCAAATCATGAAAGGCAAAACCGTCATCCAGATTTTGCTTACGTTCGCGCTGGCGCTGTTTGTCGCGCCAGCCTCCGCGCAGGAGTCCGCGCCGGCTTACCTGCGGGTCGTCCACGCTTCCGCCGACGCGCCCGCTGTGGACGTCGCCCTGAACGGCGCGGTGATCGCTTCGGGCGTGACCTTCGGCCAGGCGACGGATTACTTCGCGCTGGCCGCCGGGGATTACACGGTCAGCCTGACGCCGACCGGCGAGGCGACCGCCGCCCTTGAGACGACCCTGACGCTCGAAACGGGCGGGTCGGTGACCGCAGTAGCGATGGGCGCGGCGAGCGCGCTGGAGCTTCAGACGTTCAACGACGACCTCGCCCCACTGGAACTGGGCATGGGCCGGCTGGTCGTCATCAACGCCGCCGCCGGCCTTGAGACGGTGGACATCCTCGACGCCGAGGGCGTGACCCTGATCGGCGGCGTGGGGCAGAGGAAGGCCTCGTCCCCGGCGGAACTGGCCGCCGACGCTTACGACCTGGACATCATCGCCACCGGCGGCGACGGGACCGCGCTCCCCGGCTCCGGCATGTTGTACGTCAACACCGGCACGCTGCACACCATCGTGGTGCTCGATGGCGGGAGCCTGGCGCTGGCTGCGCCGGCTGTGGCCGCTGTGGAGCCAGCGGCGACCCTGCGCGTGGGCCACGCCTCGCCGGACGCGCCGCCGGTTGACGTGTACCTGAACGACGTGAAGGCGGTCTCCGCGCTGGCCTTCGGCAGCGCCACCGTGCCGATTGCGCTCGCGCCGGGCGACTACACGGTCGCGTTCTATATCGCCGGGGCCGACCCCGCCGAGGGCGCGGTGACCGCCGCCGCGTTCGCGCTGGCTGCGGGCGACGCGCGCACGCTGCTCGCCATGAACAACGTGGCGGCGCTGCAACTGGTCCTCTTCGCCGAGGACGTCTCCGCGCCGACCGCCGGCAACGCGCGCCTGACCGCGATCCACGCCGTCCCCGACGCGCCCGCCGTCAACGTGGTGATCCCGCCCGGCACCGCCGTAATCGAGAACCTGGCGTTCGGGCAGCAGTCGGCGGGCGTGGAGTTGCCGCCCGGCCCGTATGACGCGACCCTGGCGGATGCGTCCACCGGCGAGGCGCTGCTGCAACTGGGCCGCCTGGAGCTGACCGCCGGGCGCGCCTACACCGCCGTCGTGATCCCCTCAGCGGGGGGGGCACAGGTGGTTGAGCCGCTCGTCTTCGCGGCGATGCCAACCGGCCCAATGGACCTGACCCTCGCAGCCGCACCTGAAGCGCCCGCTGAAGTCGCCGCCGAGACGACGCAGGCGACGCCGCAACCGACCGCAACCCCGCTGACGCCCGCAGTCGCCGGCGGGCCGATCATCGGCACGGTCATCACTGACGCCGGTTTCAACCTCACCGTGCGTAGGGGGCCGGGTCCGAGCTATGACCCGCAGCCCATCCGGGGCCTGCCCTCCGGCTACCAGGTCGAGGTGGCCGGGCGCGACAACAGCAACCAGTGGATCTACATCCGTGCGACCGGCGAGATCGCTATTGAGGGCTGGGTCTCCGCCAACTGGCTGGAAGTGACCAGGGGCGGGCAGCCGGTGGTGATTAGCGAGTTGCCGCTCGCCATCGGTGGCGAGGAGACCGAATCGACTAGCGAGGGGGCCGGGGTTTCCGCTCCCGCGAGCGGCGGGGCGACGTTCACCGTCAGCGACCTGCACTACAGCGAGGACGGGCGCCAGGCGTTCATGATGGTCAACGTCACGAATCTCAGTCTGCAACCGGCGCTCGCCAGCGGCAACTGGTACCCCGAACGCAACCCCGATGGCGGCTTGCGATGGGTAACGCTGTTTAAGTCCAGCGAGGGCGAGGACGTGCTGGTGCCCATCATCGACGGCAACGCCCCCTTGTGGGAGTTCATCGTCACCCTGGACACTGGGAGGCAGTTCCGCGCTTACGCCGGCTGCGAATACTATAATGAAATCGTCGGCGTGGGCTTTGAGCCGACCGCGCAGGGCGGCTTCACCTGGACCCAAATCCTTGAGGGCGGCTGGTTCCGGTGTGGCCGCGACTACGACGGCTCGCCCAAGCCGCCGAACGACCTGCTGCCCGGCGAGAGCTATTCGGTGCCGTTGAACGTCTGGCTGGTGAACCCGCACGTCTACATCGAGCCTGGCACGTACATCGGGCGCATCGTCCGGCTGGACTTCATCCCGAAGGCCCCGGACGGCACCTCGTTCGGCGTGCAGGCCAGCGTGACTCTGCAATAGTCTTCGCCTCCACAACCCCGGTGCGACGCGGGCCGCGCAGCCTGCCTTGCAG
>DAOTXU010000347.1:0-5568 GCA_034435135.1 Anaerolineae bacterium | reverse complement strand
TCATCTAACTCACGTTGGAGCGGACGCGCCCCCCAACATGAATTCGTAAGGTATTGAGCTAACCGTGTAGCCTAGTCCACCAGGAGGGTGCCCCTATGTGTCTGGGGGGCGCGCCGCTCAACTAAATCGTTAGGCGCAGGAGGCCAAGATGATCCAACTCACATCGTTCACCCAAAAGCTCTCGTTACTGCTCGTCTTGTCCCTGTTATCCACCTCGCTACCCGGGCCGCTCACTCTTCCCGGAACCGGCCCAACCGTGACAACCGACTCACCGGCTTTCACCTCCCCACTCCCCACGCCGACACCCGAATTTCAGCCCTTATCGTTCACCAGCCCTCTCCCCACCCCGCCCGCGCCCGCACCGACGCTCGGCCTGACCGTGTGGGCCGCACCGGTGGGCGTGGCGCCAGGCGAGACGGTCACCCTCACGCTGAGGCTGGATAACCCCGGCGAGACGGCGCTGAGCGGCGTCTCCCTTCACGCCACCCTCCCGGACTCCCTGCACCGCATTCCCGGCCAGCCGGGCTGGGCCTACGATGCGCCCCAGAAGCGGTGGCGCGCCGAGGCGGGGACGCTGGCCGCCGGTAGGAGCATCACGCTGAGCCTGACCCTGCGCGCCGCCGGGTCGGTGGACACCTTTGCGCCGGTGACCTTCGAGGCCATCGGCGGCGAGATGCGGGCCACCGCGACGGCGGAGGTGTGGATCGTGCAGCCGGGGCGGGCGCGGGTGACGCCAGAGGCGGGGGGCTTGCTCGTCTCTCCCGACCGCCGCGCCTGGGTGCGCGTGCCGGCGGGGGCGGTGGCCGCGCCGGTGGAGGTGACCTTCGCGGAGGTGCGTGACCTGCCGGCCTTCCTGCCCTACAGTCTGGGGCGGGCGTTTGCGGTGCGCGGCCTGGGGCGGGTGGCTGCGCCTGCCCAGGTGAGTGTGCAGTTGGGCAGGGCAGAATTGCCCGCCGACGCGGTCTCACGCGACCTGGCGGCGCTGTTCCGCTACGACGAGCGCGCCGGGCGCTGGCAGCGGATGGACACCCGGCGCAGTGCAGGGGAAGAGACGCTGACCCTTTCTGCCGTGAGCGAGGAGGCGAGCCTCTTTGCCGTGGCGCTTTCCACCCAATCCGACATCGGCAACTATGCGCAGCCGTGGCAGCCGACGGTGCGGGACTATCAGGTGGATCTGTTCACGGGGGCGGCGGCGTGGGAGATTCCGATTGACGTGCCGGCCGGGCGCAATGGGCAAACTCCGGCACTGACCCTGCGCTACCACAGCGGGGTGGTGGACGAGTTGCGTGGGGCACAGAACCCGCAGGGCTCGTGGGTTGGGCTGGGGTGGAATCTGGACCTGGGCTACATCGCGCGCAAGATCGAATTGGACCCCAACTATGTGCCGCGCTGCACCGAGGAGTATCACCTGGTGTTGAACGGGGTGAGCAGCAAGATGATCCCGATAGGGAACAACGAGTACCGCACGGAGGACGAGCGCTACTGGCGGGTACAGCGGCTGACGACGACCACCAATCGGGGCGGAGACTATTGGCTGGTGACGACGGGGGATGGGACGCAGTATCGGTTTGGCTACCAGGACGAGACGGCGGGGGCCGATAGTTGGGAGTCGGCGTGGTGGATGGTGACGACGGGATGCGACGGCGGCCCGCAGTTTCGGTACACCAACTGGCGCTGGAACGTGGATCAGATCGCCGACGCCCACGGCAACATCATCCGGGTGGACTATCGACGGGAGACGAACGATTTCGTGTTCCTGTGGCAGGGGCACGCGCACATCTACTCGACGGGACGCTGGTGCAACGGGGCCTACGAGTGCTGGTGTCAGGTCTACGGGCAGACCTTTTACTGCCACGACTATATGGCCGGGCAGGCGCATCCGAGCGGGTACGTGCGGGGCGGGAGTCTGGAGCAAGTGACCTACAGTTGGCCGAACGCCACGCACAAGGTCGTCTTCCAGGTTGCAGGGCGGTCGGACTATCCGGCAGCGTTCGACAGCGGCCAACAGACGCAGTTGGTGCAGACGTTCTGGAGCAAGGAGCTGCTGCAAAGTATCGAAGTGCGTAGCGCCGGGCAGGGACAGATGGTGCGGCGGTATGAACTGGACTATGGGTATCACAGTTACGCCAACCCCGAAGGAAGCGGCCAGTTTGCATTTCTCCGTGGGGTGCAAGAGATGGCTGCCGACGGGACGCGGTTGCCGGCGGTCACGTTCAGTTATCACATCGGGAACTTGCCCAATTACGCCGAAGGGAGCGGCGGGTATGGCGTAAAGGCCCGGTTGAGCGCTGTCTCCACCGGCTATGGGGGCAGCATCGGCTTCAACTACACTGCGCCGGAGGGCCTGCCGTGGTTTCAGAATGGGCAGATTCTCGACCCGAACGCCGATCCCAACGGGCGGCACTGGTACCGCTACCGGGTGCGGGAGGTGACGGTGAACCCCGGCGTGGGGCCGGTGATGCGCACGGCCTACGAGTACCGCACCGCCGGGGACAACAATCCTCACTCCGGTTCGTGGCAGGGGACGGAGTTTCGCGGCCACCCGCGCGTGCGCCTCATTCAGCGGGACGCCGATGGTTCCATCGCCGCCTACACCGACTACTGGTTCCATCAAGGATTGGGCAGCAGCACGGCGACGGGAGTGTGCGGCGGGGACGTGGCCGACGCCAACGGCCTGCAGGGGCGGGCGTACCGGCGGGTGGATTACGACGGTGCCGGCACTGTCCTGGCCGTGCAGACCACCCGCTGGCAGATGCGCGACCTGGGCGGCGGACGGCGCTTCGTCGCGCCCGTGGCGGTCTGCGAATACCCTAACGGCGGGAGCGGTCCTTACCGCCGCAGCGACTATGCCTATGACGACTATGGCAACGTCACCCGCATCGCGCAATCCGGCGACGCCACGCGCACGGGTGACGAGGCGGCGGTAGAACGGGCCTATGTCTACAATACCACCGCCTGGATTGTGGACCGCCTGGCCACCGAAAGCCTGCGGGCAGGCGACGGAAGCCTGTTGCGGCAGACCCGGTATGCCTACGACGGCCAGCCCTGGGGCGCGGCCCCCATCACCGGGAGCGCGACGGCGGTGATGAGGGGGCTGGACGGCTGGGGGTGGATCACTGCGACCACACAGTACGACAATCGGGGCAATCCCGTCGCCGTCACCGACCCGCTGGGGCGGGTCACGCGCAGCGGCTACGATGCGGTGTACCAGCAGTACCCCATCTCCACCACCAACCCGCTGACGCAGACGACGCGGATGCAGTGGGACCTGCGGCTGAATGTCCCCACCGTCATCACCGACGCCAACGGCGCGGCGACGCGCTACACCTATGACTCCTTCGGGCGTCTGACGGGCGTAACCTACCCCGGCGAGTCGGTCCCGGCGGTGCGCTACGCCTACCCCACCGGCGCCAGCATCTCCGCGCCCTGGGCGATCATCACCGAAGTGCGGGTGGATCCGTACAACGTTACCCCGACCTACCGGCGCTCCTGGACCTTCTACGACGGGCTGGGGCGGGCAATCCAGACCCAGACGGCGGCGGAAAACGGTTGGCTGGTGGTGCAGGACACGGCGTATGATGCGTTGGGGCGGGCGGTGACGGTCACCCTGCCGTACACCCTGACGGCCACCGGCGGCGCGTACCGCACGCCCGACTGGACGGCGTTGCCCAGGACCGTCACGCGCTACGATGCGTTGGGGCGGGTGGTGCAGGTGACCGCGCCGGACGGGAGCGTCACCCGCCGGGCGTATCGTGATTGGCGGGAGTTGGTGCTGGACGTGGAGGGCCATCAGACGGAGGTCGAGCGGGACGGGCTGGGGCGGCTGATCGCCGTGCGGGAATACTACGGGACCTACACCACACCCACCTGGAATCCGGGGGAAACCCCCGCCGAGACCCGCTACTGGTACGACGCGGCGGGCAACCTCATCGGGGTGCGGGACGCGCTGGGGAACGTCACCCGCATCCAGTACGACCCGCTGGGGCGGAAAGTGGCGATGGACGACCCCAGTATGGGGCGCTGGGAGTACCGGTACGACGCGGCGGGGAACCTGGTCTGGCAGAAGGATGCACGGGGGCAGGAACTGACCTTTCGGTACGACGCTCTGGACCGTCTCACCCGCAAATCTGCCGGTGGGGAGGTGCTGGCCGAATACGGGTACGACCAGGGGCCCAATGGCATCGGCCGCCGCACAGCGATGACCGACACGACGGGGGTCACCACCTGGCAGTACGATGCGCGGGGGCGGGTGCTGACCGAGACCCGTGCCCTCACCGGGATCGGCACGTTCACCACCGGCTGGGGGTATGACGCCGCCGGGCGGGCCGTGCGGCAGGTCTACCCGGACGGCGAGGTCGTGACCACCGCCTACAACCTGCGCGGGCTGCCGACGGCCGTCGCCGGGCAGAATCCGTATCTCACCGGCGCGGTCTACAACGCGCCGGGTCAACCGCTCCAGCAGACCTGGGGCAACGGGCGGGTGACAACCTACGGCTATCATCCGCAGAACCTGCGGCTGACGCAACTGACCGTCTCCGGCAGCCTTCTGGACCTGCGCTACGGGTATGACCGGGTGGGGAACATCACGGCCATCAGCGACACCGTCAACAGTAACCAGGTGCAGACCTTTGGGTACGACGCGCGGGATCGGCTGGTATGGGCGCGCACCAATGGGGTGGGCAACGGGCAATACAACGAAACCTACGGCTACGACCGGATGGGGAACATCATCACGCGGACGGTGGGCAGCCAGACGGTCGCGTACACCTATGGCTGTCCGCCGGTGATCCCGCCGCCGGGTCTGCCGCCGACACTGTCGCATCGGGTGTGGTTTCCGCTGGTGATGAAGGGGTACGGGCCGGACGGTCCCCCGCCGCCGGCTTGCGTCGCGCCGTTTGCCGTCGTCAGCACCACGGCGGGCTTGCGTGCGGCGTATGACCCCAACGGGAATATGGTGCTGCGGGTGGAGGTCTCGGGCGCGCAGCGCATCACGTATACGCAAGAGTACAACGCCGAGAACCGGCTGGCCGTCGTCACGAACACCGTCACCGGGCAAGTGACGCGCTTTGTGTATGACGGCGATGGGAATCGGGTCCTGCGCGTCGGCCCCGAAGGGACCACCGTCTTCATCGGCGACTACGAGAAGCGGGGCGCGGTGGTCACCAAATACTACTACGCCGCCGGCCGGCGGATTGCGGTGCGGGTGGGGGGTGTGGTATACTGGCTGCAGGGGGATCATCTGGGCAGCGCGACCTTAACAACCGACATCAACGGCAACCGGGTCGGGGAACTGCGCTACACCCCGTACGGTGTCACGCGGTACGAATGGGGCAACACCCCGACCAACCGGCGCTACACCGGGCAGCCGTGGGAAGGGATTGGGCTGTATGATTATGGGGCGCGAATGTATTCGCCATCGTTGGCGCGATTTGTCGGTGCGGATACGATTGTGCCACAGCCCTCTGTGCCGGCCGATCTCAACAGGTATGCCTATACCCGAAATTCACCATTACGGTACACCGATCCCAGTGGACACGCACCCTGGCTCGACTGGATTGTGGGCGCCGC
>DAOTXU010000346.1:0-9825 GCA_034435135.1 Anaerolineae bacterium | reverse complement strand
CACCCCCTCTCCGCAAGCGGAGAGGGGGACGGGGGGTGAGGTCGCCCGCAAACACGACCAGCACCACACGCACCGCGGTCGTTGGCTCAAAAGCTTGAATCACTTCAATGAAATCAGAAAGGGGTGATTCTATCGACAGTGGGCCGGCGGGATGATATAATGGGAATTAAGTAAAACTGCACTAGATAAATCTGAGCACACGAGACGCGAGGAGCCTCAGCAATGACAGTAAACGACAGCCTTATGGTGCGGGTCGCGGGCGAGTCGGGTGAAGGCATCGTCACTGTCGGCGACATCGTCGCCCGTGTCGCCGGGGCCAGCGGCCACACGGTTTTTACCTTCCGCACTTTTCCCGCCGAGATTTTGGGCGGGCACGTGGTGTTTGATGTGCGCGTCAGCCCCCAACAGGTTTATTCCGAAGGCGACGTGATCGACGTGGTGGTAGCCCTCAATCAGGAGGCCTGTGACAAGCACTTCGGCTTGATCCGCGACAGCGGCGCGATGATTTACGACTCGGACGTGGTGACGAACACCTGTATGGACCGCGACGATGTGCGGCTGGTCGGCGTGCCCATGAACGCGCTAGCCAAAGAGATCGGCGTGGGCGCGAAGGCCGGCAAGAATCTGATTATGATCGGCGCGGTGGCGCAGGTCTTGGGGCTGAGCCACGACATCGCCAAAGAGGTGGTCGTCAAGCGGCTCGGCAAGCGCAAGGACCTGCTCGAGGCGAACCTGCTCGGCCTCAAGACGGGCTACGAGTGGGCTGAGGCGAACGCGGACGTGTCTCTGAAAGACCTGCACCTGGGCGCGTTGGAGGATCGCCACGGCGAGCGCCTGATCGTGACCGGCAACCAGGCGTTGGCGATGGGCGCGCTGGCGGCAGGGCTGAAGTTCTTCGCGGGCTATCCCATCACCCCGGCCAGCGACATCATGGAGTTCCTGGCCGCCGAGTTGCCCAAGTTCGGCGGGACGATGGTGCAGGCCGAGGACGAGATGGCGGCGATTGCGATGTGCATGGGCGCGTCGTTTTCCGGCCAACGCGCGATGTCGGCCACCTCTGGCCCCGGCCTGGCGCTGATGATGGAGCTTTTGGGCCACGCTTCCATGTCCGAGGTCCCGGTGGTCGTGGCGGACATCCAGCGCGCCGGCCCCAGCACCGGGATGCCTACCAAGACCGCGCAGGCGGATTTGTGGATGGCGGTCTACGGCAGCAATGACGAAGCCCCGCGCATCGTGATCGCCCCGACCAGCGTGCGCGATTGCTTCATCCAGGCGATCAACGCGCTCAACATGGCCGAGCGCTACCAGATGCCGGTGGTGCTCCTGAGCGACCAGGCGCTTTCCTCACGGATCGAGACGATTGAGCCGTGGGACCTGGAGCACATCCCGCGCCTGGAGCGCGTGCTGGCGGGGCCGCGCGAGAACGGGCAGGAGTACCGGCGCTACAAGGTCACCGAGAGCGGCATCTCGCCGATGGCGCTCCCCGGCACGCCGGGGATTCACTACACCGCCGAGGGCCTGGAGCACCTGGAAAGCGGCGCGCCGAACTACGATCCCCAGCAGCATGAGATGATGATGGATAAGCGCTGGCGCAAACTGGAGACCGCGTACCAGGAGTACCGGCGGTGGCCTGATATGTGGGACCGTTTCGGCGCGGAGAACCCGGACGTGGGCGTCATCTGTTGGGGTCCCACTGAAGGCGCGGTGCGCGAGGCGGTCGAGCGGCAGATCAGGCGCGGGCGCCGCGTGGGCGTGTTTGTCCCGAAGGTGCTCAGCCCGCTGCCGCGCGAGGAGTTGCTGGACTTCGCCGCCGGGTGCAAGGCGATCCTGGTGCCGGAGTTGAACGCGCGCGGGCAGCTCGCCAAGCTGCTGCTCAGCGAGTTGCGCATCGAGAGCTACATGCTCAACAAGTACCAGGGCTTGCCATTCATGCCGCGCGAGATCGAAGCGAAGATCGACGAATTGTATGAGACGCTGGGTCTTGAGCCGACAGGCGTGGCGGTTGAGGCCATGGCGAAGTGATTGTATAGTGGCAAGAGCAGGTGAAGGTTAAGGAGACCACGATGGTCAACACACAGGTAGCAGGACAAGAGACGCGCCAGCGGCGACCGAACGAGTATAAGAGCAATGTCAAACCGATTTGGTGCCCCGGCTGCGGCGACTTTGCCGTCCTGGCCGCCTTCGTGCGCGCGCTGGCCGATATGAACCTGGAACCAGAGAAGGTCGCCATCGCCTCCGGCATCGGGTGTAGCGGGCGCTTCCCGGCGTTTGCAAAGGTGTACGGCTATCACGGCGTGCATGGCCGCCCCGTGCCGCTGGCGACCGGCATCAAGCTCGGCAACCCGGCGCTGACGGTCTTCGCCATCGGCGGCGACGGTGACGCCTTCTCGATTGGCGCGGGGCACCTGCCCCACGCGGCCATCCGCAATGTGGACATCACTTACGTGGTGCTGGACAACGAAATCTACGGCCTCACAAAGGGCCAACCCAGCCCCACCACGCCGACCGGCCACACGACGAAGGCCTCGCCTTACGGCAAAATCGGTCGGCAGGCCAACCCGCTGCTGATGATGCTCTCTTACGGGGCGTCGTTCGTGGCGCGCGGTAACTCGTCCGACCCGCGCACGCTCACGGAACTGATCATCCAGGCCGTGCAGCACCCCGGCTTCTCGTTTTTGCACGTGTTTAGCCCGTGCGTGACCTTCTTCGACACGTACTCGATGGTTAAGGAGAAGCAAACGCCCATCCCCAGCACGCACAACACGAGCGACGTTTATGCGGCGATGCGGCTGGCCTCTGACCCCGACCACATGTACATGGGTGTGTTCTACCGCGACAAGGCGGAGGACAACTTCTTCAACGAGATGGTCAAGGTAAGCAAGAAGGCCGGCGGGGCCGGGCGCACCATCAGCGACCTGGTGAACCATTACCGCGTCGCCTAGCCAGACAATCCAGACGAATGGACAAGGGGCTTAAGCCCCTTGTCTGATTCCTGGGTGGGACAGCGGGCTTAAGCCCGCTGTCTGGTCAGGGTTGGCATCGTCACTGCACCACTGGCAAGGTAAATCCTTCCGGGCACGCCAGGTTGTCGAGCAGGAAGCCCGCGATCCACGCCGTGCTGCCGTCTCCCAGGTCAACCTGATACCAGTCGCCGAATGCGTTCTGTCCCACCACTGTCACCGCCGCGCCGAAGTTCAGGAGACCGATCGAGGCTCCATCGGTGCTGGGGCCGGGGCGCAGGTTGGCGTTGGCGTTGGTCACGGCGGTGCAGACCACGCGCGCGAGTGGCGTGGCGGTCGCCAGGGCCGGCGGCGCGTCAGCCTGCTCCGGCTGGGTAGCCGTCAGGAAGTCCCACACGCGGATCGTCCCGTCATAGCCGCCGACTGCCAGGCGCGAGAAGGTCGCGCCGCTCACGTCGCCGGGCGCGGGCATCATCGGCGACCACGCCAGCGCGGTGACGTAAGCGTCGTGCTGCATGAGCGCCACGCGCTCCCCGCTATCGACCTGCCACACCCACACGGTCTTGTCCATGCTGCCGCCGGCGAGGTAAGCGCTGCGGTTCAACACGACCGGCGCGCCGACAGCAGCGCCCGCCCCCGGCAGCGGCGACCACGCCACCGCGTTGACGTCGCCGCCCTGCCCGCGCAGGATCACGGGGGACTGCCCGGAACCCACCGAAGCCGTGGCCCACACGCGCACGCTCCCGTCAAGGCCGCCGCTGGCCAGGTTTTGGCCGTCGGGCGACCAGGCCACATCCCAGGCCGGCCCCGTGTGCCCTTCGAGCACGGCCAGCGCCGCGCCGGTGTCGGCCTCCCAGGTGCGCACGGTCCCATCGAGGCTCGCGCTCCCCAGTTTCTTACCGTCAGGGGACCACGCCACCGCCCACGCTTCGTCTGTGTGCCTCTCGAACGTCATCAGCGCCGCGCCAGTGGTCGCATCCCACGTGCGCACGATCCCGTCGCTCCCGGCGGTGGCGAGTTGATCCCCGGCGAGCGACCAGGCCACGTCCCATAGCGGCCCGGCGTCGCCCTCGATCACGATGGCCGCCTCGCCGGACGCAAGCAGCCACACGCGCACCGCGCCGTCCCTGCCCACGCTGGCGAGGCCTGTTCCATCAGGGGACCATGCAACGGCAGTCGCGCCGCCCTCATGCGCCCCTAACGCGCGAACCATCTCCCACTGGCCGGCTTCTGCATCGGGCCGCCAGATGCGCACCGCACCGTCCTCGCCGGCGCTGGCGAGTCGGTTTCCGTCTGGGGACCAGGCCACATCCCAAACCGGCCCGTCGTGGCCGGTCAACGTCCTTTCAGACGGCGGCTCTTGCGCCTGTATAAGCGCGGCCATCGAAAACAATAGCGCCGCCGCCGCGAGCAGTTTCCATCTACTCCAACCCACCACCAGGCTCCTTCCTCGCCCTCACGCCGTGCCAAACCTGTGTCATGATACACGACCCCGGTTCCCTTGACAACGTGTTTTCTCACGATAGACTTCTGAACAACTGTTCGCCTTTTTGCGTCTCTTCGCGCCACAAGGACAGGAGCACTCATGCGTGAGATCACCGTCGCGCTCGTGCAGATGAAGCCCATCCTGGGCGAGCCGAGCGATAACCTGGACAAGATGTCGGACTTTGTTTCGCACATCGCCACCGAGCAGCGCGTGGACCTGATTGTCTTCCCTGAGCTGGCGACCACCGGTTACGAGTTGGGCGTGCGCTTCACCGAAGTGGCGCAGCGCGTCATCGGCCCAACCGTCAACCTGATGGGCCAGCGCGCGAGCGAGTTCGGCCTGTATATCGCTTTCGGCATGGTCACCAAAGAGAAGGTCGAGAGCGTGCTGTTCAACGCCGCCGTGCTGGTCGGACCGGAGGGCGAACTGGTCGAGGAGTACCACAAGATTCACCTGCGCGGCGAAGAGCGCATGGCCTTTAAAGAAGGCTTCCGGCTGCCGGTCACGCAGACCGAGTTTGGCGCGCTGGGCATGATGCTGGGCTGGGACTTGGCCTTCCCAGAGGCGGCGCGCAGCCTCGCGCTCGACGGCGCAGATTTGCTCTGCGTGCTGGCGAACTGGGAGTCCACCGCAATGGACGAGTGGGACACGTTTGTGCGCGCCCGCGCGTATGAGAACACGTGCTTCGTGGCGGCGTGCAACCGCGTCGGCGAGGACGTGACCGTGGGCTTCGGCGGGCGCAGCATGATCGTCGGGCCGCGCGGAGAGGTCTATGCCTCGCTCGCCGACCACATGGGCGAGAACGGCGAGCCGGCAGAGGGCTACTGCGTGGCGACGATTGACCTGGATGATGTGCGCCGCTACCGCGAGGAACTCCAGACCATCCAGGCGCGCCAGCCGTCGGTGTACAAATCCATCGTGCGAAAGTATTAAACAACCTGTCTGAAAAGCTGCCCAACCAGACAGGGGGCTTTAGCCCCCTGTCTGAACGGTTCCAACGAACCTGCCACCAGAACCACTTGCATGAAAGCGCACCTCGCCCCTCGCACGCTCGTCAGTCTCGCCGTCACGCTGATCTTTTGGGCCTCGGCGTTCGCAGGCATCCGCGCAGGCCTGGAGGCTTATAGCCCCGGCCATCTGGCGCTGTTGCGCTTCCTGGTCGCCTCGGCCACGCTGGCGCTCTACGCTGCGCTCACCCGGATGCGCCTCCCCGAAAGGCGCGACCTCCCCGCGATCTTGGCGATGGGCTTTGTCGGCATCACGGTGTATCACGTGGCGCTCAACTACGGCGAGCGCTCGGTGACCGCCGGCGCGGCGAGCATGTTAATCGCCGCCGGGCCGGTGTTCACGGCCATCCTCGCCACGCTTGTCCTCCGCGAGCGCTTGAAGCTGTGGGGGTGGCTCGGCATCGCGGTGAGCTTCACCGGCGCGGCGCTGATCGCGCTTGGCGAGGGGGGTGGGCTTCAGTTCGACCCCAACGCCTTCCTCATCCTGCTGTCGGCGCTGGCGACCGCGATGTACTTTGTGTTCCAGAAGCCCTACTTGAAAAAGTACACCCCGCTCCAGTTCACCGCTTACGGCATCTGGGCGGGGACGCTCTTCATGCTGGTCTTCCTGCCCGGCCTGCCGCAGGCGATCCAGGCGGCCCCCCGCGACGCGACCCTGGCCGTGATCTACCTGGGCGTCTTCCCCGCCGCCATCGCCTATGGCACCTGGACCTACGCGCTCTCCCGCGCGCCGGCCTCGATTGTGACCAGCTTCCTCTACCTGTCACCTGTGCTCGCCACCCTCATCGCCTGGGCGTGGTTGCAGGAGGTCCCCACCGCGCTGGCGGCGCTCGGCGGGGGGCTGGCGTTGGCCGGCGTGGTGCTGGTCAACACGCGCGGACGGTAGTGTCAAAGGCGGCAGGGCGCCACGCCCCATTGGGAGCGCGGGAGCACCCACCGATTATCAAGGGAGGGAGTGGGTGCGTCCAGCGGTGTGCTGAGCCGCGCTCCCACCGTCCACATCCCGGTGGTACTGAACTTTCTCAGTAAAAAACCTACTTGAGCAAGTTCAAACTGGAAAGAATGTATCATAATATTAAAAGTGAGGTCAAGTCGATCAGCATGTCTCATCGCGGGATAAGAGACCATTTGAAAAGTGAGGCATGGCGAATTAGACTGGAGGGATGAGCTGAAAACCCTTTAACTTTTCAAACGGCCTCTGAAACCAGTTCCCCGTCAAGCCACGCCGCCCCCTAAAGATTGGGGGTTCGCCCGCGAGTTGACAACGCGCGCCCACCCGACTAAGCTCAGCGCGTTTGTCTTGGCCAGATCATCTCAGCCTCAAAGCGCTTAAGGAGAGAGACGCTCTATGCTTGCCATCACCCTGCTCGGCACTGCCGACGCCGCCGGCACGCCGGTTCACGGCTGCGATTGCGAACGCTGCCAGGACGCCCTGCGCGCGCCGTGGCTGCGCCGGCTCCAAAGCTGCATCCTGATCCAGAGCGAGCAGGCCAGCATCCTGATCGACATGGGCGTCAGCGACCACATGCACAACCTGCGCGCGGTGGACCTGGACGCGGCGTTCATCACCCATTTGCACGCGGACCACGTCGGAGGGTTCTTCTCCCTGCGCTGGACCAGGCGCGCGGGCGGCCTCGTGACTTACTTCCCGCAAGGCGCGGAGGGAGTCGGCGACGGCGCGACGCTGCTCGATGAGCCGCAAAACCTGGTTTTACAGCCGCTCCCGGCCTTCGATCCGGTGACGGTCAAGGACCTGCATGTCACTGCTGCGCCGTTGCAGCATCCCCAGATCACACACGGCTACGTCGTCGAGAACGGCGCAGGTTCGGCGGCGGTATTGTTCGACACACGCGGCCTGCCCGGCGCCACCTTTGACTGGTTCGCCGCCCGCCCACCAGACGTGGCCATCGTCGACTCGTGCTATGCGCCCGGCAAGGCCACCGAGGGGCACAACGGCGTCGATGAGGCGCTGGCGATACTCGACCAGATTGGCGCGCGACGAGGCGTGCTCACGCACATCGCGCACCACAACTGGCGCTACGGTGATTTGGTCCGTTATGTGAGCGAGAAGGTTGGCGCGCGCGTCCTTGTCGCTTACGACGGGCTGCGGCTGCACCTGTGATTGAACCGTAGGGGCGCGGCGCGCCGTGCCCCCTTGCGACTCTTACTGAAGTGATTCAAGCTTTTGAGCCAACGGCTCCGGTGCGTGTGGTGCTTGTCGCGTTGGCGGGCACCTTACCCCCCGCCCCCCTCTCCGCTGGCGGAGAGGGGGTGTCGAGCCGCAGGCGATACGGGGGTGAGGTAGAGAAGGTCTTAGCGGCGGCCAGCTTTGGCGTAAGTTTGAATCAGTTCACTGAGAGGCCGGCGTCTCCGGCGGCGGGGTCGGCGTCGCGGGCGGAGGCTCCAGGTAACACAGCAACCCGTCGATAATGCCCTGCGCCACCAGATCGGGCTGTTGGGTGAGCAGGTCGTAATCCAGGTACAGGAAGCCGATCTCGAGAATGGCGGCGGGCGTGAGGGGCGAGATTTCGCCGAAGGTGTGATACCCGGTCATGTCCTCGGTGATGCTGGGGTGCAAGCTCATCCCGGTGACGCGCCCATAGTGATCGACGAGGCATTGCACCAGGCGTTGATCTTCCGCGGCGTGGCGGCTGGCGGCGCTTGCCACCTTGAAGCCGGTGGCGATGTCATTGATGTACTCGCACGAGTCGGCGTGGATCGACAGCAGCACGGCGGCGCGGTAATCGTTGAGCCGGTCGTCGAACTCGTCCAGCAGGTCAACCTCATATTGCCGCGCGCGTAGCGCCTGGGTCACGCGCTGGGCTACGCTGTAATTCACGTCGGCCTCGGTTGTGCCGTCGGCGCAGACCGCGCCCGAATCGTTGCCCCGGTGCCCTGAAACCACCCCGACGCGCCGCTCCCACTTGTCCACCGGCAGCGCCGTCGGCGTGATGGCCGCCTGGCTGGTCGCCTGCGCGATGCGCAACCCCTCGCGCGCGGATTCGGGTAGGAAATTGGTCGGCGTCCACCAGCTAAAGATGGTCGCGGCGAGGCCGCCGGCCAGCACGACGATCACCACCGAGCGCACGGCGATAAAGATCGTGTCCGCAAAAGCCGCGAGGGCGCTGCGCTGTTTCGTGGGGCGTTCCGTCTCGGCCATAACGCAATGCTCTGTTCCTGACCGAATCAGAAAGTGAACCGCGAATAACGCGAATGGCGCGAACGATCAGAATAAGGAACCATTCGGCAGCACCGCTCAATCGCGCTGGATTAGCGTCATGCGCGGTTTAGCGCTGCCGACGCCGACGGAGCCGGGCGAAGCGCCCCGGCCTGGGCGGCTCGCCTTTCTCCAACAGCGCATCTTCACCCGCAATGCGCACGAAGGCGGTCTCCAGGTCAGGCGCGCCGGCCTGCGCGATCAGTTCACGGGGCGTCCCTTGCGCCAGGATGTGCCCGCCGTGAATAATGGCCACCCGGTCGCAGAGGCGCTGCACTTCGTCCATCAGGTGCGTGGAAATCAGCACACAGCGCCCCTCCGCGCGGAACCGGGCGATCATGTCGCGCACCGCGCGCGTGCTCACCACATCGAGGCCGATGGTCGGCTCATCGAGAATCACCACCTGCGGCTCGTGGACCAGCGCGATGCCCATCACCACGCGGCGCTTCATGCCCCGGCTGAACCCGTCGGTGTCGCGGTCGGCGAAGGACTCCATGCCCAGCACGTCGATCAGGTAGTTGATGCGGCGCTCCAGCTCCGCGCCGTCCACGCCGTGCAGTCGCCCGAAGTAGCGCAGGTGTTCGCGCGCCGAGACCTTGCGATACAGTCCGGCGTCTTCGACGAGCAGGCCCAGGATCGAGCGCACTTTCTGCTTGTCGGCGCGGATGTCGTAGCCGTTGACCCTGGCGGTGCCCTCATTGGGTTCGAGCACGGTGGCGAGCAGGCGCAGCGTGGTGGTCTTGCCGGCCCCGTTCGGGCCGAGCAACCCAAACACCTCGCCGTCGCGCGCGGTGAAACTCAACCGGTCCACTGCAACGACTTTTTTGAATCGCTTGACCAGTCCCTCGGCTTCGATCATCAGAGGCGATTATAGTCCGGGCGGCGGAGGATGCCTAATCATCCCCCGCAAGATGAGGGCTGTTCATCTCTACAGATCGCATACGCAAGCGCGCGCGTGATACAGATCAAGGACGCAAGGACGGCGAGTGGCCTTGACCAATGTGAAATGCGCCTCCAGAGTTGGGTGCATTCCATATATGATGCTGTTGGCGAAATCGGATTTACGCCGCTAAGGCAGCAAAAGGCGAACGGCGCGCCTGAGAGCGCGGAGTACCGGCGCGCCAGGCCATGACACGCGCCAGATTGATGGCGGCA
>DAOTXU010000345.1:0-6240 GCA_034435135.1 Anaerolineae bacterium | reverse complement strand
CAGGCGCGGCAGCCGCTCCGCGACGCCCGCCGGATCGACCGCGCTGGTGGGCTGCCAGCCGTCGCCGAGGGTCGCTGCGCGCCGAAGCGCCGCGCCAGACGCGCCCCCGACCCAGATCGGCGGGCCGCCGGGCTGAACCGGCTTCGGCGCGAACTTCGCCCCGCTGATGCTGACCGTCTCGCCGTGAAAGGCGGCGTGCTCGCCTGACCGCCACAGCGCGCGGATCACCTGAATGTACTCGTCGGCGCGCCGGCCCCGCCGTTTGAAGTCGGCGTTGAGAAAGCCATACTCGGCCTCGTTCCAACCCACGCCCACACCCAGGATCGCCCGCCCGTTGGAGAGATAGTCTAGCGCGGCGACCTGTTTGGCGACGATGACCGGGTTGCGCATGGGCAGGACGATGACGCTCGCGCCGAGCCGCACCCGCTCCGTGAGGCCGGCCAGATAGCCGAGCGTCATCAGCGCCTCGGTGATGTGGAAGTAGGGCGCGGCCTGCTCCGTGTCGGGGACGAGCACGTGGTCCGTGCTCCACACCGAGTCGAAGCCGGCGGCCTCGGCGGCCTGGGCAGCCATACGGAGGCCCTCAGGGGTGTTGGCCGGCGAGTCGTAGTTAGGCAGGATCAAGCCGAATTGGGTCATGGTCTTCTCCTTTGGTGAGGACTGAGAATAGCTGTCTTGAGATCGCGGCTCAGCAGTATGCCGCGCCCGTCGCATTGTACCCTTGTCTCACGATCTCCTTGCCATCCAAGTTCACCTCATCGAGGCGACAGCCGCCTCGCCTTGCGCCGCCCGCTCCTTGCGCCCCATCCAGGGGAGGGCCGCCGTCCACAAGATTAACGGGATCAGACTGGTGAGCGCGCCGGCCAGCGTGACCACGTGCAGGTTCCCACGCCCTGCCGCCTGAATCAGCGCGCCGGTGACGATGGTGCCGATGGTCGAGGCAAACTGGTTGGCGGCCCCGTCCAGGGCGAACATGCGGCCCAGGAAGGCGTCTTCAACCTGCTTCTGGATAATGACCGAGCTATACGTCCAGTTGGCCGAGCCGCCCATCGCACGGAGCGTGAACACCAGCGCCGCCGCGAGCAGCGAGGGCGCGCCGGTGAGCATGAACCAGGAGAGCGCGATCATGGCGAAGCCGGCGACGATCAGGCGGCGCATCACCTGCACCGAGCCGTCGTTGAAGCGGTTGAGCAGGACCGGTCCAAGCACCGCGCCGACCCCGAACGCTGCGTACAGGACGCCCATCGACCCCGTGCCGCCTTCCCCCAACACGAAGACCTCGGTAGCGTAGATGACCAGCAAGGCATCGACGTTGATCAGGCTCAGCCCCGCCTTGACGAGCAGCACCGCCGCCGTCGCCGGACGCCTGACCGCGTAGCGCAGCCCGTCCACAAAGCCGCGATTCGCGGCGGCTGGCTTCGGCGCGGGCGTCGCCCCAGTGGGGGGTTGCGCGTAGCGCGGCGTGATCCGGCTGATGAGCAGGGCGGAGAGCAGGAACGTCGCCGAGTCGAACATCAGCGCGACGACCGGGCCGAGCAGCCCCGCCACCACGCCGCCCAGGATCGCGCCGATTGCCAGCATCGCCGACCACGTGACGCTGCCCAGCGTGTTGGCGAGCACGAGGTCTTCGTGCGGCACCAGGCTGGGGGTGATCGCCGACTGCGCCGGCCAGAACACGGCGGACAGCGAGAACTGGACGATGGTGAGCACGTAGATGAGCCACAGCGTCTCCGGCCCGGTCGCCAGCAAGAACAGGAGCACGACGGCGGCGCGGAGCACGTCGCTGAGGATGAGCAGCCGCTTGCGGCTGAAGCGGTCCGCGAGCACGCCGGCGGCGGGGCTGATCAGCAGCGGCGGCAACACGCGCGCCAGCAGCAGCGCGCTCACCGCCAGGCCGGAGCCGCCGGTGTACTCCACCACCAGCGCCGAAAGCACGATCACGTTGAACCAGTCGCCGGTCAGGCTGATGACCTGCGCGAGCCACAGTCTGGCGAAACCGGGGTTGTTGCGGAGCAGTTGCGCGTAACCGGACATTGATGACCTCGTTGGTTGAGAGTGCGCCCCATTCTATCGTATCTACCCCCTGACGCCGACCTGCACACCGCCTGGCGGCGCTCGGCAGCCGGGCGCGTTTCTTTTTGCCGGCGGCGATAGGACAACTTATAATCGCACAAAAGTTCTGCGAGTGAGGGGAGCGAACAGCAGATATGGAGGAGAAAATCCTGACCCGACATCCCGAAGCCGGGAAGAGCGGCGTCAACATCAGCAAAGCGAAATACGATGCAGTCAAGGCCGCGATCCTGGAAACCCTGGGCGCAGGCGAGAGGACTTTCGATGAACTGGCGGAAGCCGTCAATCTGAAGCTGGCAGGCCGCTTTGACGGCTCAATCCGTTGGTACGTGACGACCGTGAAGCTCGACCTCGAAGCGCGGGGCATGATCGCGCGCGTACCGAAGTCAAGCCCGCAGCGGCTGCGTCTGCTCCGCAAGTAATGGCGTGCGGTCCGCTTGATGAGCAGCGAACGTCTCCATTTACGCATCTACACCGACGGCGGTTGCGACCCTAACCCCGGCCCCGGCGGTTGGGCGTATCTCCTCATCCACCCCGACAGCCACACCGGGCGCGAAGGCTCCGGCGGCGACCCGGCGACAACGAACAACCGCATGGAGTTGACCGCCGTCATCGAGGCGCTGAAGGCGCTCACAGAACCCTGCGCCGTCGATCTGTACACCGACTCGCAGTATGTGCGCCGAGGGATCACCGAATGGATCGAAGGGTGGGTGAAGCGCAACTGGCGCAAAAGCGACGGCGAGCCTGTCCTCAACGCTGAACTGTGGCAGGTGCTTTGCGCCCTTACCCAAGAGCACCAGGTCACCTGGCATTGGGTCAGGGGGCACGCCGGCGACCCATACAACGAGCGGGTTGACCGCCTCGCCCGCGCCGCCATCCCGCGCGCGGCGCAGCCCGCCAACCCGGACGCGACGCGCGTCTACCTGCGCATCGCCGGCCCACCAAAGGCGAGCCGGGGCGCGTTCGGTTGGGCGGCGAGCGTGGTCCGGGGCGGAGCGGTGGAGCACCTGCACGGCGGCCATCCTGACACGACCGCGAATCACTTCTCGCTGTACGCGGCGCTCGAAGCCCTCAAACGCATCCCGCCGACGGAGCGCGTCCAGTTTTACACCAACAACAGCTACCTCCACGACGGCGTCACCCAATGGGTGCCAGGCTGGCGCAAGTCGGGGTGGGTCAAAAAGGACGGGAAGCCGGTCCAGTTCCGCGCGGAGTGGGAGGCGCTCGACCGCCTCAGCCAGGAGCGCAGCATAGAATGGGTGCGATTGCGCGACGGCGACGCGCCCGACGTGTTTGGCGCGCTCAAGGCGTGGGCCGAGCAGGCGCGCGAGGAATGGCGCGGGGCGAAGTGATCGAGTAAGCTATCGCCGACCGGGATGACATCGACGTTGAGTTTGGGGTGATGAGCCAATCGCGGCGTCTGACAATCACACTGGCGCTGGTCGCGGTTCTGAGCGCGGCGTGCAGCCTGCGCAGCCCCGATGCGCCAACCGCAACGCCACCATTGCCGCCTCCGACGGTCACCGTGACGCCCCCCTTGCCGACGGCTACGCCCTCGCCGACGGTCGTCCAACTGGCGCTCCCGACGACTGCGCCCACGTTCGGGCCGATCTTAAGCGGAGCACCGCCGGATGTCCCCGCTGCGACCGCGACGCCATCCGGCGACTTCGGTCCGGTGACCAGCGGCGAGGGAAGCCCGGCGCTGGCTTCACCGACAACCGCGCCGCTCCTGCCGGAGGGCCAGCGCTTTACGCTCCGCGACGAGGCGATCCGCTTCCAGCCGCACCCCGACGGCTGTGACATTCTGGTCATCACCGGCCAGGTATTCGACGCAGAGGGCGCGGAAATCGCCGGGCGGCACCGGGTGCATGTGTGGGGCCAGAGCGTGGACCTGAGCGCCGACGCCGGCGCTGAGCCGCGCTGGGGGGCGTCCGGCTACCAGGTCGTGCTGGCGGCGCAGCCGCAGGAGATCACCCTGCGCCTCCAGTTGCTCGATGTTGCTTCTGGCGCGGCGGCTTCTGAGGTTTTCCGCGTGCGCACCCTGGCGCGATGCGAGGCTAACCACCTCATCGCCGATTTCGTGCCGCTGCCCCGACAGTAGTAGTACTACAGAATAGCGTGGAGCGTCTATTCATAAGGCGCCGCGCACGTCTTTTAGCCTGTTTCAACCATCCGGTGGGTGGGACAAGGGGCTTAAGCCCCTTGTCCAGTTTCCAGATGGGATGTCTGCGCTGGACCACGTTATCTTGTGGAGCTGCCCCGATAGTGGGCGCAACAGTTGCGCCCCTGCTTGCCGCGCGTACAATTGACGAACCGGGTGGGTTGCGATAGCATCCCGCGTGCCAACGGACGGGATACGAGGTATGTATCGCAGCAGACCCATACCCAGAAAACGCCGCAACCCCATCCTGACAGCGATAGGCCGCTACGGCGCGCTCGTGCTCTCCCTCATCGTGCTCCTGGCGACGCTGGCGGTGGCGCTCATGCCCCGGCAGCAGGTCCGAATCGCCGGCACGGGCGGCGGCCCGCCCCTCCCTCCCGCCGCTAACGCGACCGCTTCCGTCATCCCTACGACCGACCCGGCGCTGCTCGCCTCGCTTCTCCAGTTGCCGCCGGCTGAGCCAGGCGCAGGCTTCACCCTGGTCCGCCAGCCCGAACCCTTCACCATCATCCCTGAAAGGACCCGCACCGAGGTCTCGACTTACGTTGTGCAAGAGGGCGACACGGTGTTCGCCATCGCGCGGAAGTTCGCGCTCGCGCCGGAGACCATCTTTTGGGGCAACTCCGGCACCCTCCGCGACGTGCACCTGCTGCGCATCGGCATGGAGTTGAACATCTTGCCGGTGGACGGTGTGCTCCACGTCACGACCGGTCAACAGAGCATCCAGAGCATCGCCAACCGCTACGGCGTAGACCCTTACGACATCATCTTCTCGGAGTACAACGACCTGGGCGACGCTTCGCCGGAAACCCAGCCGCCGGCCAACACCCGGCTGGTGATCCCCGGCGGCGAGGGCGAGCTGCCCGATCTGCTGTCGCGCAGCGTCGTGGTGGAGGGGAGCGGCGCGGGCGGCGGCGCGGTGCGCGTGACGGGCGGGCCGGGCACCTGCGGCTTGGTGAACGTCCACACCGCGGGGAGCGGCGTCTTCTCGCTGCCGATGAGCGATTACACTTTCTTCCAGGACTTTTACCCCGGTATCCATAGCGGCGTGGACCTGGCGAACGTCGCCGGCACGCCGGTTTACGCCGCCGACAGCGGCACGGTGGTGTTCGCTGGCTGGCATAGCGGCGGCTTCGGCAACCTGGTGGTCATCGACCACGGCAACGGCTTCCAGACGTATTACGGCCACCTGTCGCGCGTCAGCGTGCGCTGCGCGGCGGGCGTCTCGGCGGGGCAAGTGATCGGCGCGGTGGGCAGCACCGGCAACAGCAGCGGCCCGCACCTGCACTTTGAAATCCAGTTGGGCGGCACGCCGGTCAATCCGGTGGCTTACCTGATCTTGTAACGCCGGAAGCCGAGAATCAAAAGCAAGCGCCGCCGGATCACAGCGACATGCGATCCGGCGGCGTTTTTTTATTGAACCGACTGACGCCGCTTCGCTATCCCACAATCGGCAGGTAAAGGTCCATGACGGCCTCGTCAAGCGGGGTTCGCGGCGGCGTGATGGATTCCTCCAGCCATTGATGGCTGCCGAACTGGTACTTGCTCTCTTCGCCCCACCGGACCAGTTGTTGCCACGTCGAGGTGATGTCGTTGAGCTTGCAGCGCGTGACCGCGTAGAGACCGCCGGGGAAGTCCTTGATTTCGATGTCGCCTTCCGCCTGCACATCGGGGCCTACCGTGATCCACTGCTCGTAACCATAGTTCGGGCTGCCCGGTGACGGGTCCGGGTTGTTGAAGCCGAAGAAGCGGTGCGCCGTGTTGAGCAGTCCTTTCGACTCGGCGAACGCCAGGATTTTGTCCCATGCAATCGCTTCTGGGCTTGCGCCGAACCCATGCGCAGACGCTACCCACATCGGTTCAAGCCGCACAATACGTACTTCGAGGCTAGACATCGTTTTTTCTCCTTGAACTGATTCAAACTTACGCCAACAGCTGGCCGTGCTAAGGCCTTTCTCTACCTCACCCCCGTCTCGCCTGCGGCTCGACACCCCCTCTCCGCAAGCGGA
>DAOTXU010000344.1:0-18965 GCA_034435135.1 Anaerolineae bacterium | reverse complement strand
CCGACTCCCCCTCTCCGCGTGCGGAGAGGGGGACGGGGGGTGAGGTAAAACCGGGATAGGGTAGCAGAAACTATAGGACAGTTGTTCGATGTCCGGTAGCTAGACGGTTGTTTTCTCTTCCCCACCCAACTCTGTAGAGTCCGGGGGGTCACTCGTCGAGCGCCAGGCAGGAAACGCCGTCCCATTCGCGCAGGCGGGCCAGCGCCGCCTCCTGGAGGGCCGGCAAGTCGTAAAACGCGGCCACCACGTCCTCAATCGCGCCGGCGGGAAGATACACCAGCCAGGCCACCGGAGCCGTCGCCGACGGGCAGATGGCGCTCCCGTCCGCGGCGCGCTCCACCCCGCCCACGACCACGAGCAGGCCGTGTTCGGGGTAGTAGAGATGGAGTGTCTGCTCCGGCTGATCGGCAGTTACGTCAGGCGCATCGGTCCAGATGGGCGCGCCGAGCGTCTCGACCACTTGAGAGAGCGCGACGGGGGTGTCCGGCTGCAACGTGATCCTGAGCAACACGCCATCGCGGACGCGCATCTCGTTGGCCTGGTCGCTCCCGGCGGAGACTGGCGGCGACCATTGCCACCGGTAAATTTCGTCGCCGTCCGGGGTGGTCTCGCCTTCCCAACCCTGCACAAGCGGGCTGTTCTCCAGAAAGCGTTTCACTTCGTCGGCGGTGGTGACGCCGGCCTGGAGGCCTTGCCAGCACGGGGGCGCACAGGGGACGCCGATCAGCGCGCTGTTGTCGAGCGGGCGGGTTGGGGCCGCCGTGCGCACCGCGACCGGCCTCCAAGGGGTGATCGTGCCGGTCGGCGCTGGCGGCAGGTCGGGGGCGAGCAGGTAGTCCGCCGGCCCGCAGGCGACGAGCAGGACCATCAGCAGGCAGGCAGCGACCATCTGGCTGATGCGGGTCCGGGGAGAATCTGTCCGAAACCCCGCGCGAATCGGGTCAGACAAGGGGCTAAAGCTCCTTGTCCCTGACTTTTCGGATCGGTTCATGGTCATACGGTTGCAAAGTTTGCAGAGGTGGGATAACTCACAGGGCAATCTGCCGCACGACCGTGACGCCGTTGAGCATCATATTATACAGAAACACCAGGTGCATAAAGTCCCCGTCGTGCGGCGTCGCGCCGACCTGCTGCGCCGCGTTCACGGGGAGATCATAGGTCTCGACGCAGTTGACGGGCAGAAGCACCCGCACGCCGCCCAACTGGCGCGCGTTGGCCTGCAAGCGCAGGTGCATCGCCAGTTGATACGTGCACAGGTCGGTGCAGTCGCCTACCACAATGAACGTGGCGATTTCGGGGTGGTCGTCGAGCCATTCTCCCAGGCCGGTGTCAATCGACGAACTGATGGAGTTCTTCTCGAAAATCGTCGTCTGGTCGAAAAACGGGAGCGTCTTGAACGCCTTGACCGTCTCGGCTTCGCGGGTGCCGCGAATGCAGTGCGGCCCCCATTGCGCGAACTCCACCGCGTCCGGGTGGTGCGCATCCTGCGACAGCACCACATGGCGCACGCCGCGCGCCCAGGCCGCCTCAAACAGCGCGGTGATGGGCGCGACGATGTTGCGCACGCGCGCCGACGCGAGCGGCCCTTCGTAGCAGAACCCGTTAATCACATCTACCGACAGAATCGCTACCTTCGAGGGGTCGCCGGTCAGGCTGTCCAGGGTGATGGTTTCCAGGTTGTTATACCAGTCCACAAGCCACGCGATGAACGGTCGGCTCTTGGTGATGAACGTCTCGGTATCCATAACGCATTCCCCAACTGCTCACGTGAAAACCGGCGCTTCAAGGCTCAGCATATTATAGAAGAACAGTGAGCTTAAGCCCACTGGATCCGTCGTAGGGTATCGGAGCGTCTGGAGCTAGGGGAACAACCGCCGCGCCTTGATCTCCAGCTTGGCGTCCTCGCGGAAGCGGTAAAGCTCGGCGGGCCTGCCGCCGGTCTCGCGGAAGCGCCCGGTCGGTTCCACCACCTCGTTCCCCTCGCGCTGGAGCTTCTTGCGGAAGTTGGCCTTGTCCAACTCGTAGTCGTTGAGGATCACCATGTAGGCTTCCTGCAACTCGCGCAGAGTGAACTCGTCCGGCAGGAGTTGGAAAGCCACCGCCGAGTACTCGATCTTGTATCGCAGGCGTTGCAGCGCATAGTCCAGAATCTCGGTGTGGTCGAAGGCCAGCGGCGGCAGGTTATACATGGAATGCCACGCCGCCTCGGTCACATCGGAGCCGGCGTGTGGGTCAAGCTGGCCCGCCGACACCAGCGCGTAATACGTCACGCTGATGACGCGCCGGCGCGGGTCGCGGTTCGGCGCGCCAAAGGTATACAGTTGCTCCAGCCACACATCGGTGACGCCGGTCTCCTCGGCGAGTTCGCGCCGCGCCGCGTCCTCCAGCGACTCCTCGACCTCCACGAAGCCGCCGGGGATGGCCCACATCCCCTTGAAAGGCGGCGTCCCACGTCGGATGAGCAACACCTGCAAGTCCAGGTCGGTGGGATGCTCCAACTCCGGCGGCTTGGGGCGCAGGGCGAAGATGACGACATCGACCGCGATGGTAGGGTGGTCACGCAGGGACACTTTTTCGATCCGTTCTGTCGGTTGGGTGTTTATAGTGTCTTTCATACACTAAATATACTGTAATTGTGGGCCTCTGTCAAGCCTTTACTGTGCGGCTGCCAGCGCGGCCTTGAGCGCTTCTTCCAGTTGTTGCAGCGTCGGCTCGCCGACAAGCCGACCCTCCGCGTCGGTCAGGGGCGTACCGTTCAGGTACACCGCCGGTATGGTGCCGAGTCCGATGTCGGTGGCGACGGTCAGGCCGGCTTCGAGCGCATCGCGTTGGCGGCCCTCGCTGATGCACGCCGACACCTGCTGCGGGTCGATCTGGACTTGTTGCGCGGCCAGCGTGATCTCCGCGTTGCTGTAAGTGGGCGACGGCGCCTGCACCCGGCCATAGAACTCGAACTGGCGCTCCCACAGGTTGAAGAGCGCGTCGTACATCGACCAGAAAGCGCCCTGCTCGCCGGCGCAGTAGGCAGCCTCGGCAGCCAGCAGGGAGCCGGCCTGCCCGAACGGTGTCAGCAGGTAGACGACCAGAAACGCCTTGCCGGGCCGGAGGTAGGGATCAACCAGTTGCAGCAGGGTTTTATGCAGGCGCGCCGAGCCGATGTCGGAGAAGTCGAGGAAGACGGTGAGGTTCACCGGCGCGCGCTGCCAGTCGCCGAGCACGGGCGCGCCGTCGCTGGCGTTGGTAGCCTGGGGGATGCCCTCATACGCCGAGCGCGGCCCGCTGAACAGGCTCACCAGCAGGGCAACCACGCCAATGACCACCACGCCCAGAATGACAAAGATCAGCGTCCGGCTGCGCTCCTGGCGTTGCCGGATGAGGTCAGCCGGAGAGGGCTTTTCGGGTTCAGGCGGTTGCTGCATAGGCTGGCTCCGTTCGTCGCGCGTGATGGGTCTCGCGTAAGAGCTTACCCGCCGTCGGAACTGTGGTCAAGGGACTCGTGCCAGGTTTTGCACGCCCTGATGCTATAATGAATGCCTGTGGCCGATCGGGGTTGACTGGCAGGAAAAGGTTCCCATGCGCGCGACCGACATCATCGCCCGCAAACGCGACGGCGAGGCGCTCTCGACCGGGGAGATCGACTGGTTCATCCAAGGGGTGACCAGCGGCGCGATCCCCGATTATCAGATCGCCGCCTGGCTCATGGCGGTCTACCTGCGGGGCATGTCGCGCCGCGAGACGGTGGACCTGGCGCTGGCGATAGCGCGCTCCGGCGCGATGCTCGACCTCTCGTCGGCGGTCAGTTTCGCGGTGGACAAGCACTCCTCCGGCGGCGTCGGCGACAAAACCTCGCTGGTCGTGCTGCCGCTCGTGGCGGCGTGCGGCGTGCCGGTGGGCAAGATGAGCGGGCGCGGGCTGGGTTTTTCGGGCGGGACGCTCGACAAGATGGAGTCCATCGCCGGCTACCGCGCCGACCTGAGCACCAGCGAGTTCCTGCGCCAGCTTAAGGAGCACGGCATCGTTCTGTCGGGCCAATCCGTCGATCTCGCCCCCGCCGACGGCAAGCTCTACGCCCTGCGCGACGTGACTGCGACCATCAGCAGCGTGCCGCTCATCGCCAGCAGCATCATGAGCAAAAAGCTCGCCGCCGGCGCGGACGGCATCGTGCTCGACGTGAAGGCTGGGCACGGCGCGTTTATGGAAAGCGTGGACAAGGCGCGCGAACTCGCCCGGCTGATGCTCGACATCGGGCGCGACGCCGGGCGCAAGATGGTCGCGCTCATCTCGGACATGAACCAGCCGCTTGGCGCGGCGGTAGGCAACGCGCTGGAAGTGCGCGAAGCCGTCGCAACGCTGCACGGCGGGGGCCCGGCGGACCTCCGCGAGCATTGCCTGGTCGTCGCCGGGCACATGCTCCGCCTCGCCGGGTTGAGCCAAGACCCGGCGCTGGCGGACGTGAGGCCCCTGATGCAGGAGAAGTTGCAGAACGGCGAGGCGCTGGCCCGCTTCCGCAAGCTGGTCGAACTGCAAGGCGGCGACGCACGCATGGTCGATGACCCGGACCGGTTGCCTCAGGCGCACATCGTCGAGCCGATGGCGGCGCAGCGGAGCGGCTACGTCGCGCAGGTGGACGCGCGCGCGGTGGGAATCGCGTCGATGGCGCTGGGCGCGGGCCGTGAAAAGAAGGGCGACCCGGTCGATCACGCGGTGGGGGTGATCGTGCACCGCAAGGTGGGCGACCCGGTGCAGGCCGGCGCGCCGCTGTTCACCGTGCACGCCAACGATCCCAACCGGTTGGACGAGGCGAAGTCTATTTTGGCGGGCGCGGCGACGCTGAGCGAGTCGCCGGTGGAGCCGCTGCCGCTGTTCTATGACATGCTGGAAGCGCTGTAACGGAGGAGGTATGGCCGCGAAGCAAATCGTCGTCATCGGCGCGGGCATCGCCGGGCTGACCGCCGCCTATCGCCTGCAACAGGCCGGGCACGAGGTGCACGTGCTGGAGGCGCGCGATCACGTCGGCGGGCGCATGATTACTATCGAGTGGCAGGGCGTTCGCTTCGACCCCGGCGCGGAGTTCATCACCAGCGCTGACCGCCGCCTGCTCGATCTCGTGCGCCAGTTGGGGGTTGAGGACAAGCTCATCAAGTACAGCGAGGAGCAAACCGGTTTTAACGTCAGCGTCATGCGGGGCGGGACGGTCCACCCCGTCAACTTCATGTCAATCCCCTCGTACCTGAGGTGGAAAGGCGTCTCGCTGGGCGCGCGGCTGAGCATGGTCAAGCTAATCCCCTACCTGCTGCGCTCTGGTCGCGGGGATGTCTACCGCCCAGAGATCGCGCCGGGGGACGACACCGTCGGCATGGAGCCGTTCTTCTACGAGAAGATCAGCGGCGAGATGTTTGAGTACTGGGTCGAGCCGACGTTCGACGTGTTTTGCAGCTACACGCCGGACGATATTTCCGCCAAGATGCTCCTTCTGCTATTCAGCAGCTATCTCGGCCAGAAGTTGTACACGTTCGAGGGCGGCGTTGGCCTCCTGCCGGAGACGCTCGCGGGCCGGCTCGACGTGACGTGCAACGCCGCCGTTTCGCGCGTTGTCCTGCGCGCCGATGGCAGCGGCGCGACCGTGCATTGCCAGGTGGATGGGCAAAGTAGGTCGTTTGACGCGGAGATTGTCCTCGTCGCCGCGCCGGGCGATGGCGTGCTGAACCTGTTCGACGAGCCGCGCCCCGCCTGGAGGCGTTTCTTCCCCAGGGTGGGCTACAGCCGGGTCGGGGTGGTGTATCACCTCGCCGAGGGCGACGACCCGGCGCTGGACAAGGGCGGGATCATGTTCCCGCGCAAGGAAGGCTGGCGGATCGGCGCGCTCGGCTGGGAGCGCAAACCGGACGGTCGCGTGTGGGCCATGAGCGACCTCAAGGCGTACCTCTATGACCCGTCGATGAGCGATAACGAGCTGAAACAGATCATCACCGCAGAGGTCGTCCGCGCGGTCCCGGCGTTCGCGGGCAAAATCCGCGAGCAGATGGTCTACCGCTGGGCGCACAAAGTACCGAAGTTCCCGGTGGGCTACCTGAGCGCACTCAAAGCCTTCAAGGAGAATCCGGAAGAAGGCCCGGTGTACTTCTGCGGCGATTACCTGATCGGCCCGAACGCGGGCGCAGCGCTGGCCTCCGGTTGGCAGTGCGCCGACCGGGTGCTGGCGGCGCTCTAGGCCCCTAGTCGCACGCCCCGGCGTGCTCCTCGAACGTGAGCGAGAAGACGTGCCGACCGCTGCTGTCGCACGCGCGGAAGTAGAGGTAATCCGTCGCGGCGGGGTAAATCACCGCTTCAATCGACGAGAGGCTGGGGTTGGCAATCGGCCCCGGCGGCAGCCCGGCGTTGAGATACGTGTTATAAGGCGAGGTCACGTCCGTGTAGTCGTCGCGCGTGAGGCTGGGCCACCACTCGCCCGGCGTCGAGGCGCTCTTGGCGTACTGCACGGTCGGGTCGGCGTCGAGCGTCATCCCCTGCGCCAGCCGGTTGAGGTACACGCCCGCGATGGTCGGGCGCTCGTCCGGGATGACCGCCTCGCGCTCCACAATGGAGGCGAGCGTCACCACCTCGTAGAGCGTAAAGCGCCGCGCCTGCGCGTCGGCGCGCATCGCCGGCGTGACGCGCGCGCCGAACTGCTCCAACATCAGGTCGCGCAGGTCGGCGGCGGAGGCGTCCGGCGCGACGCGGTACGTATCGGGGAACAGGAACCCCTCCAGCGACGCGCCCGGCGGCAGGCTTTCGAGAAAGTCAAACTGCGGCGGGCGCTCCCCGTCCGGCCCAACGACTGCGAGGAAATCCGCGCCGGTGAACGCCAGGCCCTCGGCGGCGTCGATAGCCCCGGCGACCTGCTCCACTCGCCAGCCCTCGATTACCTGCACGATCACATCTGGGCTGAGCGCCTCGGTGAGCGCCTGCGCGATTTCGGGAACCGTCATCGCCGCGCTCAGGTTGAAGCGGCCCGCCTCCAGTTGCGAGTCCAGCCCGGTGTAGCGCACGTAGTTGCGGAACAACGTCGCGTCGGCGATCAGCCCGCGCCGGACCAGCTGGTCGGCCACGTCCGCCGCCGAACTGCCCGGCGCCACCTCGAAGCGCACTGGCTCGGCGTCGGGGGAAATGGCCGATTGTAGATCGCCCGCGCGCAGGCCTAGGTAGGTGCTCAGATAAAACGCTTCCAGCGGATTGAGGTCCGCTGTCGCGGGGATGCTTGGCTGCGGGATGCAGATCGCCAGCAGCCGCGTGACTGCAAACCCGCACGCGCACACCAGCAGCGCGAACACGGCCAGCACGACGACCAGCCGCGCGCCTGTGCCCATGCCACGCGCGCGCGAACGGGAACGTCTGCGTTGCGCCGATGGTTGGCCTTGAGAGGGGGTCTGTTGAGTCGCCACTGCGCTGATGCTCAAAGAAGAAAGCAGAAATAAACCACGAATTACACGAATAACACCAATTCAGAGTCTTTATTCGTGTAATTCGTGTTATTCGCGGTTAACATTTGGGACGATTATACCCGCGCTAACTCGCAACTGGCGACACGCGCTCGCCGGCGTCGGGGTTCTCGCGGCGCGCGTCGAGGAAGCTCTGGAGGATCACCGCCGCCGCCGCGTCGTCGATGCGCGCGTCGGGGCCGCGCCGCCGCCCGCCCTCGCTGAGCAAGCGCTCGGCCTCCAGCGACGAAAAGCTTTCGTCCCACAGCCACACCGGGACCGGCGCTATCGCCGCTGCGAGCCGCCCGGCCCAGAGACGGGCGCTCGCGGCCTGCTTCGCGCGCGCCGCGCCGGGCTGCGCCGGCAAGCCGACGACAATCCCCTCGGCCTCGTGCTCAGCCGCAAGGCGGGCAAGTTCGGCGAAGTCCTCAACTTTAGAGCGCCGGCGGATGATCGTCAGCGGGCGCGCGAGCGCCCCCGTCGGGTCGGAGAGGGCGACGCCGAGCGTCTTCAGTCCGTGATCGATGCCAAGCCAGCGCGCCATTTGAACAGTAAAGAGTCCTCTACAAGAGGCTTAACCCCCTGTCTGCGAAGCTGGGGAGGCGCACGCTCCATCAGCGAGAATAGTCTACCGTGACATCGATACGGATGGGCAGGAGCGGCAGGCGGCCAAACCAGTCCGGCCAAAGCTCGACGCGCGGCGGCTGCTTAAGCGGGAGCGCCGCGCTCAGGTTCTCGACGGCGCGGTCCACCGGGAGGCCCGCCACCTGCTCGCGCACGCGGTCCTCGTTGATGGCGGAGGCCACGTCGCCGGCGGCGGTCATCAGAAAGGTGACGCGCCGTGCGTCGTCCACGCCCAACTCGTCGCCGCGCACGAACGTGAGCGTGTCATCGAGGATGCGAAAGCCGCGCCCGACCCGCTCCGCGAGCGCGGCGTAGGCTGCCTGGCGCGCGTACTGCTCATCCACCACGACGCCTTGCACCACGACGCGCATCTCCAAGCTCACGCTCTCCGCCGGCTGGCCGATGTACTCACTGTAGTCCTCTGCCAGCACCAGCACCACCGCCAGCGAGTCCACCGCGATGAACTCGGTCGGGCTGATCCACTCCGGCGACGACATCTCGGCGTAGGCGCGTTGCTGCAACTGTTGGAGCAGCGCCGCGCGGAGGCGCTCGTAATCCTCTTTGGCGACCGCCGGCACCTCGGTGATGCCGCCGCCGCGCGTCGGCTCTGGGTTGGCGACGCCGAGCCGCACACCGAGCGGTCCTTCAACGCGATTGATGAGGTTCGCCTCGACGTTGCCCACCAGCCCCACAAACTCCGGCAGCGCCTCGATGGGCGCTTCGGCGCTGGAGGCGATGCCCCCCGGCACAATCACCTCCTGCGTGGTCTGAAAGCGCACCGGGTCAGCGGCGGTGGTACGCACTACCGTGCCGGCAGGCACGACCACCTCCTCAGCGAACAGGTTGCTGAAGATGACCTTGCCTTTCGCCGGCGTGCTCGGTTGCGTGACTTTGCCGGTCGTTGAGACCGACGTGCTCCATTCGACCTCGACGCCCACGATGCGCGCCGGGATCGCCCGGTCGATGAGATTGACCGCCTTCAGTTCCAGGTCGGCGACGACCGGGACGGTCACGGAGATCTGGTCGGCGGCGGGTTTGAGGGTGATGTGCGCGCCCGGCGCGACGATGTACAGCCCGATGAGGAACACCGCCGCCACCGCCGCGAAGATGATCCACCCAAGCACGCGCCGGGCCGCGACGAACTCCGGCGGCAGGGCGACCGGCTGCCGCCACCCTTCGGCGATCAGTGCGGCGGCGGTGGGACCTTCGCCGCGCGGACGATCCCCACGCCCGGTAAACAACCATTGCGGCTCGCCGCGCCAGTAGCGCGCGCTGCGCGCCTCTTTGATGGAATAGAACACGGGGATGTTCAGTTCATCGGCGTGCTCGATGACGGTGAAGTCGTCGGTGACCAGCCCCAGCTTGGCGTTCATGCGCGACGTCTCGCGCTGGATCAGCACCAGGTCAAGCCGGCGCTGGAGGATGGAGCCGCGTTCCGGCCAGACCAAAAGGACTCTGTCGGCCTGGAGAAAGCCCAGCCGATCCCGGACGGAGACCACGTCGTCGTGTCGTTCAAGCTGGATGATTTGTTGCTTCATGTCTGCCCGTAACGCAAACGTCGGGGGTCGGTTGTTGCGGGGTCGGCAGCATGATTACTATGCATGAAAATGCACGGGAGTGCAAGTCAGATGAGGCAGCAACTACCTATCGTCTTCCGAACAACCCGTCAGCATGGGATCAAGGCCCAACAAGAAGCGGCCCACTATATCTGGTGTATAATAAGAGGCCGCGCCAACAGATAGGGCACTTATCGGCTTGAAACGGGCAAACCATAAGGGGAAGCTCAACATGCGATAACACGGCCTTAACCTGGCGCGTCTATATTCCAGGCGGAAAGTGTGACCTTTGTCCTAGCTACCGGACACTGAACGCATGTTCGAGAAAAAGGCTCTGGTATTCTCTTACCTCACCCCCTCGCCCTTCGGGCAGTCCCCCTCTCCATGCAATGGCGAGGGGGACTGCAGACGCTGAACCGGACCGACTCCCCCTCTCCGCGGGCGGAGAGGGGGACGGGGGCTATAGTCCGGCGAAGCCGGGGTGCGGTAAAACCAAGACAGGCGAGATAAAACCATAGAACAATTGTCCGATGTCCGGTCGCTAGTCCGAAAAACCACTCTTGTCGCTTCGGACAGAGGGCTTAAGCCCCCTGTCCGGAACTTGTCGGATAAGCGCTAAGGCTCTTAGAGCTTCCCGAAAGCTCCCAGCTTTGGGGAAGCTCATGCGCGTGAACTCACGTATACGTAAAGTACGCCGTCGCCGTGCACGACGTGTTGGCAGTGACGCGCACCCAGTGCGCGCTGTAGCCAGATGGGAACTCGTGGTGCACGTACCGGCCCGGCGACACTTTGAACTCGTCGTAAACCGCCCAGTCGCCGTCGCCGAGGAAGTCCACTTCGACACTGAAGCGCACCTTGTCATCGGATTGGTGTTTCAGGTGCAACACTTTCTTGTCAAATCCGGTCATCAGGTACGGGTCGGACGGCTCGCCGGCCTCGACCTCGGCATCCCACCACGGGCCGCCCCAACCTGCTGGCTTGCCGAAACGCCACAAGTCGTCGGTCTTGCCGAACCACAGGTTCGACTGTGGCTCGCCGGCCAGGTGATTCGCGCCGCCGTGCGGGCTGGCGTTGTCCGATCCCAGCACCAGCATCCCCCGGTACGTGCAGAAGTCGCCCATCACCCACAAGTGCGTCGAAATCGGGCGGATGCCCCACACGCGGTTGCCATAGGCCCAGGGCGAAAGCTCGTAGAACAGGCCGTGACAGTCCATCAGCAAGCGCTCGTGCTCGGTCTCGCGGATGCGCGGCCACTCCGTCTCCCACATGTGGTCGAACGTGTGGCTCGCTTTGGGGAGCCGGTACCGCCGCCATTGCTTGTCGGCGTTTGTGAAGACCTTGAGGAGCGCCGAGGCCTTGTCCCAGCCGGCAGCGAAGATCGTGCCGCTGAAGTCGCCGCGCCCGACCACCTCGTTGAAGGCGGTGCGCTCCAGAACCGTCCACTTGTCGCCGTCCCACTCGGCCAGCCGACCTTTGGCTTCCTGGCGGCTGAAATCGCGCTCGTCATACGTGTTGTTGGCGACCACCACACGCCCGAACGCGCTGTAGCCGGCCTTGAAATGCACGTAGCGCGGGATGTCGAGCACTTTTGTCAGGTCAAAGAGATGGCGCGTCTCCAGCGTGTGCACGTCCATCTCAAAAAACTCCCCCTCCATGCCCAGCATGTAGACTTTATGCTCCGGGTCTTCGAGGTGGCGCATGGTCGAGCACAGCCGCACGTCCACCAGGCTCGTCACGGTGCGCACGTTGCGGTCGGCATCAATAATGTGCGGGCCGATGATGAGCTGGTTCGACTCCCAGTGGACCATGCGGTTCGTGTACGTGCCGACGCAGCTTTCGGGCCGCTTGGCGATGTTCAGGCTTTCGTCAATCTCGTACAGGCCCGTGCCCACGCCTGACTGCGCCTTGTGGGACACATAAGTCACGGCCCAGAGCCGGTCCGCCCAGGCGAACAGCGCGCCGATTCCGCACTCGGTGCGCGGCGGGCCAAGCTCGGCTTTCAGGCACAGATGAGGGAAGACGCCGCTGACGTGGAGAGGCGTTGTTGCAGACATATTCAACAATCAACCTTTCTGCATGTTGTTCGGAACAGCGTCCAATCACACAGGCGCGGAGAGCGCGATGAAAGAAGTTCTCACGAATTCGCAGCGATGATGCCTTCTTCATCGACAATCGCGCCCTGCCGCTTCAACTGCGCGCGGAGTTTCTGCGGTTCAAGTGCGCGCGGCGCGACCTCCTCGTGCAGCGAGAGCGCCGCCGCCGCGCCCGCCGCCTCGCCGAGCGCCATGCACGTCACCATCACGCGCGTCGAGCCGAGCGCCGTGTGCGTCACCGAGATGCAGCGCCCGGCCACGAGCAGGTTATCCACCTTCTGCGGCACCAGCACGCGGTACGGTATCGGGTAGCGGAAGCCCTTCTCCGGCCAGTAACTTGTTTTGCTCATGCCGGGGCCGTCGAGGTTGTGAATATCGATGTAGAAACTGCCGTAGCACACCGCGTCCTCCCACGCGCGTCGTGAGCGGATGTCGTGCTCGTTGAGAATCACCTCGCCCAGGATGCGGCGCGACTCGCGCAGGCCGAGCGACGGCGCAGTGGAGATGAGGTAACAGCGCTCCATGCCGGGGACGACTTTGCGGAACACTGCGACCAGGTGGTGCGCTTGGCGGCGGCCTTCGATGGTGGCCCTGGTCAGGGCGCGCGCGTCGGTCGAGTCGACGCCCACCATATGCGTCATGTTGACGCCCACCTGGTCAGGGCGCACGTCGGTGTGCCACCAGCCCATGATGACGCTCTGGAACGGCTCCATGATGCCGTCGGCCTGCGCCTTGAGCCACGCCTCTTCCTTCCAGTAGTTTTCGCCGCGCCACGCCTGGACGCGCGGCCAGTCCACGCCGCCGATGGTGAACATGAGCGTGGTGGGCTGGCACCTGCCGTCAGGCTCGCGCCCCTGCTGGAAGGGCGCGCCCGCGCGCGCGGCCACATCGCCGTCGCCGGTGCAGTCGATGAGCCGGTGCGCCAGGATCGCCCCGCGCCCCGACTTGTTCTGGACGATGGCGCCGACCGCGCGCCCGTCCTCGACCAGCGTGTCGGCGAAGAACGTGTAGTAGAGCACGTCCACACCGGCCTCGGCGACCATGCGGTCGATGGTGAGCTTCATGCCTTCCAGGTCGAAGTCCACGCAACCTACCCGGTCCCACGTGCCGTAGCCGTCGCGCACCAGGCGCGCAGCCAGTTCGTAGGGGACGCCCCCGACGACGCGCTCGTCGCTGTCCCAGGCGTGGAACTGTGAGATGTGGTTGTGCCCGCCGGCGGTGGCCGTGCCGCCGAGACAGTTGAACTGCTCGACCAGGAGCGTGCGCATCCCTAGGCGCGCCGCCGTGATGGCCGCCGCGACGCCGGTCATGCCGCCCCCGACCACGAGCAGGTCTACTTCATCGAAGATGGGAATCTCACGCGAAGGTTCTGCATAGGTGCGCATATTCCACCCACCCTCATAAAACAAGGGACTTTTGCACTTTGGCTGAGGTTTTGACAGGTTCTTATGCAAACCGCCGGCGGTGCTTAACGCCATAGCGCACCGCCTCGTCGAGAAACGCCTCGATGTTCTCAAAAGGCGTCCCCGCGACGATGCCGTTTCCCGCTGCGATGCACATGCCGCCGTCGGGACGGTCAAACGTGTCGATCAGGAAGCGCACCTCTTCGCGCACGCCCTGAGGGTCCCGCTCCTGCAAGACGTGCTGCACGTCGATGCCGGCCAGAAAGGTCATCCGGTCCCCGTATTTGCGCGCGACCGCGACCTCATCCATCGTGCCCTTCTGCACCGGGTGGAACACGTCCACGCCGGCTTCGATCAGATCATCGAGCACCTCAGTGTTGTTGCCGCACGAGTGCAGCCACCAGTGCAGGCCGTGTTTCTCCAAAAGCGCGCCGATGCGCAGGTAGTAGGGCTTGATGAACGCGCGGAAGACCGAAGGGCGCATGAACAGTTGCGTCTGGTGCCCCAGGTCGTCGCTGGTCCAGAAGGCGTCCGGCTTCAGGTCGCGGACTGCCCGCTCGATATAGCGGCAGTACAGGTTGCACAGCGCGTCGTGCAGCCGATGCACCTCGTCAGGCGCGACGTAGTAATCCATCAGGAGGTTCTGCATCCCGCGGATGCCCCAGGGTTTCTCGAAAAACAGCCGCCACCAACTGAAGATCGTGTAAAGGCCCTGCGCACGCGCCTGCTCCGCCTCCTGGATCAGCGGCTCAAACTGCGGGTCATTTTCGGGATCGGGCAGCTTTTCGATGAACTCGTCGAGCTTGCTCCAGTCGTCAAGCGCGCAGCGCGTGTCATGCGCGCCCGTCGTGTCAATCTCCCAGGACAGTCCCATCGTCTCGACGACCAGCGGCTCAATCCACAGTTGGGCCACGTCCTCAGGGTAGCGGTCGAACGCGCTTAACCGGTCGCCGTACTGCTCGACCAGCCCCTCGCCCCACCACTTGGCGCGCACCAGGGGAATGCGCATGGGTCCTCGGCGTTCCAGCGCCTTAATCACTTCCTCGCGCGGCAGGGGTTCCCAGTGGCCGTTATGTTCCGTGTGCATTGCGTGTTGACCTCCCGATAAACTGCGATGTCAGCCTTTCAGCCCGGAGAGAGTCACGCCCTGCACGAACTGCTTCTGGAAGACCGCGAACACGACCAGCATCGGCACCACCATGAGCACGGTGGCGGCCATCATCTCGTGGTAGAGCGAACCCTGGCCGGGCATCGCCCGGAAGTAATACAACCCCAACGCCAGCGTGCGCAGGCTTTCGTCCTTCAGGTAGAGCAGCGGCGGCAGGAAGTCGTTCCACGCGCCCTGGAAGGAGAAAATCAGCAGCACGATGATGGCCGGTTTCGCCAGCGGCACCATGATGCGGTACCAAATCTGAAACTCCGACGCGCCGTCGATGCGCGCGGCATCAACTAACTCTTCAGGGATGGTGAGGAAGAACTGCCGCAGCAGGAAGATGAGGAACGGGCTGCCAAAGAAGTGCGGCACGATGAGCGGCAGGAAGGTATTCACCCACCCGATGCTGTTGAAAAGGATGTACAGCGGGACCATCGTCACGGCGAAAGGGAGCATCATCGTCGCCAGCAGCACGAGGAAAAGCGTCTCGCGCCCAGGGAAGCGCAACCGGGCGAAGCCATAGGCCACCAGCGTGCACGACAACAGGTTGCCGAGCATGGTGAACGCGGTGATGATGACGGTGTTCACAAAGGTGACGCCGAACTTCCAGTGGTCCAGCGCCGTCCGGTAGTTCTCCCACTGCACCGGGTCAGGAATCCACTCCGGCGGCCACTTGCCGATCTGATCCAGCGTCATCAGCGAGGCGGAGAACATCCACACGAGCGGGAGCAGGAAGGCCAGGCCCAAAACTGCTAACGCTGTGTAAGTCAACCCCTTGCCGAGATAGCGCCCGATGGGAGGCGGTGCCGAAACCGTCGCCTGCCGCCCAACCGTCGTTGCTGTGTCCATGCGCCCCTCCCTCAGTTCCCGTAGAAGACCCAGCGGTTCGAGGTCTTCACCATCGTCAGCGACAGGATGAAGATGATGATGAACAGAATCCAGGCCAGCGCGGACGCATAGCCCATTTGGGCGGGCGTATAAACGAAGGCATTTTCATACAGGTGCAACATAAAGAATCGCGTGGCGTTTAGCGGGCCGCCGTTGGTCATTATGAGCGCCTGCGTGAACACCTGGAACGTGTTGATGACGTTAATCAGCAGGTTGAAAAAGATCGTTGGGGTCATCAGCGGGATGGTGATGCGCAGCAGCCGGTGCAGCGCGCTCGCGCCGTCGATCTTGGCCGCCTCGTAATACTCCTCCGGGATGCCTTGCAGGCCAGCCAGGAAGATGACCATGTTGCCGCCCACCCACCAGATGCTCATGATAACCAGCGCCGGCTTGGCCCACTCCGGGCTTTGGAGCCAGCGGATGCGCTCCACCCCAAAGAAGCTGAGGAAGTAGTTCAGCAGGCCAAACCGGGGGTTGAGTATGAACGACCAGATCATGGTCGTGGCGACGATGGGGATGATGGACGGCACATAGAAGAGCGTCCGCCAGATCGTGAGGCCGCGCACTTTGGCGTTCAGCAGCAGCGCCAGCGCAAACCCCAGCACGATGCGCAGCACGGTCGAACCCACTGCGTAGTACACCGTGTTGCCCATCGAGACCCAGAACAGCGGGTCTCTGGTAAACGCTTCGATGTAGTTATCCAGCCCTACCCAGCGCCCCGGCTGGAGAAGGGTGTAATTCGTGAAGCTCAGCGCAAACGAGGCGACGAACGGGCCGAGGGTGAAGAGCACCAGCCCGATGACCCAGGGCGAGATGAAGAGATAGCCCCGGATGGCCTCGCGGCGGCGCATCTCGGACAGCTCTCGCCACCCCAGGCGAAAGAGACTCCGGCCCCTCGCGGTTACTGTTGTCGTGGACATCGCGCACTCCCCGTATCCTTAGCCGGTCCCACCCGGCGCATGGCGACTGCATCGGTTCCAAACCGGACAAGGGGCTTAAGCCCCTTGTCCGGTGAATGGTGGGGGCGGCTTAACTGCCGTACTGCGCCCAGAACTCATCCAGGAGCTTCTGGCACTCTTCCGCGCCCCAGGCCAGCGCCTCCTCAACGGTCTTCGTGCCGTACATGGCCTCTTGCATCATCTGGACGATGACCTGTTGAATCTGCGCCTGCGGCGGGGCCGTCGGCACCCAGGTGTCCTGCGCCATGATGTTCAGGATGTCCGGGAAGAGGGGGTTGCCCTCGCCAGAAGCCGGGTCTTCGTTGCAGGCGATCAGCGGGGACGGGCGCTTCTGCTGTTGCAGGAACCAGCAGCCGCCCTTGCCTTCCATCTCGGTGGTCAGCCATTTGACCAGGAGCCACGCTTCCTCAGGATGCGGGGCGTTCTTCGGGATCACATAGCCCCAGCCGCCGTAGGCCGAGCCGCGATTCTCCGGGCCGCCGCTGGGGCCGTAGGGGATGGGCGCAACCCCCAGTTCCATGTCCGGCGCGTACTCCATGATCTTGAAGTATTCCCACGAGCCGTTAATCTGAATGGCCTCGTAGTCGTTGTAGAAGGGGCCGTTCTCCCACTCGCCGGTCTGCGCGTAGAAGGCTTCCTGTTCCTCAAAACCGGCATTGTAGGTGTTGGTGAAATCGACCATCCACTGGAGCGTCTCAAGACCCTGCGGGCTGTTAAACGTGATGGTCCTCAGGTCCTCGCTGATCCAGTCGCCGCCGTTGGTCAGCAGCCACACCAGGAAGGCCGGCTCCTCGCCGCCGGTGACCGTCAGGCGGATGCCCGCGCGCTCAAGGAAGCCGCCCTCGACGATGGTGAGTTTCTCGGCGGCGGCGTTCAGTTCTTCCCAGGTGTCCGGCGGGTCTTCAGGGTCAAGGCCCGCGTCGCGGAACATGGCCTTGTTGTACCACATGATGTTCAGCGCGCCGCCGGTGGGCAGCGGGAGGAGATACGTCTGGCCGTTGTACCGCGCGCCCTGAAACTCCGCCGCGTAGAACAGGTCCGGGGTGATGCCGTCCCGTTCCATCCATTCATCCAGCGGCAGCAGCGCGTCCTGCACCACAAAGCCGGGGACGTCCTGCCGCCCCAGCATGGTCACGTCCGGCGGGTCGCCGGCGGCGACGGAGGTGAGGATCGTCTGCAGGCGGTTATCCCAGGGTTGCAACGTCATCTCCACGGTGATCCAGGGGTAGGTTTCCTGGAAGGCGGCGATCTGCTCCTGCATGAGCGGTTCGCGGTTGCCGCCCCAGTGGTGCCAGAAGCGGATCGTGACCGGTTCCTTGTCCTGCGCCGACGCGACAGGGGCCAGCGCCAACAGCAACGCCGCCACGATCAGAAGGGAAAGCCAGTGCTTTTTCATCATTGCCTCCTCGATGTCAGAAATCTGCGCAATATGTGACTCAAGCCGCTCAGCAGCCGAGTCTTCCGTGCGTTTGCGGGCTGGTGAAGCCCAACCGCCTTGCTACACCTTTCGCCTCCGATGCCTGCGCTCCCCACCGGCATGGCCGGAGCGCGTCCGCTCAGGTGGAATCGCGCACCACCAGCGAGGTAGGCACCAACATAAACCAGTTTTGATCGTCCGGCTCGTCCATCATTGTACAGAGCCGGCGCGCTGCCATGACCCCCATCAGACGCATATCGAAGTGCACCGAGGTTAGCGGCGGGTCGGTGAAACGGGCGATGTCATAATCGTGGAAACCGACGACGGCCACGTCGTCGGGCACGCGCCGCCCGCTCTCTTTGAGAGCGCTCAGGCCGCCTATCGCCGCCACATCGTCACAGTAAATAATGGCGTCCATGTCTGGAGTCTGTTCCAGCAATTCCAGGGTTCTGGCGTGGCCCGCCTCGGAAAGAAAGTCGCCCACGCTGACCTGCTCCGGCGCAAAGGGGAGATCGTATAAGCTCAGCGCCAGGCGCAGCCCTTTGTACTTCTCCTCGCTCGTGTTTGTCGTGGGCGGCCCGTTGACCAGGCCGATCCGGCGCCGGCCACGCTCGACAAGGTGGGCGACCGCCTGCTCCATCCCCTGGATGTAGTTCGCCATCACGCAATTCACTTCCAGGGGGCGCATGTGCGCGCCGGCCACCACGAAGGGCACGCCGGCTGTCTGCAATGCGCGCACGAAGTCGCGGTCTTGAACACCGCCCAGCAGGATGAGTCCCGCCACGTCGGGGTCGTCTGCATATTCCCAGGCCTCATCGGGGCGCATGTGGGAGCGCCGCACGCTGGTGGTGGTGCACTGTCCTTCGAGAAACGATTGTGCGCCAAGCGCCATGAGCCGGTCGATGCCCCCAAGGATGCTGATATCCCTGCTGGCGGGTAGGGACTGCTCGCGGTTCAGGAGCACAACTTTTTGTGCAGTTTGGGAGGGACGCCGCAGGTTCTTGAGGGGGTACTCCAGCTCTTCGGCGGCGCGCCGCACCGCCTGGCGTGTGGCGTCATCGACGTGGGGCTGGTTGTTGAGCACGCGCGAGACGGTCGCCACCGAAACCTGCGCTGCGCGCGCAATATCGCGAAGAGTGACACGCTTTGCCGCGTTGGAGCCGCCAGTACTCATGGTCTCTCCCGCCGATAGCATCTGGCAAGAGTGGACTGCAACGGTGTTTACTGGCTGGAACAATAACAAGGAAGTGATTCAAGCTTTTGAGCCAACGACCGCGGTGCGTGTGGTGCTTGTCGTGTTGGCGGGCACCTCACCCCCCGTCCTCCTCTCCCGGCTACGCCGGACTATAGCCGCAAGCGGAGAGGGGGTGTCGAGCCGCAGGCGAGACGGGGGTGAGGTAGAGAAAGGCCTTAGC
>DAOTXU010000343.1:0-15640 GCA_034435135.1 Anaerolineae bacterium | reverse complement strand
TCCCCTCACCCCTAAATCCCCTCTCCCCTTGTGGGAGAGGGGATTATAAACCCAGATTTGGGGTATCTTTGCCCCCTCTCCCGTCATACGGGAGAGGGGGACAGGGGGTGAGGGGGCTTTTCAAACACTTTCTGAGCCAATGCCAAGTCCGCCCCATGCTAGCAGGGTTGATTGGATTGGGCAAAATGGGCATGGCCCCATCGCCGCTTTGCTTCCCCTTCCAGCTTCTGCTACACTTTCCCCTATGCGCGCGTTGGAGCCAACTTTACACGACTATGACCTAGACCTGCTGCGGGTGATTGCGAGCCGGTGGGACGTGGAACTCGCGGCGCGCAACGCGCGCCAGGCTGCGCGCGACCTGGCGACAGCGATGCTCGACCCCGACCGCGCCGCCGACGTGTGGGCGCGCCTGGGCGAGGACGAGCGCGGCGCGCTGCAAACTCTCCACGCCAGCGGCGGGCGCATGACCGTCGCGCAGTTCACGCGCCTGTTCAAGGAAATCCGCGAGATGGGGCCGGCCAAGCGCAAGAAAGAGGCTCCCTATCTCCACCCCCTCGGCCCTGCCGAGGCGCTGTACTATCGCGGCCTGATCGCCACCGCGTTTGACCAGGACAAGAAGGGTGTTAGCGTCGTCTACGTCTACATCCCCACGGACCTGCGCGCAGCGCTCCCCTTCAAAACGCCGGTTCACGCGCCTGAAACGACCGAAGAGTCGATCCATGCGATCTTCACCGGCGGGGAGATTGAGCCAGCTTCCGCGCCCGATGACCCGCTCCCCGTGGACGACACCGCTGTAGACGATGTAACCACGCTCCTGGCCTATCTGCAACTCCACCCGGTCGCCGGGCCGCTGCGCGGCGCGGACCAGGTGTACCTGCGCAGGTTCCTGCTCGGCGCGCCGGAGCGCGTGCGCCTGGCCCTGTTGCTGAACCTCATCGTGGAGTTGGAACTGGTCGAGGAGGACGAAAAGGGGGTTTTCAAGCTGGCGCGCGGGCCGGCGCGCACGTGGATGGAGTCGGCGCGGTCGGAGCAGGCGCGCGAGCTGGCGCTGGCCTGGTGCGAGAGCCAGGCCTGGAACGACCTGCGCCACACGCCCGGCCTCGTATTCGAGGGGGCCGGCTGGCAGAACGACCCGCTGCTGGCGCGGCAGGCGCTCTTCCATTTCCTGGAGATGCTGTCGCCCGACGAGTGGTGGTCCGTCGATTCGTTCGTGGCGATGGTGAAGGACGAAGCGCCGGACTTCCAGCGCCCGACCGGCGAGTGGGATAGCTGGTACATCCGCGACGAGGCGACCGGCGAATACCTGCGCGGCTTTGAGAGTTGGGACCGCGTGGACGGCGCGTTGGTCCGTTTCATGCTCACCGGTCCGATGTGCTGGCTGGGGCTGGTTCAGCTTGACGAGGAGAGCGACGCCTTCCGCCTCACCGAGGCAGGCCTGGCCGCGCTCGAACTCGCGCCCTGGGACGAGTCGCCCGACCCGCCCGGCGCCACCCTCGCCATTGCGGCGGACGGGGTGGCGACCGCGCCGCGCGCGTTTAACCGCTACGACCGCTTCACGCTCGCGCGCGTGACCGATTGGGTCGGGGCGCTGGACGATGGCTACGTCTACTGCTTCAGCGCCGCGAGCCTGCGCCGCGCGCGCGACGAGGGCATTGAGGTCAAGCACATCCTGGGCTTTCTGAAGCGCGTCAGCAACGGCCAGGTGCCGGAGTCGCTGGTCCAGGCGATGCAGCGCTGGGCCGAGGGCGGCGCGCCGGTGGTGCTCAGCCGCGCGGTGGTGATGCAGGTCGGCTCCGCTGAGGAACTGGCGCGCCTGCAAAACGAGCCGGCGATCAACCGCTACCTGGGGCGTAAGCTGGCCGACACCATCGTGGAGGTGCAGCCGGGCGCGTGGCCGGAGTTGATGCGCGCGTTGCAGGCGTTCGGCGTGCTGCCGGAGGTGGTGGGCCTGGAAGAGGTCGATAGGGAGGCGACGGAGGCCGAGACATGATCCTTTCCCGGCGCGACTTTCTGCGGCTCAGCGGCGCGACGCTCGTCGGCGCAGCGTTGCCGCCCCTCCGCGCTGGGTGGGGCGCGCCGCGCGTCAGGTTCGCCGGGCGCGCCCTGGAGACCGTCGCTGTCCGCGCCGCGCCGTTGCCTGACGCCGATATTGTGCGGGTCGTGCATCCTGACCGCGTGTTGCCTCTGGCCCTCAGCGCTCCGAAAGCGCGCAGCTTTCGGGAAGCTATGCATGAGTCGACCCTACCCGATGGGTGGTATGAAGTGCCCGGCCCCGGCGGCGGCTACGTGCGCGCGCGCCAGGTGCAGCCGATGGTCCCCTACACGCCGCCTGAAGTCATCACGCGCGTGGATGCGCCGTTCTGGGCGGAGGTGGTCGCGCCGGTGACGGTGATGCGGCGCTGGCCCCTGCCCGACGCGCCCGCGCTGGGGCGGATGGGCTACGGCGCCACGCTGCACGTGGTCGATGCGCAGGCGGACGATTGGGGCCACGCCTGGTACCGCGACGGTGAGGCCGGCGGCTGGGTGCAGGCGTTGCACGCGCGCCGGCTTGATCCCGAAGACCTGGCCCCGATCCATTCCGGGAAATACCAGACAAGGGGCTTAAGCCCCTTGTCCGACAGCGAGAAGCGCATGGAGATCGACGCGGCGCGTTGCCGTCTCACAGCATGGGAGGGTGACGAGATCGTGTTGGTCGCGCCAATATCATGCCGGGGCACGGCACGCCATGCCCTTACACCAGAAAACGGGGCGGTCATCCCGCGCAAACACCCTGCGCGCCATGTAGCAGGTTATTGGGGCGCGCCCTGGTTCGTCGAAGCGGAGGGGCTGGCGCTGCACGGCGCATACTGGCATAATGACTTCGGCGCGTGCGAGGCAGCGCAAAGGTCTACACCGGACAGTGAACTTAAGCCCACTGTCCACATTGATAGTGAAGCGATCACGCTCGCGCCAGCGGTGGCGCGATGGGTGTATCGCTGGGTCGAAATCGAGGAGACGCGCGTCTTTTGGATGCGGGAGACGACGGTGCTTGTGCAGGGACATGAGGGTTGGTAGTACTTTAACTCTACCAGCAGAGACCGCTTGTTCAGCTCCTCGCTTATTTGTCCATGTGTCCGGTGGCCAGCGCATACACGTTTTAGCCATTAAGATCAACGGTCGCGGGAACACTACCAGTCAAGTTGTGAGACGAACCCACCCCACCTGCTCCCAATGAAACTCCATCCAACGTCGGAGGACCTGTGAAAATCGCCATTTGCCTGCTGTACTACGTGCCGCATCGCACCGGGCTGACCATTTATGTCCAGCGCATCGCTGAGGCGCTGGCGCGGCGTGGCCACGAGGTGACCGTGCTCACCGCGCGCTACAGCAACCTCTTGCCGCGCGACGAGATCGCGGGCGTGCGCGTCATCCGCTTGTGGACGCCGCCGATCAAGATCAGCCGGGGCATGGTGATGCCGGCGTATCCCTGGGCCTTCTATGCGCTCGCTCGCCAGAGCGATGTAATCAGTGTCCATGTCCCCATGCTTGAGACAGCTCTGATCGCTGCGGAGGCAAAGCTGGCCGGTAAGCCGGTCGTCATCACGCATCACGGCGACTTGATCCTGCCGGACGGCCTCTTCAACCGTTTCATCAAGTTCACGATGTTTCAGCTTTACAAACCGCTGGCGGCTTATGCCTCGCGTCTCATCGCTTACAGCCACGACTACGCCGATCACTCGTACTACCTCAGCCCCTTCCGCGACAAGGTCTCGGTGATCTACCCGCCGGTGGATATGCCGCTCCCCAACCCGGAGCGCGCCGCGCGGTTGCGCGCAATCTGGGCGTGCAACCGCGGCCCGATTATCGGCTATGCAGGCCGCTTCGTGCAGGAGAAGCGCCCCGACGTGCTCATCCGCGCGCTCGACACCATCAACCAGACCTACCCGGACGCGCGGGTTGTCTTCGCCGGGGAGTACAATATTCGTTATGAAAGCACTTGGGAGATGCATTACGACCTGGTGCAGCGGTATGGCGACCAGCTTATCTTCCTCGGCCTGCACAACGACATGCAGTTCATGGCCGACTTCTATGCCGCGTGCGACGTCTTGGTGCAGCCCAGCGACACCGAGTGCCTGGGGCTGGTGCAGGTGGAGGCGATGCTGTGCGGCACGCCCGTCGTCAACACCAACATCCCCGGCGCGCGCGAGGCGGTGCGCGTCACCGGGATGGGCTGCACCGTGCCGCCCGGCGACCCGATTGCGCTGGGGCGCGCGGTGGTGGAGGTGATCGCCAACCGGGAGAAGTACATCAAGCCGCACGCGGTGATCGAGAAGGCGTATAATTTCGAGGAGACGATAGACCGATACGAGCGCGTGTTCCGCGAGGCGGTGGCGCGCAGCAAGTGATTTGCGGGGTTGTAGGGGCGCAGCGCCCTCTTAAGCGGGGGCAGGCTGCCCCGTCCCTGCCATTGGAAACGACGCAGCGCATGATCGACGACAAGACTCTCGACCTGATGACGCGCAACGAGGCCGACATGGCCTTCAAGAAGCGCGTGCGGGCTGTCTTCGCGTGGCTTGACCCGCAGGACGACGACGTGATCCTCGACGGCGGGTGCGGGCGCGGTTACTACCTGAACCTGTTTCGCTACGTCAGCAAGTGCCGGCTCGTCGGCGTCGAACTCGACCCGGACATCCTGCAAAAGGCGCAGCGCAACATTGGCCACCTGCCGGATGTAACCGTGCTCAACGCCAGCCTGTACGCGCTCCCCTTTGCGGACGCTACCTTTGACAAAATTATCCTCTCGGAAGTGCTCGAACATCTGCAAGATGACGTGGCCGGCCTCCGGGAAGCGGCGCGCGTGCTCAAACCCGGCGGCGTGATCGCGGTCACCGTGCCCAACGAACGCTACCCCCTCTACTGGGATCCGATCAACAAGCTGCTGGAGGGCTTCACCGGGCTGCACATCAGCAAGGGGCCGCTGGCGGGCATCTGGGCCAACCATGTGCGTCTATACTCGCTCAGGCGGCTGCGCCGCGTCGTGGCCGAGGCCGGCCTGCTGGTTGAGGAAGAGCGCGCCTTCACGCATTTCTGCTTTCCCTTCAGCCACAACCTCGTCTACGGGTTGGGCAAACCTTTGCTGGAAAGCGGCCTGCTCCCCGGAAGCCTGGCGACCGCCGCCGACCGTCTGACTTTCGCGCAGAACAGCGGGAGCCTGCTCAACCCGATCAATCTGGGGCTGGCCGTGCTCAACTTCTTTGACCGCCCCAACAAGTTGAGCGAACCCGAAGGCCGCTCGACCGTGAACCTTGCCGTCAAAGCGCGAAAACCGGGTTGATTCAGGGGGGCTGCTCCCCTTTATGCGTTGCAGGACGGACAGGTGGGATAAAATCAAAACGCGAAGATGTAGGGGCGCGACACGCCGCGCCCTCTGAAAATCCTCAGCGGCGCTTCAACAATGTCCGCTCCTGAACCCTTGGGGGGGCAGGACGAGGGGAAGAAAGTCATGACTGAAGGCATCATCAGCGAGGAACCGGCTGGAAAGCAAACGCCTTTTGAACGCCTCTCCCTCTGGGAGGCGCTGGCGCTGCTGTGGCGCAACCCCGGCCCGACTTTCCGCCGCCTCTTCAACATCGCGCGCGGCCTGCCTGCCGCAGAGGGTGAGCCGGGCGCTCCCGCCGTCGTCGAAGCGCCTCCGTCCCCCGCCGCCGCAACTCCCCCGCCTCCGGCTGAAGAAGCGCCGCGTGTTGATCAGGCTGAGCGAGCAGAAGCGCAGCCCAGGGCCATCGCCAGGCCGATGCCGCTCGTCCGGCTGGTCGCGCTGGCGCACGGCGCGCAATGCGCATTCGCGCTCTGGCTGTTGATCGTCCTGGCCTCCACGCCCAACCCCCCGGCGACTTTCCAGGTCCAGACGCTGGTTCTGTGGACCTGGGTCTTCGGCAACTCGGCGGTCGTCTACGGCGTCTCGCGCGGACAAAGCTGGGCCAGGCGGGCGCTCCCCTATTCCGAGGGGTTCCTGACCCTGCTGTCGCTCCTCGCCACGATCCAGTGGGCGCAGACCGCCGGCGCGCCGGGCTTCCAGGTGGAGCTGGTCATCCTGACGTTCTGGTTCATGTCTACGGCGGTCCTTGTCTATCGTTTCTGGCGCGGGCGCGTCCGGGGGAGCAGGGTCGCGCGCGGGATCGAAAGCGCGTTCACGCTGGTCGCCGCGCTCGCCATGATCGTGTGGGCGGCCTTCGTCGGCGTCGAGGTGGGCGACTGCGCGGGCTGGGCCGGGGCGCTGGCGATCCTCAATCTGGCGCTGGGCGCGGCGTTGATCGCCCACGCCGGGCGCGCCCCCTCAGAGCCGGACGCGCGCGGGAACCTGCTGTGGATCACGAACCACCGGGCTTACCTGGTCTTCCTGGGCGCCTGGGCGGCTTTGCTGCTCGCCGTCGCCGGCGACAGTGTGCTCGCGGGCGCGAGCATCCTGGCGCGCCGGGGCGCTGATACGCTCTACTACGGGTCGCCGGTCGTGTGCGCCGGCATGATCTTGTGGTTGTTCGTGGCGTGGGTGGCAGCGGCCCCGGCAGGCCGCCGCCGGCTGGCCGGCTTGATGGGCATACACAGGGGGCTTAAGCCCCCTGTCCAGGAGCTTGCCAAAAAAGAAAAACTCTCCGCCGCCGAGATCGTGCCCGTCGAAGCTGCGCCGCGTGAGCCGGTCGCCGTCCAACCTGCCGCGCCCACCGGGGCGGCGCTTGAGGTCGCCGAAGCCAAGATCGAGCCAACCGAGGCCGGGGAAGTCGTCGAAGCGGAGGTCTCGGAGCTGCCGCCGGCGAGGGAGATCGCCGTCGTCGAGGCCGGCGCGCTCGTCGGGCGCCCCGCCTCAATGCCCTCGGCCAGGTCGGCAGTGGGCCGTCTGGAAACGCTCGCCTCGACCTTCGTCAGGCGGCAGCCGTCGCACCACATGATCGCCGTGGCTGTGACCGCCCTGGTCATGGCGACGCTCGTGCTGCTCGCCGTCGCGCCGGTCCGCGACTTAGGCATCCTGGGGTGGGTAGCGCTGGTGGTGCTCTACGTGTCGGGCAGCCTGGTCGCCCTGCTCCTCGGCGTGGGCTGGCGGCGCGTGATGACCGGGCAGGCGGCGTTGCTGCTGTCCTTCTTCGCGTTTGAGGGAGCCGCCGGGAACCTGTTCACCGCCCCCGGCGTGGCGGCGTGGGCCTTCAGCGTGGCGCTGTGGTGGCTGGCGTTGCGCGACGCCGCCGCCGAAGGCGCGATCTTGTCCGGCTGGCTGGGCTGGCTCCGGCGCGCGGGCGGCTGGCTCCAGGAGCCGACCGTCGCCTTCCGCGTGGACTGGACGCTCGCGGCGCTGGTCGCGGTCACGCTGATCGGGGCGTTTTTCCGCTTCAGCGACCTGGAGGGCGTGCCGCCGGAGATGACCAGCGACCACGTGGAGAAGCTGCTCGACGCGGCGCGCGTGTCCGGCGACCTGGGGCCGGAGTTCATCCCGCAGCCTCAGGTCTTCTTCCCCAACAACGGCGGGCGCGAGCCGATCCAGATGTACCTGGTAGCGCTGGCGCAACGGTTGACGAGCCTCCCCTACAACTTCACGTTGCTCAAGCTCGTCTCCGGGCTGGAGGCGGTCATCACCATCCCGCTCATGTACGGGATGGGTAAAGAGCTTGTGAGCCGGCGCGTCGGGCTGATCGTGGCGGCGCTCGTGGCGGTGAGCTACTGGCACACCGTCCTGGGGCGGATGGGCCTGCGCATCGTGCTCACGCCGCTGCTAATGGCGCTGGCGCTCGTGTACCTGGCGCGCGCCATGCGCCGCAACCGCCGCGCCGACTTCTTGAAAGTTGGCCTGCTGCTGGGCGTGGGCGTCTACGCATACCAGGCGATGCGCATGGCCCCGCTGTTTGTGACCATCGGCGTGGGGCTGGCGTTCCTCCTCCTCGCGCGGGACTGGCGCGAGCGCCGGCGCTACGCGGTCAACTCCGTCGCGCTGGTCCTCATCGCGCTGGCGGTCTTTGTTCCGATGGCGCGCTTCATGTTCGAGTCCCCGGAGCATTTCTGGATGCGCACGATTGGCCGGCTCGGCGGCGAGCCGGATGTCGCCGCCGGGAACGTGGACCCGGTCGGACAGCTCATCAACAACTACAACATCGCTATCTGGATGTACGCCTGGAAGGGCGACGTGCAGTGGATCAGCAACGTGCCCAACCAACCGCACATGGACCCGCTCTCCGTCTCGTTGCTGGCGCTGGGCGTGGCCGCGTGGTTGGCCCGCCTGGTTCGCCGCCATGACCCGGTGGACCTGACGCTGGTCTTCGTCGCGGCGATCATGTTGCTGCCGTCGGCGCTGGCGCTCGCCTTTCCCAACGAGAACCCCAGCGCCACGCGCGCCAGCGGCACGCTGCCGGTGGTGTACCTGTGGGCCGCCTACGCGCTCGACCAGATCATCGACGCGGCGCGGCAGGCGTTCCGGGCGCGCGTGGCTGCCCTCAGCGCGGGCGTGGTTGCAATCGCGCTGGTCTTCGGCGCGGCCAGCTACAACTACATCCTGTTCTTCGATGCCTATCGCGAGTCTTACGCCCTGTCGGCCAAGCCCTACCGCGCCATCGGCGCGGTGGTGCGCGGCTTCGCGGACAGCATCGGCAGCATGGAGACGGCGTTCATCGTCGCGTACCCGCACTGGCTCGACCACCGCGCGGTGGGCATCGAGGCCGGCGACATCAACTGGGTCAACCGGGACCGGCTAATTGATGTGAAGGACATCAACCTATACGCCCCCATTCAACGCACCACCGCGATGATGGTCCTTTACCACCTGGCCGACGCTGCCGCCGCCGAGTACCTGCACGCCGTGTACCCCGAAGGCCGGTCTTCGCGCTACCACATGCCCGACGGCGACCAGAGCAAGGACTTTTACATGTTCATCGTCCCCGGCCCTGTCGAGCGCGCCCAGTCGGTCATCCCGCCGCCGGAGCAGGCGCAGGATCAGCAGCTCCCAGGGGCGCCGCCAGTACAACCCACGCCCGCGCCTCCGCCAACGCAGTGAGGAATCTGGCGCAAGGCCGTGTAACCATGTACGTGAATCTGCGCCCCAGATTGACGAAGCGCACTGCGCAACGCGCCTGTCGAGCCGCCTATGGTTGACGAAGAGCATTCAGGGTTCCGATTCCAAAATCCCGCCGGCGAAGACCGGGAGTCAGCGGAGAGCGCCGGGCTTCCAGCTTCGAGCGTCGAGTACCGAGAAACGCGCACCGAGACGCGCGGCGCGAGACGCCAGCTTCGCGTGTCGCGGGGCGATCTAATCGTCACGGCCCTGCTCATCCTCACGCTGGTGGTGGCGGGCGCGTATCGCTTCATCAACGTGAACTGGGACGAGAACACCCGCTACCACCCCGACGAGCGCTTCCTCACGCAGGTCGCCAGCGCGCTCGGCGCTACCGACCTCGGCGGGTACTTCGATACTTACGCCTCACAAATCAACCCCAACAACGTCGGCTACGACTTTTACGTGTACGGCACGCTGCCTCTCTTCACGGTCAAGGCGGTAGCCAGCGTTTACGCCGACCTCACCGACAATTACATCTATACCGGCTATGGCGGGGTGCACCTGGTGGGGCGGACCGTTTCGGCGGTCGCGGACATGGTCACCGTGCTGTTGGTGTTCCTGATCGGGCGGCGGCTGTACGGCAAGTGGGTCGGCCTGCTGGGGGCGATGTTCTACGCCGGGTCGGCGCTGGCGATCCAGCTTTCGCACTTCTTCACCACCGACGCCTTCACGGTCGTGCCGGTGGCGCTGGCGATGTGGTTCGCCGTGCGCGCGATGGACGAGAACCACTGGTATGATTACGCGCTCTTCGGCGTGGCGTTCGGCGCGGCGATGGCCTCGCGCATCAACGTGATCCCGCTCGCAGGGACGCTGGCGCTGGCGGCGTTGGTGCGCCTGATGCCCGCGCTCGAACTCGATATGGAGCCGGAGAAGCGCTTGCGGCTGGCTGCGCGCATCGGAGGGTTGTTGGTATTGGGCGCGGTCGTGTCGGTGGTTGTGTTTCGCCTCGCGCAACCCTACGCCTTCACCGGCCCGACCATCCTCGGCGTCGGCATCAACCAGAGGTGGATGGGCCAGATGCAGGCGGTGCAGGCGCAGGTGTCGGGGCAGGTGGACTTCCCGCCCAACCACCAGTGGGCCATGCGCACCCATTATCTCTTCCCGCTGGGCAACATCATCCAGTGGGGCCTGGGCACGCCGCTGGGGATTGCGGCCTGGCTGGGCTGGGTGTGGGCCGGCTGGCGCATCCTCCGGGGCCGCGAAGACTGGACGCGCCACCTCCTGCCGTTCGTGTGGATATTGATTTACTTCGGCTGGCAGGGGCGGCAATGGGTGATGAGTATGCGCTACTACATCATCCTCTACCCCTTCCTGGCGCTGTTCGCGGCGTGGGCGCTAGTGAAGCTGGTCGAGATGGTGCGGGGGATTTCCCTCACCCCGGCTTTGCCGGACTATAGCCCGGCTTTGCCGGACTACAGTCCCACAAGGGGAGAGGGGACTTCATCGCGCGCCGACTCCCCCTCTCCATTTATGGAGAGGGGGCCGGGGGGTGAGGTAAAACCGGCTGGGGTGAGGGGGCTGCGCCCGTTGGCGACCGCCGGCGCGGCGGCGTTGCTGGCCTTCGTGCTGATCTATACGCACCTATACGCTTATGGGTTCACCGGCATCTACCGCCGCACGTTCACGCGCGCGGAAGCCTCGCGCTGGTTCCGGGACAACGTGCCCGGCGACATCGGCATGTACGTCCAGGCCGACGACGGCTCACAGCGGCTCATCAGCCTGAACGCTTATAACGGCTTCTGGCAGACCGCGACCGACGAAACGCTCGACACCGACGCCGAACTGATTCGCAGCGCCTCGTGGCTCGGCGACGGCCAGCCCGCCTCGCTCTCGTTCACCGCGCCGGTCGCCGGGACGGTTTCCAGCGTGGTCATCCCGCACCTGGGCGACCCGCAACGCGACGCCGGCGAGGAGACCTTCCACGTCGCCATCGCCGCCGCAAGCGGCGAGAATATTCTCGCCGAAGGGAACATCACCGGCGACTTTGCGCAGAGCGGTTCCCCCCTGGGCGACGCCGCCGAGATCGTGCTGGATAAGCCGGTCGCGCTCGCAGAAGGACAGACCTATTACGTCATCGTCGAGGTGGTCAGCGGCGGGCCGGTCACCATCGCCGGCGCGATTATCGGCGACGAAGGCCCCTGGGACGACCCCGTGCCCACCAACATTGACGGCTGGGACGGCTTCGGCATGGGCTATTACAACAGCATCCGCCTCTATATGTCGCTGGAGGACAGCGAGCAAAAGCGGCAAATCATGACCTGGGTGCTGGACAACGCCGACTACCTCACGATTGCCAGCAACCGCTTCTACGACTCGCTCGCGCGCAACCCGGTTCGCTTCCCGATGAGTATCCGCTACTACCAGGCGCTCTTCTCCTGCGAGCTGGGGTACGAGCTGGTCGAGGCGTTCACGTCCTTCCCCAGCGTCGGCCCGTTTGAACTCAACGACCGCTGGGCCGAGGAGGCCTGGCACGTCTATGACCACCCCATCGTGATGGTCTTCCGCCGCACCGAAGCCTACGACCCCGCGCGCACACGCGCGATCTTCGCCGAGTTTGACATGGAAGAGATCGCCAACGCCGGTCGCCCGCGCGCGGACCAGGTGAGCCAGGCGCCCACCGCGTTGGAGTTGCCCGACAAGCTCTGGCAGCGGCAAACGCTGGGCGGCACGTGGTCGCAGCGCTACGACTCGGAGAGCGCCATAAACCGCAGCGACGCGCTGGCCGTGCTCGCGTGGTGGGCGCTGATCGTGGTCGTGGGCCGGCTCGCCTTCCCGCTCCTGTTCGCGGCGCTGCCGGGCCTGCCGGACAAGGGCTACCCGTTGGCGAACGTGCTGGGGTTGATCTTCGTGTCGTGGTTGCCCTGGCTGCTGGCGAGCAGCGGGCTGGCGCTGTGGAACGCGGCGGGCATTGCCTTGGGGGTGGTAATTCTTGGGATTCTGGGAATGGCGGCTTTCGTCGCCAAGCATAGCGCCATCCTCGATTATGTGCGCCGCCACTGGGGGCGAATGCTGGTCACCGACGCGATTACGCTGGTCGTGTTCGGGCTGTTTCTCTTCATCCGCCTGGGCAACCCGGACCTGTGGCACCAGAGCTTCGGCGGCGAGAAGCCGATGGACTTCGCGTACTTCAATGCGGTGCTGCGCAGCACGGTCTTCCCGCCGTATGACCCCTGGTTCGCAGGCGGGTACATTAATTACTACTATTACGGCTACGTGATCGTGGGCGGCCCGGTGCTGCTGCTGGGCCTGGTTCCCGTGAAGGCGTACAACCTCATCATCCCGACGCTGGCGGCGCTCACCGGGATCGGAGCCTTCTCCATCGCCTTCAACCTGGTCGCCGGGCTGAAGGCGCGCGCCCCCCGCGATGGGTTGAACCGCTGGGTCAACCGGCGCGCGAGTCCCTGGCTGGCCGGCGCGGCGGCGTTGACCCTCGCCGTGATCCTCGGCAACCTGGACACAGTGCGCGTGCTCATCGGCGGGCTGGCGCGGACCGGCGGCTGGGCGCCTGAGACGGGCAAAGAGATTTTGCCGCCGCTGCAAAGCGTCCTGGACGGCCTGGGTACCGTGCTCACCGGCGGGGTGCTGTCGGTTGCGCCGCACCGCTGGTATTGGGCGCCCACGCGCGTGCTGGAGTCCTTCGCCGGCAACGCCATCAACGAATTTCCGTTCTTCACCTTCCTGTACGCGGACCTGCACGCGCACATGATCGCCATGCCGGTCACGCTGCTGGCGATCACGTGGGCGCTGGGCGAGATTCAAAGCGCGGATACAGAGCGCCGCGCGCCCTGGGTGTTGCTGAGCCTCTTCGTCGGCGCGCTGAGCGTCGGCCTGCTCGACCCCACCAATCACTGGGACTGGGTGACGTACATGGTCGTCGCAGTGGGGGCGCTGACCTTCGCCAGCTTCCTGACCCTGAAAGCCCAGACCGGGCGCTGGCCCTTCGCGTGGGCCGCCGCCGAGGGAAACGCCTGGCTGATCGCCGCGATGGGCTTGCTCGTCGCGGCGGTGACGGTGGCGACGGTGGTGAGCAATAAGCTTACCACCTGGATACTGCTGGCGCTGGTGGCGGCGGGCGCGCTCACCCTGACAAACTTCCTGCACCTCCGGCCCCAGACGCGGGGTCTGCTGCTCAACTGGGCGGTGCGGGTGGTCGCTTTTCTGGGACTGGCGCTGCTGGTCGTGCTGCCGTTTAACCTGTGGTTCGGCACCACGTATAGCTCGATCCAATACTACCAGAGCGGCGACACGACGCCGCTTTGGGCCTATCTCGATATGCACGGCATCTTCCTCTTCCTTGCGGGGAGCCTGCTCGCCTGGGAGACGGTGGTCTGGCTGCACAAAACGCGCGTGGAGGCGCTACGCGGCAAGGCCTGGTGGCTGGGCGCGTTCGCCGCCGGCGCGGTGATCCTGCTCGCGGCGGTGCTCTTCCTGGCTTTCGTCGGGCTGCCCACCCAGCGCCTCGACGAGACCGGCGCGCCGGTCCGCAATTACTACCGCCCCTTGCTGGTGGCCGCGCCGCTGCTGGTTTGGGCGCTGTTGTTGTTCTTCAGGCCCGACCAGGGGCGCGAGAAGCAGGTCGCGCTGGCGGCGGTCGCATTGGCGATTGCGCTCACCCTCGGCGTGGAGTTCGTCGTGCTGGTGGGCGACATCGGGCGCCAGAACACGATCTTCAAGTTCTACATCCAGGTGTGGCTGCTGCTCAGCGCCGCCGGCGGCGCGATGACGGCCTGGTTGTGGCGCGCGGTCGCGCGCTGGTGGGCGGTCCCGCGCGCCGCGTGGATGGCGCTGTTCGCGGCGCTGGTGTTAATGGGCGCGCTATACCCGATTATGGCCACGCGCGGCAAGTTCACCGACCGCATGTCCCCGGATGCGCCCAACACCCTCGACGGGATGGCTTACATGCAGTACGCCTCGCACGGCGAGAACGGGCAGTACTTCGCGCTCAAAGAGGATTACGACGCGATCCGCTGGTTGCAGGAGAACATCCGGGGCACGCCCGTGATTCTGGAGGCGCAACTGGGGGAGTATCACTGGGGGTCGCGCGTGTCGATTTACACCGGGCTGCCTACCGTGCTGGGCTGGAACTGGCACCAGCGCCAGCAGCGCACCACCGTCCCGCAGCAGTGGGTGTGGGACCGCGCCACGGACGTGGCGGCGCTTTACAACACGACCGACGAGGCGCAGGCGCTCCAGTTGCTCCGGCGGTATGATGTCTCGTACATCATGGTCGGCGAGTTGGAGCGCGCCTCCTACGACGCGGGCGGCCTCGCGAAGTTCGAGCAGATGGCGCGGCAGGGCTTGCTCGAACGGGTGTACGACCAGGAAGGTACTCGAATCTATCAGGTGGCATGGTAGGAAATCGCGCAGCTTCAGGACGCTTCTAAAGATGCAATATGGTCAGTCCATGCGGAGGGACACTACATGATCGAAGATGCATCTAGGCGACCGGTGACCCCGGATACCGTATTGATATACATTCACATCACGAAGAACGCCGGTACGACTCTCAATCAAATCGTTGCCGAGCAGTATCCCCCCGACGCTTTCTATTATCTTCGGGGAGACCCCGATCTCTACCGGAAATCCTATAGCGAATTTATGGGCCTCAATGACGAGCAAAAACGCAAGATCAGGTGCATCGCAACAGTCTTGCCGTTTGGCGTGTATGAATGGCTTCAGATGACGAAACCTGCCCTGTACTTAACGTTTTTACGCCATCCTGTAGATCGGGCGATTTCTATCTATTACTACAGCCTTCGCACTCCTCACCATTACTTGCACGAGACCATCGTCTCCAACAAAATCAGTTTTGAGGAGTTTGTGCAGAGCTTGGGCCGTGCAGGAGTTGACAATGTGCAGACGCGCATGATGGGCGGCTACATTGACATTGAGAGATGGGAAGAAGTGCAAAACGATCCCCTCCCGCCAGATGCGTTCGAGACCGCCAAACGCAATCTGACCGCGTGCTTTCCTGTGGTCGGCATTGTGGATCAATTCGACGAATCGTTGCTGCTCATGAAGAAGCACTTTGGATGGGGGAATGTCTTTTATGTCAAACGGAACGTGAGCCGCAATAGGCCCGCAATTTCAGGAATCTCAAGTGAAACCCTGGCCTATCTCGAAAGCATCAATCAAGAGGACCTCCAGCTCTATGCGTTCTTCAAGCAACGGTTGCAGGAACAGATTCGGACGCAGGGTATGGCGTTTCAGCTTGAGCTGCGCGCTTTTCGGATGCGGAACAAAATGTACAACCTCGCCAGGCAATATCAGCTTGAGCGATATGCCAATCTGCCGCAACGCAGCAAGGCGAGAGTCAAAGCAGCGCTCAAATCTGTTCTTAAGATCCGTGAATGACCGACCTGGAAATCTTCCGCATCTGGCTCTATCGTTCCGGCCACGAGGTGCTAAGCTGGTGGCTGCTGACCACCCTCGCCGGCCAGGCCGACTGGCAAACCCGGTGGATCAGCGGGTACATCGACCCCGCGCAAAGCCCGCCCTATAACCCGCTGCCGGCGGATGCGCTTCAGAAGGCGAAGCACAACCTGGCGACCCATTTTAGCGTCGCCG
>DAOTXU010000342.1:0-16871 GCA_034435135.1 Anaerolineae bacterium | reverse complement strand
GTACATAGGTCGAGGTGATGCTGACGAAAATAAGCGCATGTTCGATGTCCTTCACGCGCGACAAGCAAGAATTGAAGAGACATTCGGCGACTCGCTCGAATGGCAGCGCTTGGACGACCGCCAAGCAAGTAGGATTCGTTACCTTATACCGGGATGTGGGCTTCAAGATCGTGACTGCTGGCCTGAAATCCAAGATAAGATGATCGATGCAATGGTGCGCCTGGAAAAAGCGTTGAAGCTAGAGGTCAAAAACCTATAGTCAAAGGGGCTGGATGAGAATTCTCGCCATCGAAAAAGAAGTCCCCGGCGTCACGACGGAGCAATTCACGCCGCCGCTCTTGAAAGCCGAGGCGCTCCGGGCGTGGGAACTGCATCAGGCCGGCGTGATCCGCGAGCTTTACTTCCGCGCCGACCGACCTGACGCCGTGCTGGTGCTCGAATGCGCGAGCGTCGAAGCGGCGAACGAAGCGCTCGGCACCCTGCCGCTGGTCAAAGCAGGGCTGATCGCGTTTGACCTTATACCCTTACGACCCTACCCCGGTTTCGCCAGGCTGTTCGCCAAAGAGTAGCGCAATGCCTGCCGCGCCCCGCGCCGACCTCACCGCCGACGACCGCTTCGAGACCGACCTTGAAGTCTGCTCCGAGGTGATGTTGTATCTTAACTCGCTGATGGGCCGGCTCCAGCCGGGACAGACACTCGCGTTCACGTCGTCCGACCCCAACGCCCGGCGCGAAATCGTCGATTGGGCCGCGCTGCGCGGCTACGATCTGCTGGCGGTCGAGTCGCTGGAGGATGGCCGGACGCGGTTCCTCATCCGGCGGTAAGGTTAGGCGGCAGTCCTTCAGGCTTGCGTGGGCGCGCGAGATACCACGCCACCGCGCCGCCGAACACGCCGATGCTCACGCCAAGAAACACCCGCAATGCATAAAACTCCTCGCCGCGCGGCAGGCCGTACTCCTCGGTCGCCCGCGCCATGACCAAGTCCGCCAGGTCGCAGACCGTCGCGTCGCCCGCGTAGCAGGGCGCGCGCCCTGCTGGCGAGATCATCGCGCGCGTCCATAGCTCGTCCACAACCGCGCCTTTGTGCGCGACGAGCGCTTCGTCGTACCCGGCGTCGGCTGAGTCGGCCAGCCGGGGATAGTTGTAGGCGTAGAGCCAGTCGAGTTCGGCGGGGAGCCGGGTCAATACGCTGAAGCTCAGCGCGCCCAACGCCGCGCCGAAGGCGACCGCCCCTGTGATCCGGGTCAGCGGGACAGGTGACCCTCTTCGCCGGATGAAACGCAAGAGCAACGCCGCGATCAGCGCAACGCCGAGCGAGCCAGAGGTCAGGGCGTACCACATGCAGATATACTACCCCGCTGAAGCGCTTCCCGGAAGCTTGGAGCTTCCGGGAAGCTACTGGTGTCCGGATTGCTCCCTTCGCGGCAGGCCGACGAGCAACGCGACAGGTCCCGCCAGGAGCAGCCACATCGTCGCATTGAGACTGTAATGCTCCGCGACCACGCCCAGCCCCAGCGGGATCAGGCCTTCCGCCAGGCCGAACACGTTGCTCACCGCCATCACCGTGCCGCTCTGTCCCGGCATCGCGTCGTACAGCCGCGCCTGAAGGATGGCATACCATCCGGAGTTGAACAACCCCAGCAGGCCGAGCAAGATCAGCTTGACTTCGAGCGCCGGCGTCAACAGGAACGCCGGGAACAGGATCAGCATCACGGCGGCGCTAACACGCAGGTAGACCAGGCCGCGCACGCGCTCCAACACCGGGATGATGAGCAGGTCGCCGACCAAGCCGACGCCCGTCCACACCGCGACTGCCAGCCCGGCCTGGGTCTCGGTCACGCCGACCACATCCACGAAGTACAACGCCAGGAAGCCGAGCAACACGTCGAGCATCAAGTCGGAGAAGGCCAGCAGTGTCAGCCAGCGCAAGACCTCGCGCCGGCGCAGGGCGCGCAGCGCGTTGATAAGCCCCGTCCTGAACCCGGCCCCGTTCGGCCCGCCATCGGCAGGAGCCGGCCCGTCGCCGACATGCGGCAAGCGCCACACCGCGATCACCAGCGCCAGCGCGAGCACCGCAAAGCCGATGAACAGCCCGCGCCAGCTCTGCCCCAGCGCCCCCACTGCGCTCAGCGCGAGCGGCCCGGTCACCACACCTATCGAACCGGCGAACGTCCAGCGCGCCATGTTCAGCTCGCGGCGGTCAGGGTCGGCGTCCATGAGCGACGCCTGCGAGAGGCTCACGAAAGCGCCCGACGCGGGCGACAGCATCATGAAGGAGATGAGCAGGGGCGCGAAGCTCCGGCTGAGCGCGGTGAGCAGCAGCGCCAGCGTGAACGCGACGCCGCCGCCCAGGATCAAAACTCGCCGTTTCCAGACATCGCCCAGGATGCCCAGGACCGGCTCGATGAAGCTGCTGGTGAGATTCGGCAGGCCGAGGAGAACGCCGATTTGCGCGTAGGACAGAGCCAGGTCGTCACGGATCAGCGGCCAGGCGGCCTCACGCGCGCCGAAGACCAGCTCGTCGAGAAACTCAATGACGAGCAGGGTGAGGACAAGCGTGGTGGTGCGGCGGCGGATACGTCAGAGAAATCCAGAGCGCATGGTAACCTCCTTGTGTTGATTGGGCGCGATATGCGGAAAAGCATACAGGTCAGGGACAATCCGCGCAAGTTTTTGCCGGTGTTCAGCTATCTGGAAGCTCCGGGCTTCTGGGTAGCCATGAACCCGGTTTGCGCTAAACGCCGCTCCGACATACTATTAATGCCGTACATGCTCACCAGGGTGGCATTGCATGGGGAACAATCGACGGCTTAAGCGCAGCATGACCGACCGCGTCTTTGGCGGCGTGTGCGGCGGGATCGGCGCCTATATTGGGCTGAATCCGTTGTGGGTGCGGCTGCTCTTCGTGGTGATGGCGCCCACCACGAGCGGGTACGGCGTCTTACTTTACCTCATCTTGTGGCTCGTCGTCCCTGCCGAGGCGCTGGACGACCTCCCTGCGTTGAAACCGGTCAGGCCGGGCGACGCGCCGAACCCGACCGCGCCGCCCCCTGCGCGTGGGAGCAGCATCGGGCAACTGACGTTCGGCATCGCGGCGATGCTAGTGGGCGTGGCGTTTCTCGTGTTGCTGTCGGGGGCGCTCCCGGTGACGGCAGGCGATCTGTTCTGGCCGGCGGCGGCGCTGTCGATTGGGCTGGCGCTGCTGTGGCGCCAGGTGCGCGGGGTGTGAGCTGTGGTCGAACAAAGGCGCAACTACTTCTGGCCGCTGCTGCTGATCTTCATCGGTGTGGCGATGCTGCTTCAGGCCTTGGGGCTGATGCCCGTCTACTTGTGGGACTTGCTCGTGCGCCTGTGGCCGCTGTTGCTCGTCATCTTCGGGTTGGCGGCGCTCGTGAGCCGGCGCACACCGACCACCATCGCACTCTTGTTGATTGCGGTGTTCGCGTTGGTGGTGGTGGTGTTCACAGCGGGGTACACGCGCCAGGCCCTTGTCGTGGCCGACGACAACCGTCAGGCGGTTGACGTTGACCTGAAGGACGCCGCCGACGTGCAGATCACCCTCGATCTGAGCCTGACCGAGTTGACGATAGACGCGCAAGCGACGGGTACAGGCCGGATCACCGGCGAGTTTATCGGCAGCAGCGAAAACGAGTTGCAGGTCGAATACACGCGCCGGGGCACACAGGGCGACCTGCGCATCACCGAGCGGAACGTGAACCCCATCCCGCTCCTGGAGTCGTTTGGCAGCAACCGGCTCACGCTTCACCTGCCGCCCGGTCAGCCGATGACGCTCGATGTCAAAGGCAACGTCGGCAACATCACGCTGGACCTGAGCGCGGCGGATGTCCGCCCCAGCCTGGATGTGCGCGCCAGCCTGGGCGACGTGACCGTCACGCTGCCGGACCAAGCCAGCCTGATCGGCGACATCTCGACTGGGCAGGGCGATGTGCACGTGCGCCTGCCCGAAGCGATGCCGGTGGTGATTAAGATCTCGCGCGGCGTGGGCGGTGGGCTGCAAATCCCCTCCGGCTTCCAACAACTGGCGACTGGCGAGTGGATCACCGAAGGCTACCGCATGGACGAGATTCGCACGAACCTCAACGTCGGCGCGACGTTCGGCGACATTGTGATCGAGTACGTCGGCGAGTAAGCGCCTGCCTGGCGCAAGGAACTTTTCGGACAGGCCCCTGACTGGTTCCTCTTCTCTGGAATTATGGAAACTGGCGCTTGAACCCGGTCCCGCATAGAATCAGCCTGGATGGGTAGTAACCCGCGCGGCGACCCCGCGCCCGGATGTTGCGGGAACATGGCTGACCTGAAAACATCCCCGAACGCGCGCAAACAGCGTGTGCTGGTCGTCGATGACGACTGGCTCAACCGCGAACTCATCGAGACGTACCTCCGCGACGCCGATTGCGAAGTCCTGACCGCTTACGACGGGAACAAAGCTCTGGAGATTACCGCCCAAACCCCGCTTGACCTGGTATTGTTGGATGTTAACCTGCCGGGAATCAACGGTTATGAAGTCTGCCAGCGGTTGAAGCACAGCCCTGCCACCCAGTTCACACCGGTGGTGATGGTCACCGCCTTGGAAGCGGAAGAGGATAAGATCAAAGCCATCGAAGCCGGCGCGGACGATTTCGTGACCAAGCCCTTCAGCTCAACCATGTTGCTGGCGCGGGTCCGGTCGCTGTTGCGCATCAAGCGGCTGCACGACGAGTTAGCGGCGCGCAATGCGCTGCTGCGCCAGTTGTTCACCCGCTACGTGGACGAAGGCATCGCGGACACCATTCTCGAAGACCCGGAGCGCTATCTACGCCTGGGAGGGGATACCCGTTTTGTGACCGTTGTGTTTGCCGATATTCGCGGTTTCACCACCTTCGCCGAGCGTCACCCCGCTCAAGAGGTCGTGGGAACCATTAACTTTCTTTTCTCCAAGCTCACCGATGTGATTAAGTCCAATCACGGCACGCTGGACAAGTATGTTGGCGACGAAATCATGGCCTTCTTCGGCGCGCCGGTCAAGCACGAAGAGGACGTGCTCAGAGCAGTGCAGATGACGCTGCAAATGCAGACGGTGTTCGCTAACCTTGTGGCGAAGGTGGGCGGCGGGAAGCTCAGCCAGTTAGGGTTGGGCGTCGGCGTGCATAGCGGGGATGCGGTGGTCGGCAATGTCGGCTCCGAACGGGTCATGAGCTACACAGTGATCGGCGACACGGTAAATACCGCGAAGCGCTTGCAGCAAAGCGCCAAAGCCGGCCAGATTCTGATCAGTGAAGATACATTCAAGCGCGTTGAGAGACAGGTCGTCGCCAGGCCGCTTGAGCCGCAGGTCTTCGCCGGCAAGAGCGAGCCGATTATGGTTTATGAACTGCTCGCCCTCAAAGGGTGAGCGTCGTGGCTGTGGCACGCATGTATAGAAAGGGCAGGAAGGACAACCCACCGCTGATCCTGATCATCCTGGTCGGCGCGATGCTGGTCTTTGGCTGTTACGCGCTTTGGAATGGCCTCACTGGCTACCTGCGCGAAGGCGGCGCAGCGGCGGTTGACGCCGCCACCGCGCAGGTCAGGGCCACCCGGACCGCCGCCGTCCGCCCCACCGAGTTCTTTCTGCCCACCTTCCCTCCCACGTGGACCCCGCCGCCCCCATGCATCCGCTTCACGGTCACAGTTGACTCGGCGCTGGTACGCAGTTGCCCGAACGAGACTTGTAGCATTGTGACCGCGTACACCTACGGCACGGAGGTCTGCGTGATCCGGCACTTGAGCGCGGACTCCGACTGGTACGAGGTCGAGACGGATACCGAACGGCGCTCGCTCAAGCTGGGCTACATGCACCAGAACGTGATTGCCGCCATCGACCCAACCCCTATCCCGACGATCACCAACACCCCTTTGCCCACCGTCACGCCCGGCCCGACCAACACCCTGCCGCCCACGCGCACCCGCGCGCCAACGTACACCCCTACGCCGACGACGACCATTGACCCCAACGCACCCACGCCCGTGCCTACCCTGCCCTATAGCGAGGTGTAACCAAAAACATCCCGAATGCTTTAAGCATCCGGGATGCTGTGCTATAATTTTCTCCACACGCCCCCGTAGCTCAGAGGATAGAGCGCAGGTTTCCTAAACCTGGCGTCGGCGGTTCGAATCCGTCCGGGGGTATTCTTGGAATAGACATGCGAGCACCGGGTAGCTCCGCAAGATAATGTGGTCCAGCGCGTATGTCCGTTCTGGATGCAGGACAAGGGGCTTAAGCCCCTTGCCCCACCCACTGGATGGTTGAAACAGGCTTAAGACGCGCACAGCACTCCATAAATGGACGCTCCACGCTATTCTGTGGTCGTACCATGCATCGCGCGTCGCGCGCTCAAACCGACGGGAAGAACCGCGCCGCCTCCGGCACCACAAGCTCCATCGGGTTGGGGACAAACACCAGGATGAAGATGATAAGCGTCAGCGCCGCGAGCGCGCGCCGGCGTTCGTCCATCTTCGTTACTGTGTCCAGCGGCGGGATGTACACGCGCCCGAAGACCAGCAGCAACAGCACCCAGAGCAGCCACGCCTGCGACACCAGCAGCGCCAGCACGAACATGATCGCCATCAGCGGGAAGTAGAGCCGCCGCGCCCGCTCGCCTACCAGGGCGTAAAGCACATGCCCGCCGTCAAGCTGCCCCACCGGGATCAGGTTCAGCCCGGTGACGAGCAGCCCGGTCCAACCGGCCTGCGCCAACTGGTTGATGAACACATCCTCGCCGCCGCTCGGCAGGAAGCGCCCAAAAACAAGAAATTTGCTCAGGGCATAGAGAATGGAGTTGCCTTCGAGTAGATAAGGGTCGCTCGGCGTCAGCTCAATCGGGCTGGTCGCCAGCCCGATGAGCAGAATCGGGATCGCAAAAATCAGCCCCGCCAGCGGACCCGCCACGCCCACGTCGAAGGCCTGGCGCGCGTTCTTGGGCGGCGCGCGCTGGATGATGACCGCGCCCAGCGTCCCGAAGAAGCTGATCGGGTAGGGCAGCGGGATGAAGTAAGGCCACGAGGTCGGGACATTGCTGCGCCGCGCGGCGATATAGTGCCCCATCTCGTGGGCGCCGAGGATGAGGAGCAGGCTCAGCGCGTAGGGCCAGCCGAGCAGCAGGTTGCCATAGATGTCCATCAGGTCATCGATGGGCAGGTTGCGCTGGCTCATCTCGATGCTCGCGCCCACCGAGAGCAGGCTAATAATGGTGAGGATCAGCAACAGCACGTTGGGCCAGGTGGGCCAGGGTCTGGGGGTATACCGTCCGCGCATCGCCAGGATGACCGGCGCGCCCTCTTCCTGGCGGAAGACCGGCGTGTGCTCCAGCGGGGCGAACCCTTCGTCGAGTTGGCGGTACGCCTCTTCCGAATCAACCAGCAACATCCCATCGAAGCGCGCGGTGATGCGCGGGTTGGGCTGGCGCGTGAAGCTGCTGACGGCCAGGACCCGGCTCACCGCCTGGTGCAGCCGCGTGAGCAAATCCTCGGTGAGCGGCGCGCTCTCCGCCGAATCCGGCTCCGGGTAGAGGACCTGCTCGGTCTGGTGCGCGCGTCGGGTTGCGTTTTCGATGCGCGTTTTCAGGTCAGGATCAGGACGGACGGATTGATCGCTCATATGACGCCATCCACCTCTTTCACAACACTACCCTATCGTAACACATTCAACTACGGTTGCCACACACGCCAGCCGGCGCCTTCCGGCGCGAGCGCCAGGACGTTGCCGTCCACACTGCGCAGGTAGAGCGACGACCCTTCCTCGCCCAGGTCGGCCTGAATTGCCCCATCGAAACCGACTTCCAGCCCCGTCGCCCAGCCCAGGCGCGCGCGCACCTGCTCGTTGCTCCGCCACACTAGGCCGAAGCCGCGCACGGGTTGGATCATCCCTTCCGGCGGGTTGTCGAACTCGGAGGCGCTTTCGGGCGTCTCGCCTTCGACAAAGGCGTCGGGGAACGCCTCCCAGCGAGGCAGTTGGTCGTCGGCGTAAAGCACGTAGATGCGCTTCTCCGCCTCCAGCCAGATCATGCGCCCGCGCTCAAACGGTTGCTCCGCCGCGCGTGAGAATGTCGCAGGGCCGGCGGTGCACAGGTCACTAGGGGCCGGTTCAAAGAACCAGGGTTCGGCGCAGGCCACCAAAGGGATTTCGAGCACGGCCTCAAGCTCCTGCTCTTCTTCGCCGATCACGAGCGCGAAGCGCGCCATGTCCCGGTCCTCAGCCCGCGTGGCGACGACCAACCGCCCGCGCGGCCTCACCACCCAGAACTGCACGCGCTCGCCGGCTTCATCCAGGCGGTAGATGGTAGCGCGCTCCACATCAAGTGTGGACCAGAACAGGGTGACGCTGCCGCCCGGCGAGACTTCGCTGTCGGAAGTGACGAAATACTCGATGGTCGCCCCACCCTCGGAGCGTATCGCCGTCGGCGTGAGGTTGAACGCGGCGGCGGTAGGGCCGAAGACCTCGGTGCCCTGCGCGCCGGCAGGGCTGGGTTGGGGCGTCGGTGACGGTGTGGCAGTGGGTGTAAGGGTGTGGGTGGGTGTTGGGGTGGTCGTGCGAGCGGGGCGCGGCATCGGGCTGGGAAGGAACAGCTCCGGCTCGCCGACTGCGCCGCAGCCGACCAGCAGCGGCAGGAGAATCGACAGACACAGGATGCGCTTGCCGCCCTTCATCTCCACCTCGCCGTGTAGCATACCCGATGCTGGCGGGTTGGGGCAAGCAGACTTCACGCGCCGCCCGTGGCGGCCATGAGGACCAGAATCCACTGCCCGGCGACCGCCGCTGCGATCTCCCAACCGGACGCCACCAGCGCAACCAGCGCCCCAGACCACGAGTGCAGCAGCACATGCGGTGACAGGAACGGCGAGGCGATCATGGCAAACTTCCCCTCGCGCTGATGGATCGCGGCGACGAGAAACGCCAGGCCGACCGGGATGCCGCCCGGCCAGAATGAGGCGTCCCACCACTCGTTGACCGTCTTCTCCCAGCGCAGCGGCCACAACCCGAAGAGGGCGAGCGTGACCATCGTGACGACGACGACCGGTCCAAACACGCGCGCGACTTCACGAAAACCACCTTTACGCCACGTCTCGATCAGCCAGTAGACTGCTACCGCAATACCGATTTGCGGCTTCACCAGCACGAAGAAGAGGCCCCACTGAGGGGGTATCACAAACCCCAGGAGCGCCAGCCATTCAATATTTGAGTTTAGGAGGCAGTGTAGCACGGAAGGAGAGAGTAAGAATACGGCCATGGCTACGGGCCTGGCTCCGAGCCGGTACGCCACGTATGCAAAGGCGACCAGCCCCGCGCCGAGGCAAATCGCCCTGCCCGCCGCTTCGGGGAGCAGCGCCAACGGCAGCAGCGGAATCAGCGCCCAGGGGGCATTGTAATACCCGCTGACCGCATAGGGAGACTGCCCCTCAAGCACGGCCCTGGAGGCGGGCCAGTAGGTATTGGTCCAGTCGATGCCGCCCGGCAGGACCGCGCCAATCACCGCCACGGCGGCAATGCCGACGACCGCCATCACGCCGATGACCAACACTGAACGGGGGGTAAGCGCCTTCGTCATGATCAGCCCTTGCGCAAGTCATCCGAAGGACAAGCCCGGCCATTGTAGCATATATTCTATATTTATACTATATGAACTATTTGTGGATGAACCGTCAGAGCCACCGCGAGATGATCGCTTCCAGCCGCCCATCGTCGATCAGCCCCCCCAACGCCGCGTCGAGCGCGCGCCACAGCGCCGCGCCCTCCTGGCGCACCGCCGCCGCGTACCATTCGTCGGTCACCGTCTCGACGACGGCCAGCGCATCGGCGTTGGGGTAAACGCGCGCCGAGATCGCATCCACAATCGCGGCATCGGCCTCACCCCGCGCCAGCGCGTCGAGCGCCGCAACCGGCGCGTCATAGCGCGCCACCGCCAGCGACGCGCGCCGCCGCTGTTCGCGCCGCGCCCACACGTCGCCCTCGCCGCCGAATTCCACCGCCACCGTCCGCCCATCCAGATCCGCGACGCCTTTCAGGTCAGACCCTTGCCGCACGACCATCACCTGTCCGGCGTTGAAGTAAGGTCGCGTGTAGAGCACATCTCCGCTGCGGTCGGGGTCTACCCATAGCGCGGAGAGCACCGCGTCCACCAACCATACATCGAGCGCGTCGTACAGGCTGTCGTAGCCCATGATGACAAACTGGACCTCCACGCCCAGTTCCTCCGCCAGCGCCCGCGCAAGGTCCACGTCCAGACCGCTCATCGCGTCGTTCGCCAGCAGGCCGAAGGGCGGGTTATCCCCCTCAATGGCGACGCGCAGCACGCCCGTCTCAAGCACGCGCTCCAGCGACTCGTCCTTCTCGCCGCGCAGGATCAACCACGCGAGCATAAGCACGATCAGCAGGGCTGCGCCTGCCGCAAGCGCCCAAAATCGCGGTCGCCGCATCACTCCCACTCCCAACCACGCGCGTAAGCCTGCACGGCGTCGTAGATCGGTTTGCGCTCGAAGTCCGGCGTCACGAACGTGAAATAGTCGCGCCAGTTGCCCTGCCGTTCCGGGTAGCGAAATGCCCAGATGCACAGCCGCTCCAGCCAGTCCCAGTTGGCCTCGGCCCACGCGAACGCGCCCAGCGTATAGGCGATGCGCTGCCCAGGCCGGACCGCGCGCGTCCAGCGCGGGTGATCGTTCCACCCCGCCTCGGTGATAAAAGCCGGCTTATCGCCGTCGCCGTATTGCACCATCAGGTCGCGCGTCAGTTCGGCGCGGCGGAAGTTGAGCGCCTCCTGCCTCGGCTCGTCTTCCGGTGGGAATTTGAAGCCGTAGGTGTGGATCGCCAGCGCGTCGAAATAACCGCGCGCGCCGGCCTGGTACATCGCCTCCAGGTAGATCAGGTCATTCATGCCGTTGGGGCTGCCGACCGGTTCCAGCGTCGGCGCAAGCGCGCCCGCGAGCACCGGCACGCCAGGGGCCGCCGCCTTAATGACCGGGTAGCTCACGCGGAGCAATTCCGTGTAAGCAACAGGATCAGGGGCGCGGTAGCCCCACTCAAAGCCGAGGTTCGGCTCGTTCCAGAGAATGATCCCCTCAAGCGCGCCTGCATACCGCGCCGCGAACGCCGCGCTGAACTCGGCGAAGTCGATGTAGCGCTCTGGATCGATGTAATTCCACGAGGTTTCCTTCTCCTGAGGGTCGGGGCGCGCCCAGGCCGGCACGATGCCTATGCGCGCGATGACCTTGATGCCCTGGTTCTCGGCGTGCTTCATGATCTGGTCGGCGTGCCACCAGTCGTAACGGCCCTTCGCGCCCTCGATGTAGGCCCAGGGGAAGAACTCGACGATGGCTGCCGCGCCCATCTCGCGCACCAATTGCAGCGTGCGCTGGATTTTCCACGGCTCGATCTCATCGGTGAGGCGCGTGTGTACGCACACGATGGGGTGCTCAGTCTGCACCGTCTGCGGCGGGCCCAGCACGGCGCGCGGGAACATGGGCGTAATCCACAGGCAGACGTGGACGACGATCAGGATGCGCAGCACCCAGGGCAGCCAGCGCTTGAAGTTGGCGGCGCGGAGTTTTGCTCTGATAGACTGAACGCTGTGCGTGATGCGGTGCATAGGGTGTCCGGTCGGCCAGGCTGCGCAAATGGGGATGATCGTACCGCGCTTTGCGCGGTTTGGCGCGCGTCAACCCTGCGCCGGGGTCGATGGTTGCTCTACGGTTACCTGGCTAATCGCGCAGCTTCCTGAACACCCGACTCACCGGCACGGCAAAGCCCGGTAATACATCGCCGCCGTCAAGCACCTCCTCGCCTCTGAGCGTGAGGGTCGGCGCAGCGGGGCGATAAACATCAATCAGGCGCCCCTCAGGGTATATGACCCATACAAGCCTGGTGCCGGCCTGGAGGTACAAATCCACCTTTCGGCGCACCTCAGGAGCCGAGTCGTTTGGTGAGACAACTTCAACTGCCAGGTCGGGCGGAATCGGATAAAACTTGCCGGTCAGCGGAAGGAGCCGCTCCTTCGAGATGAAACTCACATCTGGCGCAACCACCGTCGGTGGTTCATCGGAAAGGACGAAGCCTGTCTCTGCCGCGTTCACTTCTCCGAGGTCGTGCGTCTCAACGAAGCCCGTCAGGATATAGGCAGTCCAGTTCGCCAACAAACCATGTCGGTCGCCTGCCGGTGACATCTCGATGATGGCCCCTTCGATAAGCTCCAGGCGCGTTTCATTCTTCTCGCGGGAGAGTTCCCACAGATCATTAACCGTGTACAGTCTCTCGTCTGCTACCATTCCAGCGCCTCGCCTACTCGTTTCTGCTTATGACTCATTATACACCCGCTTCACACGCGGCAAGATCGATGTCGTCACCTCGTAGTTGATCGTCTCCGCCCAGCGCGCCACCTCCTCGGCGCTAATGCGCTCCCTGCCCTGCGCGCCGATGAGCACCACTTCATCATCCTGCTTCACGTCGGGGACGCCGGTCACGTCCACGACGAACTGGTCCATGCACACCCGGCCCACGATGGGTGCGCGCTTCCCATTAATGAGCACCGCGCCCCGGTTCGAGAGCAGGCGGTGATAGCCGTCGCCGTAGCCGACGGGCACCAGCGCCACCGGGGTCGGGCGGGTGGTGGTGTACGTGCGCCCGTAGCTGACGCTCGCCCCCGGCGGGAGGGTGCGCACGCGCGCCACCCGGCTCTTGAGCGCCAGCGCCGGGCGCAACTCGACCGGCGGCGCGACGGCGGCGTTGGGCCGCAGCCCGTAGATGGCGATGCCGGGCCGCACCGCGTCGAGGTGCGTCTCGCGGTGAAAGAGCGCGGCGGCGCTGTTGGCGCAGTGCCGCAGCCGGATCGGGTGCCCAGTCTCCACGACGGCGCACAGCACGTCGCTGAAGACGGCAAACTGGCGGCGCGTATACGCCCGGCTATCCTCTCCCGGCTCGTCCGCGACCGCGAAGTGCGTGAACATGCCTTCCACGTCGAGACCGGGCAACGCGGCGACCTGGCTCACGAACGGCGCGACCTCTTCCGGCAGCAGGCCGAAGCGCCCCATGCCCGTATCCACCTTGGCGTGGACAGTCGCGCGCCGACCTGTCGCCTGCGCGCGCGCCGATAGCGCCTGCGCCGTCTCCCAGGTGGTGAGGGTCGCGGTGAGGTCATGCGTGATGATAGCAGGGGCCGCTTCCGGCGGGGCGTAACCCATTACCAGGACAGGGCAGGCGAGGCCGGCCCGGCGCAACTCGACGCCTTCATCCACGCGCGCGACCGCCAGCCGCGTCGCCCCGCCTGCGAGCGCCGCGCGCGCCGCCTCGACCGCGCCGTGACCGTAGCCGTTGGCTTTGACGACGGCGATGACTTCAATCCCCGCGCCGACGTGCGTTTTGAGCGCGCGCACGTTGTGGGCGATGGCGTTCAGGTCAATTGCGGCGTAAGTGATGGCGGGTGTCGTCAAGTATCCCTCACTCCTCACCCAGTGCGCCGATGCCCGCCTGCACGCGGCGGACGCCAAAAAGGTCCAATGTGGGCATGTACGCCGGGTCGCCTGCGTCGATCAAAGGTGAGGCGGGCGCGAGGCGAAAGTCCGGGCGCTCCGGATTCAGCCGATACCACGCGCCGTCGGGCGAAACCCATTCGGCAAAACCCGGCGCGACGAAATGCGTCAGCGCCTCGTCAATGGTGAAGCCCGTCAGCGATGCGTCCGCGTCCAGCGAGACCGCGAGCTCCGGGTTCTCGATGGTCAGGGCGTAACAGTAGTTGTAGCCCGAAACCAACCCCTGACTCGAAGTGTCGAGAATCTCGTAAGCGTCGTCGCGCGCGCGGGCGATGATGTTGTTGACCGCAACCATATCGCGCGCGTTGCTGTTGAAAGTCACGGCGCTGTACGACGGAGCTTCTTCACCATCGACGATGGTGTTGTTGACCACACGCACCTGCTGACACCCAAAGGGCGACTCTGAGCGGTCCAGGCCCTTTTCATCGGCGTAAGCGTTGTCCCAGCACGCGACGCCTCCGGCCTCGTTGCCGTAGATCAGGTTGTTGCGTACCGCCGCGCCGCGCACTGAGGCCAGGTTGATCGCCGCGCCGCCGCCGGCGCCGTTCCCGGTGAGCACGTTTTGTTCAACGATGATGTTCTCTCCAATCCCATCCTCGATGAACGCGCCCAGGTCCGGCAACCCTTGCCGGTCATAGCACGCCTTCACGTCATCCCACGAGGCGCTTCCACCGTAATCGACCTCCTCCTCGCTCAGGTCGCACGTGTCGCCGGTTGCGTTCTCCAGCCAGTAGAACAACTCCAGCATCGCCGTTTGAGGATCGGCGTTCATCTGATAGCCGGCGTTATAGTTATTCTGGAACACATTACGCCGCACCAGCAGGTTGTCCCCAGAGCCGGACTGGTACAGGCCATGCTCCTCGCGCGAATTAGCGAATACCGAGTCCTGCACCACCATGTAGCTGGTCGCGGTGGTATGCATTCCCCACACGCCGTTGTTATGACTGTAAACATCCATCACGACGATGTGCGACGCGAAGTGCCCGGTCTCGCTGAAGTAGCCGGAGAAGAACAGCCCGGCGCGCGGCGCCTCCGCAAATGTGATGCCCTGAATGATGTAGTAACTGGAGTCGATAAAGTAAAAGAGATCGCGCAACCACTCCTTTGACGGGTCTGCGACCTGGGTTACTACCACCTGGCCCGGTTCGCCCCACCCTCGGAAGTGAATGTACGCGCCGTCGGCCCCGCTCTTCTCCTCAACCGCCACACCCCGGTACTCCCCTGGCATGATGATAACCAGGTCGCCGGGCATAGCGGCATCGGACGCCGCCTGGATAGTCTCGAAGGTCGCCGCCACCGGATACACACGCGCCTCGTGTTTACATGCGACCGTCAGACAGGGCACAGGCGCCTCGACTTCCGCTGGACAACTGCCGCTGGCCGAGACGCACAATGCGCGCGTATAGGCTTCTTGAAAATGGAAGTTCGCATTGAGGAATGCCTCGGTGTCCAGCTCAGCAGAGGGTAACACCGTCCCACCCGGCGTTTCGGCTGGCGCCGGGGACATCGCCTGCGCCGTCGCCGTGACTGCCGCGTAGAAAACCGCGTCCACCGTCGCCTCGAATGCAGCGGTCGCCAGCGCCTCGGCGGTCTGGGTGAAACGCTGCTGAACAGCGGCATCGATGGTCTGCTGCTGCGCGGTGGGATCGACCAGTGCCAAAGAATAACCTGCTGTGCGCGAGACAGACGTCACCAACGCCAACAAGATCAAACACGCGAGCGCGTACACCACAATTCGCCAGTTCATCAATCCCGCTCCCTCGCCGACAATAGTCGGCAACGCACCGTTTGCGTGTAGACCCCAATAGAATAACGCGCCCGCGTGCGATTAGCACGCAGGCGCGTCCTCCTGATCTTCGCGTTACCGCGTTAACCGCGCGGCGCGACTCACTGCCGGGCCTGCCACTCCTGGACCGTCGCCTGAAGGAACTCGCGCACGTCCGGGTCTACCACGTCGCCGACGCCCTCATAGAAATGGCCGTCCACCTCGATAGAGACGCCGACCCCGGCTACGCTCTGCCGGATGTGGATTGAGCGACCGCTAAACGCCGGAGCGTGCTGGAGCTTGTATTGCAGAAAATCCTCGATTTCATCCACAATGCCCGTCGTCCTCGGTGGGGGCGGGGCCGGGACCGGGCTTTGCCCGGTGACAATGCGGCCCAACTGGCGCAGCATATGTGGCGGGCGGTCTTCCCCGTTTCGGGCGGTTCCCGGGAGAACTGTCGCACCGGCGGACGGGGCCAGGGCCGAGGTAGACAACCGTGCACTCTGCGCTTCGAGGCCGGCCATCTGGTTGAGGTTGTGCACCAGGCCCACGAAGCGGCGACGGAGGTCGGGGTCTTGCATCTCGGTCAGATTTCGATAACGCTGTCCGCCGAAATCGACAATGAGCGAGCCGTCGGCCAGGTCGCGCCAGACACGCATCACCTCCACAGCGTCGGCAGGCGGGCCGGCTGGCGGAGTCGGCGGCGTGACGGGTTGCGCGGGCACCGGAACCGTGGCTTCAGCCGGCTTCCCGGCAGGTTGGGCACCGAAGCTGACCACCGGGCGGAAGAGCCGTTCTTCGCCTGCCGGCGTTTCCGGTTCCTCTGCGTCCTCAACCGGCGCGCTCAGAATGTCTTCAGTCGTGGGCATCTCCAGTGGAGTCTGCTCCACCGGAAGGTCAGCCGCCGGCTGCGCAGGCGACGCTTCGCCTTGGGATGTGTCCTGCTGGGGTAGACTTTCAGGAGTATTTTGCTGAGACTCTGCCATCTTGTCCTCCTTCGGCGGTTCCATGAAGAAGTTGACAATGGACCGCCAGATACCGGGACGGCCAGGTACCGCGCCTGGCTCAGGGGGCAGCTCACCCAACGCACGCTTGCGGCGCGTGCTTCGGCGGTAGGCCAACGCCCAAACCACAATGATAAGCAGCACCGCCAGGCCCACATTGATGAGGCACAACTGCAAAACGCCGGGCTGCCTGAGGAAATCGATCGCTTCCATAAAAAACAATCACATCGCGCGCGCTGCACGTCGGGTCGGGAGCAAGCGCTACCTCAAAACGCCCCGAACGCACCCTTAACCAAGTCTATACGCTCTATGCATTATTGTGCACCGATTGGCCGGAGATGCAAGTCTAATTGGCGGTTTTTCAAGGGAAATTAACAAAACTCTCTCAAATTCAGTAGCTCCCAGGGAGCTACTCTGGACTTTGGCAGTTTGAAGAGGCCGTTGTCGGTGAGACAGCGGCCTTTGCTGTAAATTGAGGCCGGAGAAAGGGGCAAAACGCCTTAGGCGCGGGCGGAAGCGAAGGCGGCGTTGCGTAAGGCCAGGAGCA
>DAOTXU010000341.1:0-2115 GCA_034435135.1 Anaerolineae bacterium | reverse complement strand
GGACATCGTAGAATCGCCCTTGTCGAGATACATCCCAGGGATGGGAACAAACCCACGTCTTAACGAGCAGACGCCATATCTGGGAGTAGTCAATTGGCTCATGATTCCATGATGTCGTGATAAGTGACACCTAAAGTCTATCGCTTGCGCGCAGTTGCGCCAGTATTTTAGCGCGGTACAATCGCGCCGTTCTGTCGCTCCCAGGGAGCTTGAGGCTCCCTGGGAGCTAAGAATGGGATCACTTTGCCGTTCGTTGCGATTGCGCCGAGGGGAGGCGTGCGATGTCCAGCCCGGTCAAAAACCCGCCCGATCCCATGCTGCGCGGTTCCGACGGGCGCGGCTGGATCGAGGTGATCTGCGGGGGGATGTTCAGCGGCAAGACGGAGGAACTCCTGCGCCGGCTGCGCCACGTGCAGCACGCGCGGCTGCGCTACCTGGTGTTCACGCCGGCGGCGGACACACGCTACGACGCCATGCGCCTGGTCAGCCATGTGGGCACCAAGCTCGACGCGCGCCCGATGCGCACCATCGACGACGTGCTTGCGGCGGTGAACCAGCAGCCCGACCTCCAGGTGGTCGCCATCGACGAGATTCAATTCCTGGAAAACCCGCCGGAGGCCACGGTGGAAGCGTGCCAGCAAATGGCCGACCAGGGTCTCCGTGTGATCGTCGCCGGCTTGGACCAGGACTTTCGCGCCCGCCCCTTCCCGCCCATGCCGCAACTGATGGCGGTCGCCGAGCACGTGGATAAGCTGCTGGCGATCTGCACGCGCTGCGGCAACTACGCCGGGCGCTCGCAGCGGCTCATCAATGGGCGGCCCGCGCCGTTCGACGCGCCGACCATCGTCGTCGGGGGCGAGGAGCTTTACGAGCCGCGCTGCCGTCACTGCTACGAATGGCCGGATGCGTAGGACAACTACTCCACCTCGATGCTGACCAGCGCGAACTCGTGCCCGCCGACCAACGCAAAATCCTGCGCGCCGCAGGCGGGGCAATCCGTATCGCTGAAGGCTTGCAGCCAGGCGTAGGCGAAGGGTTGCTCATCCTCGGCAGAATCCTTCAGGGGCGTCTCCGCGCCGCACTGGCGGCAGCGCGCGACCGGCATGACCCTCTCAAAATGCAGTTCGGCCCCCTCGGCGATGGAGCCTTTGCCCAGCATCTCAAAGTAGAAGCGCACCGAATCGGGCACGATGCCCGTCAGCGCCCCCACGCGGATTTCAAGCCGGGTCACGCGCTGCGCGCCGGCGCGCCCGGCCTCGCGGAGAGTCAGGTCAAAGAGCGACTGGGTGATGGAAAGCTCATGCATGGCCGGCGCGCTTCGCGGCGATCTGCGCGCGCAGCCAGTCCAGCCAGGCGTCCACTCCCGCGCCGGTGGTGCACGAGACCTCAAACACGGGCAGGTCCGGGTTGATCTTCAGCGCGTTGGCGCGCAGGGTCTCGGCGCGCGCAGGGAGGTAGGGCGCGAGGTCGATCTTGTTGATGACGAACGCGCCGGCGGTCGTGAACGCGCCGGGGTACTTGAGCGGTTTGTCGTCGCCCTCGGTGAGGCTGACGATGACCACCTTCAGGTCTTCGCCGAGATCGAAGCTGGTGGGGCAGACCAGGTTGCCCACGTTCTCCACCACCAGCAGATCGAGCGCGTCGGGGAGCCGGCCTAACGCCTCCTCTACCTGATGCGCCTCGAGGTGACAGCCGCCGTCGGTGTTGATCTGCACCGCCGGCACGCCCTGCCGCGCGATGCGCTCGGCGTCGAGCGAGGTGGCGAGGTCGCCCTCCACCACGCCGACGGCGAACGTGTCCTTAAGCGCGGCGACGGTGTGCTCCAGCAGGCTGGTCTTGCCCGCGCCCGGCGAGGCGATCAAATTGAGCGCCAGCGTGCCGCCAGCGGCGAAGCGCGCACGCAGCGCGCCGGCGACGCCGACGTTGGCCTGCAAGATGTCTTTCATTACATTGACACGGGGCATAGGGGAGACTCCAAAGAATGAAGTGATTCAAGCTTTTGAGCCAACGACCGCGGTGCGTGTGGTGCTTGTCGTGTTGGCGGACACCTCACCCCCGTCCCCCTCTCCCGGCTACGCCGGACTATAGCCGCAAGCGGAGAGGGGGTGTCGAGCC
>DAOTXU010000340.1:0-1566 GCA_034435135.1 Anaerolineae bacterium | reverse complement strand
CAGGAGATTCTGACGACGGCCATTGAAGTCAATGCCTAAGCTGCCTCGCTGGACGGCCGCGGAGGCTGAAAAGGCGCTGCTCGCTGCGGGTTTTGTTCTGCTGCGATCGAAGGGCAGCCACCGCATCTACCTGAAGGACGCGCGCCGCGTTGTCGTACCGTTTCATTCTGGCGTTGTGCTCCATCCGAAGATCGTCAAGCAGGTCCTCGAAGCCATCGAAGAGACGCGCGACTGAAGCTCCGTCAGGTCTGAATCACGACGGTGAGATCCGCGCCCGAGTCGGGTGTCGGCACGCGGTAGATGTCGTAGCCCAGGTCGTCGCCTTCTATGAGCATGGGCGTCGGCCAGATCGTCGGCTGAATGCTCGTCTGCGCCGGATGGTCGTTTCGCACCACGGCCGTGAACTGCATGTTGGGCGGGTCCACGGAGAGCACGCGCACGTACTCTTCATGAGAGGTTCCCAAACCAAGATGGACCCACATGCCCGGCTGAAGCAGGAATGCATTCTCATCCTGGATCGTCCAGCCGACGCTCAGCGTCTGCGGGTCAGGGCTGCCCGTGATCGGGTCGAGAATCACGTTTCCCCAGTCCATGTATGGCAATCGCCGCTGGTCTGGCGGGGCCTTGCCCTCGTAAGTGCTGGTCAGCGGCGGATCCCACGTCCAGATAGCCATGTACTCGAGCGGCTCCCACTCCGCGCTGCCGGCGCGCCGACGCTTGACCGTGAATAGCTGTGCGCCGGCGTCGCTCGTGCCGCGCTGCACGTAGGCGTAGATCGAGCGGATGCTGGCCGAGTCTTGCACGCGCACCGGCAGTCCGGCTGTTTCCTCAACCGCCAAGGGGCCGGGGCGCTGGAAAATGTAGGCGCCGCCGTTGCAGGTGCGCAGGCCGGGCATGTAGGGCTCGTTGTGGCGGGAAAGCGGGAAGACGGTGAATGGCCCGTAGCCGAAGTGGTTGGCCACGCCGGCGAGAGCGGCCACGACGCAGGCACTTGGCAGTTTCGCTTCAATGCGCGCGGGCAGGCCCGGCGTGCGGAAGAAGCCCTTGCGGACGCTGAAGGTGAAGGTCTTCTTGTCGAGCTTGTAGAAACGAATACCGGCCAGATGGGCGCAGCGCAGGGTGCCGAAGGTGGCTTGCCCATCGGGCACGCCCGGATAGGCACGCTGGAGGACAAAGGTTCCCGACGGCACGACTTCGCCCTCCGCGCCAGGGCCGATGATCTGGGCGCACTCGTACGAGCGCCGGCCCGGGTTGTCTGGATCGGCGGATTCGTCATTGAACACCACGAAATCACCGACGCGGAAGACTCGCTCGGTATCCGGATTCAAGGTGCACGTGATGGTGGCCGGATCCGTGGCATTGTCGAGCGGCTCGTCGATAGAGGCCCAGAGGTCCGTGGTCAGTTCGTCCACGTAGTACAACGCCAGCGTGATCTCGTGCGCGCCGACGATATTGGCATTGCCTGAGGCATCGGGTTCAACCGACTTGTCGTCGATGGCGAAGGTCCCGTAATCGCCAAGACGCGGCGTGCCGGTGAGCACGCCGGGCACACCGGTATCGATGAGC
>DAOTXU010000339.1:0-5633 GCA_034435135.1 Anaerolineae bacterium | reverse complement strand
CTCTCCGCTTGCGGAGAGGGGGACGGGGGGTGAGGTCGCCCGCAAACACGACCAGCGCCACCGCATCGGTGTTGTTGGCTCAAAAGCTTGAATCACTTCAAGGTAGGGCACCTGATGGCCAGTCGGGATGGGATGCTGGTATGGTGCTCTCCGCGCCTCGCCTCACTGACCGAGGCGGAGTACAACCTGTGCATGAGGCAGTTCGATAGTATGCCCAATCTTGTCAAGTTGCTCGCGCGCCGGAAAGCTTCCGGCGTGGGTGGTTGGCGGCGCTCAGACGCCGCAAAGTGGCGGCAAAGGATAGAGCCGGGTTGCGTTAGCGTTCAGGCTTGGCGCTCAGGCAGTCCCGGCGTATACTCTGGATACCCCTGAGTGATGTATAGGCCGTGACATTCCTGTGAAGCGACCTGAGGAGGTTGATATGGCGTTCAAAGTCACGTGGCTGGGACATGCGGCGTTCAGCCTGGACATGGACGGCGTGAAAGTGCTGATCGACCCTTTCCTGACCGGCAATCCGATGGCGACGGTCTCTGCCGATAAGGTTGTGGCCGACTTTATCGTCATCACGCACGGGCACGGCGATCACGTGGGCGATACGGTCGCCATCGCCAAGCGCACCGGAGCGACCACCATCAGCAATGTGGAGATCAGTCGGTGGCTGGCGAAGCAGGGCGTGAAGAAGACGCAGGGCCTCAACACCGGCGGCAGCGGCAAGTTCGACTTCGGTCGCATCGAGTTCACCATCGCTTTCCATAGCTCCAGCTTGCCCGATGGCTCTTATGGCGGGATGCCCAACGGCGTGATCCTCACCAACAAAGAAGGCAAGAAGTTCTACTACGCAGGCGACACGGCGCTGTTCGGCGATATGCGCCTGATCGGCGACAAGGGCATCGACCTGGCCGCGCTGCCCATCTGCGACTGGTATACCATGAGCAGCGAGGACGCAGTCCGCGCGGTTGAGTTCATCCGGCCTGTGGTGGTGATCCCGATTCACTTCGATACCTGGCCGGTCATAGCCGCCGATGCGATGGCGTGGGCGAAGCAAGTCGAGGCGAAGGGCTTCCACGTTAAGGTGCTCAAGCCAGGCGAGTCGGTGGACCTTTAACCATCGTCCCGGCGCGCGCGGCTGCGATCTGCGTTGCTTTTGAGGCACCTCCCGGTAAGGTTGTATTCGTCGCCGGCTGTAGGCCTATCCGAGAAACTGTTCCGTTACTTTGGACAGGGAGCTGAAGCCTCCTGTCCAGGGCTTCTCGGATCGGTCATCATAAGGGGCGGTGCGCCCCGTCAACGGATAGCGTACCGGAAGCGTCGCGCTTCGGGCACGCTGATCGGGATTGCCCCCTTTGTCCCTGCAAGCCCCTTGACATCTTGAAGGTATTCGTATACTATTGTGCCCGATGATGAGATATTCGCACCATCTTTTAGTTCTTTTTGAGGAATGCGTATGAAGGGGGCGCTTTGCGCGTCCCCCTAAATTTTGGGGGGCGCAAATAGAAAAATCTGGCCTATCATTGATGGGCTATTAGTTGCTCTAATAGCGGTACGGAGGCATATCATGAACGCGCAACCGATCATCCAAACTTTTGGGCTGGGCAAGCACTACGGCAAGATCGAAGCGCTGAACGATCTCGACTTGCAGGTGCAGCCGGGCGAAGTGTTCGGTTACCTGGGACCGAACGGGGCCGGCAAGACGACGACCATCCGCCTGCTTCTGGACCTGATCCGGCCAAGCGCCGGACGCGCGACGATCTTCGGCTTGGACTGCAACCGCGACGCGCTGGCGATCCGCGCCCGGCTCGGTTACCTGCCCGGCGAGTTGTCCCTATGGGATAACCTGAACGGCTGGCAGTTCGTCGAGTACATGGGCCGGCTGCGCGGCGAGGTGCCGCGCGCACGCGCGGGCGAACTTGCCGAGCGGCTTGACATCGACCTGTCGCGCAAGCTGCACGGCCTCTCGCACGGGATGAAACAAAAAATGGGGCTGGTCCAGGCATTTATGAGCCACCCCGACCTGTTGATCCTGGACGAGCCAAGCATCGGGCTTGACCCGCTGGTGCAGCAGACTTTCTATCACATGATCGACGAGGCGCGCGAGGCCGGCCAGACGGTCTTTCTCTCCTCACACATCCTGCCGGAGGTGGAGCGCCTCTGCGACCGGGTCGGTATCCTGCGCAGCGGGAAGCTGGAAGCCGTCGAGCGCGTCGCCGACCTGAAGCGCGTCAACTTCCGCTGGATGACGCTGCGGCTCGGCCATGGGTCCGCGGCGGAAGCGGCGGCTGCGTTTGAGCAGGTTCCGGGCGTGGATAACGTCGCGCTCATGAACGGCAACGCGGTCCGGTTCCGCGTGTGCGGCGAGTTGGACCCGGTCATCAAGCACGCGGCGAAGTATCACGTGCTCGATATGGCCTACGAAGAGCCAAGCCTGGAGGAGATTTTCCTCAACTATTACGGGGAGCAATGACATGAACGGCGCAGTCTTTCGCAAAACATTGTTCGATGGCCGCTGGGGCATCGTGGGTTGGGGCCTGGGGCTGGCGGCGCTCGCGTTCATCGTGATTGCTTTCTACCCGACCATCAGCGAGATTAAGGAAATCAACGACATGATCGCGAGCCTGCCGCCGGTGCTTAAGGCGATGGTCGGCGACATAGAAGACTTCGCCAGCCCGGAGGGCTTCCTGGCGACGAAGTTGTTCGCCATGATGCCGATTGTCCTGGCGGTGTACGGCATCGTCGCCGGGGTGCAGGCGGTGGCCGGCGAGGAGAAGCGCGGCACGATGGACCTGCTGATGAGCGCGCCGGTCCCGCGCTGGCGCGTCATTCTGGAGAAGTTCGCCGCGTTTGTCGTCAGTGTGCTGGGCATTCTGGCGATTATGTACGTCGGCGTTGTTGTTGGGGCACTGATCACCCCGGAGATCGATACGCCGCCGGGACGCCTGCTTGAAGCGACGATGAACCTGGGCCCCATCACGCTGGCCTTCGGCTCGCTGACGTTCTTCCTCTCGGCGGGGTTGCCGGGGCGGGTGTCGGCGGGGCTGGTCGCGGCGGTGGTCGTGGTAGCGAGCTATACGCTTTACCTCTTCAGCGAGATGAGCGAGGCGCTCGCGTCGGTGCAAGGGTTGACTCCGTTCTACTACTACGGGTCGCGCACGCTGCTCGACGGGTTGGCCTGGGGGAATGTGGCGGTGTTGCTGGTCGTGAGCCTGGTGTTCGTGGCGATGTCGGTTGTGAGTTTCGAGCGGCGCGACCTGTCTGTGTGACCGCGCCGACGCACAGGAGGTGGAATCATGGTCGGAGCCGTCTTCCGCAAAACCCTATTCGACGGGTGGAAGGGCGTCCTCGGTTGGGGACTCGCGCTGGCGTTGTACGTCATCGCCATTATCGTGCTCTACCCCACCATCACCGCGATTGAGGGCTACCGGGAAATCCTGTCGAACCTGCCGGCGTTCGCCAAGGGGTTTCTGGGGGGCGTGGACGAGATGCTCAGCCCTGAAGGCTACATCGCGGGGTATGTGTTCGGTTACGGCCCGGTGGTGCTGGCGGTATATGGGATTCTGGCCGGGGCGGCGGCAGTGTCCGGCGAGGAAAAGCGCGGCACAATGGACTTACTCATGAGCGCGCCGGTCCCGCGCTGGCGCGTCATTCTGGAGAAGTTCGCTGCGTTCATCGTGTCGCTGCTGGGCGTGCTGGCGATCATGTTTGTGGGCATCGTCATTGGTTTCGCTTTCACGCCGCAGCTCGCGTTGCCCTTTGGGCGTGTCGTCGAGTCGCTGTTGAACACCGCGCCGATCACGCTGGCCTTCGCCTCGCTGACCTTCTTCCTCTCGACCGTGCTGCCGAGCCGGTTTTCGGCAGGGCTGGTGACGGCGGCGCTGCTGGTCGCTTTCTATATGCTCAACGTCCTCGCTCCCATGAGCGAGAGCGCGGCGCTGGAGTCGGTGCAGGGGATTAACCCATTTCACTATTACGGCGCGCGCACGATGTTCGACGGCCTAGACTGGGGCAATGTGGTGGTGCTGCTGGTCGTCACGGCGGTGTTGATGGCGCTGGCGGTGCTCGGCTTCGAGCGGCGCGACCTGGCAGTATAACCTGCCTGTGTATGGTCAATCTCATATCGGGTTGTAGGGGCGGGCGCTTGCGCAGAGCCGCCCCTACAGCTTTTACTTCACTGTAGAGGCGCAGCACATTGAAGGGGACGGGCGTTCGTAGGGATGCCGTACCTTGACAATACAATCGGTTGGCTATAAGATGTGCGCAACGTAATAAGATCATGTGTAACCGCTTATTCAGACTGGCCTCGATCTTGCATCCGGCCATTCTAGTCCAAGCCAGAGCACGCGGGTGCTGGGGAGGGGGAAATGAAAAGCCATCGTCGTCTTTTGTGGGTCATGTTGTTAACGGCGACGCTGATTGTGGCGCTGCCCGCCGCCGCGCAGGTCGGCGGGGTGCAACATGTGGTGGCGCGCGGTGAGACCCTGTTTCGCATCGCGTTGCGCTACGGCATGACCGTAGACGCGCTCGCGCAATATAACGGCATCGCCAACCCGAACCGGATTTACGCCGGCCAGGTGTTGATGATCCCTGACGGCTCGGCGACAGCGCCGGGCGCGCCGACGCAACCGGTTGCCGCGACCGGTGGGACGCACGTGGTGCAGCGCGGCGAGCACTTGGCGGTGATCGCGCGGCAGTACGGGGTGACGGCGCAGGCTATCGCCGCGGCGAACGGCATCGCCAACCCCAACCTGATCTTCGCCGGCCAGCGGCTTATCATTCCCGGCGCGAGCGCGCCGGTCGCCAGTGCGCCGGCGGCGCAGCCGGTCGCATCCAGCGCCAGCACTGGGACGACGCACATCGTGCAGCGCGGCGAGTACCTGACCATGATCGCGCGGCAGTACGGCGTGTCCGCGCAAGAGGTCGCCGCGGCCAACGGCCTCGCCAACCCCAGCCTGATCTTCGTCGGGCAGCGGCTTATTATCCCCGCGCCGGGGACGGTGACGGTCGCTGTACCCGCGCAGCCCGTCGCCTCAGCGCAGCCGACCCTTTGGGGCGGCAAGCAGATCGTGGTGGACCTGAGCGACCAGATGATCTACGCCTTCGAGAACGGCATCCTGATGAACTCGTCCCTCGTCTCGACCGGGACGGCGGCGTACCCGACGGTCCAGGGCGATTTCAGTATCTACGTGAAGTACGAGTCCACCACGATGTCGGGGCCGGGCTATTACCTGCCGGGCGTGCCCTACACGATGTACTTCTACCGGGGCTACGGCGTTCACGGCACGTACTGGCACAACAACTTCGGCACGCCGATGAGCCATGGCTGCGTCAATCTGCCGACCGATGTCGCGCGCTGGTTCTTTTACTGGGCGCCGGTGGGCACTCCCGTGCACGTGCAGTGGTAGGGGGAATGAGAGAGAAATAGAAGCACAGCACGCTGTGCCTTGCGACGCCAATATCACGGCAATTTGACACGGAGTTCGGACAAGGGCGGACCTGATTAAGAATGTGTTTGAAAAGGTCGCCCTTGCTTTCCCTCACCCCTAAATCCCCTCTCCCACAAGGGGAGAGGGGACTATGAACCCAGATTTGTGGTATCTTTGCCCCCTCTCCCGTCATACGGGAGAGGGGGACAGGGGGTG
>DAOTXU010000338.1:0-9143 GCA_034435135.1 Anaerolineae bacterium | reverse complement strand
CTGTCCCCCTCTCCCGTCATACGGGAGAGGGGGCAAAGATACCCCAAATCTGGGTTTATAATCCCCTCTCCCCTTGTGGGAGAGGGGATTTAGGGGTGAGGGGAAGCAAGGGCGACCTTTTCAAACACATTCTCACACCGGAAGCCCGCTGCGTCAACGGGGGGGCCGATATGAGCAAGAGAGCCAGGAAACGGAATCCCTGTTGAACGACGGACAAACCAAAGTAGCCTATGTCGTTTACTGGACCGGGTGACCACTTATCGAACTGATTCAAACTTTTGCCAACAGCTGGCCGTGCTAAGCGTTTCTCTACCTCACCTCCGTCTAGCCTGCGGCTCGACACCCCCTCTCCGCGTGCGGAGAAGGGGACGGGGGCTATAGTCCGGCGAAGCCGGGGTGAGGTAAAACCAGCGCCGCCTGACCTCAAAGGCAAGCGCGTGCTTGTCCTCGGCGGGGGCAACGTCGCCATCGACGCCGCACAGACCGCCGTCCGCATGGGCGCGGCCTGGGTCGGCATGGCGTGCCTGGAGAGCCGCGAGACCATGCCTGCGCACCAGTGGGAGGTGCGCGACGCCGAGGAAGAAGGCATCGCGGTGTTCGCGTCGCGCACGTTTAAGGAAATCACGAGCGAAGGCGGGCGCGTCACCGGCGTGCGGTGCGCCGGCGTGGATTTTCGCGGCTTCGTCGAGGGCCGGCCCGACTTCGACGAGCTTCCCGGCACGGAAGAGGTCATCCCCGCCGACGTGGTGATTTTCGCCATCGGTCAGCGCCCGGACCTCGGCGCGCTTGCCGGGCAGATCGAGACGGCGCGCGGACGCTATCCCAAAGTGGATCCGGTAACGCTCGCCACGAGCGAGCCGGGCATTTTCGCCGGCGGCGACGCGGTGACCGGCACGGCGTTTGTCGTCGATGCGATTGCGGCGGGTCACAAGGCGGCGCGGGGGATTATGGCGTATCTCTCCCTCGCCCCGGCTTCGCCGGGCTATGGCCCACAAGGGGAGAGGGGACTTGAAGAGTTTCCGATCCCCCCTCTCCCTTTATGGGAGAGGGGGGCAGGGGGTGAGGGTGTTCCCGTCGCCCTGCTCGAACCCGCCGAGGTGACACGGCGCATGGCCGCGCTGCCGTCCCTCCGCGCGCCGCGCGCCGAGCCGGCCCGCCGGCCCGCCGATGAGCGTGTCCGCGACTTCGGCGAGGTCTATGGAGCGCTCACCGAAGAGCAGGCGCGGGCGGAGGCGGCCCGTTGCCTCGCGTGCGGCGTATGCTCGGAGTGCAACGCCTGCGTGCTGGCGTGTCGCGCCGGGGCCATCGACCACCTGATGCAGCCCAAACATCTGGAGTTGAACGTCGGCGCGGTGGTGCTCGCGCCGGGGCTGGAGGCTGCGCCGGGCGAGGTGCGCCCGGAGTTCGGCTACGGGCACTGCGCGAACGTGCTCACCAGCCGCGAGTTCGAGCGCCTGCTCAGCGCGAGCGGCCCCACGATGGGTGCCGTCAAGCGCCCCAGCGACGGCGCGCACCCGCGCAAGGTCGCGTGGATTCAGTGCGTCGGCAGCCGCGACCGGACGTGCGACGCGGATTACTGCTCGTCGGTGTGCTGTATGTACGCCACCAAAGAGGCCGTCATCGCCAAAGAGCACGACGCACAGATTGAGCCGACGATCTTCTACATGGACATCCGCGCGTTCGGCAAGGGCTTCGAGCGCTATATCGAGCGCGCGCAGCATGAGCACGGCGTCCGCTACGTGCGCAGCATGGTCGCCGCCGTGCGCGAGGTCCCCGGCACGCAGAACCTGCGCGTCCAGTACGCGACGCCCGACGGCAAAAATGTCGAAGAAGAGTTCGACATGGCCGTGCTGAGCGTCGGCCTGCGGCCAGGGCGCGAGACCGAGGCGCTGGCGAAGCGGCTCGGCGTCGAGTTGAACCGCTTCGGCTTCGCGGAGCCGGGAGCGTTCCGTCCGGCGGAGACCTCGCGGCCCGGCGTGTTCGTGGCCGGCGCGTTCGCCGAGCCGAAGGACATCCCCGAAACGGTGATCGAGGCGTCGTGCGCCGGGATGCTGGCGTCGGGGCTGCTCGCCGAGGCGCGCGACACGCTCACCGTGACGCCGGCGTACCCCCCTGAACGCGACGTGAGCGAGGAGGAGCCGCGCATCGGCGTGTTCGTGTGCCACTGCGGGATCAACATCGGCAGCGTGGTGAACGTGCCCAACGTGGTAGAGTACGCGCGGACGCTGCCGGGCGTCGCCTACGCGGAGCACAACCTGTACACCTGCTCGCAGGACACACAGGCGCGCATCCGCGATGTGATCGTGCAAAACGCCCTCAACCGCGTGATCGTGGCAAGCTGCACGCCGCGCACGCACGAGCCGCTGTTTCAAGATACACTGCGCGCCGCAGGCCTCAACCCGCACCTGTTCGAGATGGCGAACATCCGCGAGCAGGCGTCGTGGGTGCACCGGCATGATCCCGTCGCCGCAACGAACAAAGCGAAAGATATGGTCCGCATGGCGGTGAGCAAGGCCGCGCGGCTGGTCCCGATCCGGCGCAGCACCTTCGCGGTGAACCATCGCGCGCTGGTGATCGGCGGGGGCATCGCGGGGATGACGGCGGCCCTGGGTGTGGCGGCGCAGGGTTTCCCGGTGACGCTCGTCGAGCGGGAGCGGGAATTGGGCGGCAACCTGCGGCATATCTTGACGCCCATCGTCGCCTTGCCCAGCAAGCTGCACGCTTCGACCTCACCCCTAAATCCCCTCTCCACAGGTGGAGAGGGGACTTGCTCGCGCGCTGACGCCCCCTCTCCATTTATGGAGAGGGGGACGGGGGGTGAGGTAAGCGGGGGGGAAAACGACCCACAAGGCCTGTTGCGTGCCGCCATCGCCGCCATCAGCGCCGAGCCGCGCATCACAGCCATGCTGGGCGCGGAGGTCGAGCATGTCGGCGGGTACAAGGGCAAGTTCACGACTACGATCCGCCGCGCCGACGGGACGCGCGCAGAGATTGAACACGGCGTGGTGATCGTCGCCACCGGCGCGCGCATGACCGAGCCGCAGGGCTTCGGCTACGGCGCGCTGGCGGGGGTGGTCACGCAACGGGAGTTTGAGAAAGAACTCGCGCAAAGCTTCCCGCGAGCTTCAAGCTCGCAGGAAGCTACCCCGAAATCCGTTGTGATGATCCAGTGCGTCGGTTCACGCGATGAAGCGCACCCGTATTGCTCGCGCGTCTGCTGCGCCGAGGCGATCAAGAACGCGCTGCACCTGAAAGAGATCGACCCGGAGGCGCAGGTGTATATCCTCTACCGCGACATCCGCACCTACGGCTTCCGCGAGCAACTCTACACTGAGGCGCGCCGGCGCGGGGTGATCTTCCTCGAATATGATCCCGATAATCCGCCGGTGATTTCTCCCCTCACCCCCATCCCCTCCCCCACAAGGGGAGAGGGGAACGGCATAGAGCCTGCTGCGCCTCCCCCTCTCCCTGAATGGGAGAGGGGGCCGGGGGGTGAGGGTGATGCGCCCCGGATAGAAGTAAGAATGAACATCCAGCCCTCCGGCCAGCCCATCACCCTGCACGCCGACCGCGTGGTGCTCAGCGCCGGGATCGAGCCGGACGCCGAGGCTAACGACGCGCTGGCGAAGCTGCTCAAAGTGCCGCTGAACGAGGACGGCTTCTTCCTGGAGGCGCACGTCAAGCTGCGCCCGCTCGACTTCGCCGCCGAGGGCGTGTTCCTGTGCGGGCTGGCGCACTCGCCGCGCTTCATCGACGAGGCGATGGCGCAGGCGCGCGGCGCGGCGATGCGCGCGGCGTCGCTGCTGAGCAAGCGCGAGCTGGAGTCGCAGCCGCTCGTCGCCGAGGTAAACCCGCGCCTGTGCGCTGCCTGCGGCGTGTGCGTGGAGGTATGCCCGTATGGGGCGCGCGTGCTCGATGGCGACGCGCCCTACGCGCAGGTGATCGAGGTGCTGTGCCAGGGGTGCGGCGCGTGCGTGGTCGCGTGCCCGAACAAGGCGAGCCAGCAACGCGGCTTCACGCCGGCGCAGGTGCTCGGCATGGCGGACATGGCGCTGGTGGAGATTGGGTAGCATTCGAGCATGGTACAATGTGAGAAAGAGCTGATGTAGGAGGCGGACATGGCTTCGCAACCAAAGGAACAAGAGAGATTGTATACCCCTGAAGACTTGTGGGAGCTTTCTCACCAAGAAGAGAGGAAGTTCTTTGAACTCGTTGAAGGGAGGATTGTCGAGGTGTCGCCCGCCAGCGCTGCACATACTGAATTAGAGGGTTGGGTTTTCTTCCACATCCTGACCCATGTATCCAGGAATGATTTAGGCGTCGTAAGCACCGGCGACGGCGGATATATCCTCTTCCCGGATACGGTCGTTGCCCCAGACGTGGGATTCCTGTCCAAAGCGCGGCTCACACCTGAGACTGACAAATACTACCCGGTCCCGCCCGACCTGGCGGTAGAGATCGTCTCCCCCTCCGATACGCCCGGCAAGATTCGCCGCAAGGTGCAGCTCTACCTGCGCGCCGGGACGCGGCTGGTGTGGGTGTTTTATCCTGACGAGAAGTTCGTGGACGTGTACCGCGCCGATGGCACGATCTCCTCGCTTGAAGGCGAGGACGCGCTTGACGGTGAAGACGTGCTGCCGGGCTTTACGATGAAGGTCGGCGAGATATACCGCCATTTGCGTGAGGGATAGATGAACGATAACGAGCGCCTTGTCCAAGAACTTGACGCCGCCCGCGCCCACATGCGCGCGACCGTCGCGGCGTGCAACGTGGAGCGTGAGCTTTACCCCGGCTGGACGATCAAGCAGGTCCTCGCACACATCACCGGCTGGGACGACGCGACCATCGCCGCGCTCCGCGCACACGGCGGCGGCGTGGAACCCGGCACGCCGGCAGCGCTCGGCATCAACCACTATAACGCGCAGTCTGTCGCCACGCGCGAGGGCCTCAACTACCGGCAGATTGTCGCCGAGTGGGAGCAGGCGCGCGAAACATTGAAAGCAGCCATTAATGAGATGCCGCCGGAGAAGTTTAAGGAGAAACTACTTTACCCCTGGGGGCCGACCGGTTCCGTGAAGCAGCTCGTGGAGATCATGATCCATCACGAACACGAACACGCCGACGAGATCAGCAAGCTGGTGGTAGTGGGCAGCTCCCAGGGAGCTTGAAGCTTCCTGGGAGCTACACGACAAGGAACAATGAGCGCCGGCAACCGGAGTTGCATCTTTCTCCTCGTCGGGCTGATCTGCCTCTTTTGGGGCTTTTACGCGCTGCTCCCCGCGCTCCTGGGCAACAGCGGCGGCCCATCCCCGATCCTGGGCCTCGCCGCCCTGATCGCCGGCTCCGTGCTGCTCATTCGCGGGCGGCGGGCCTTTTCGATAGACGAGTGATGATTGGCGGGGCGAACCATGACAGACGACACCTTTGAACCGCGCATTGTGGCGTATCTTTGTAACTGGTGCACTTACACCGGCGCGGACCTGGCCGGCACGTCGCGGCTGCAATACCCGCCCAACGTGCGCATCATCCGCCTGATGTGCTCCGGCGCGGTGGACCCGACGTATGTGCTCCAGCCGCTCCTTCAGGGCGCGGATGGCATTCTCATTGGAGGCTGCCACCCCGGCGACTGCCACTACCAAGAGGGCAACTACAAGGCGCGGCGGCGTTACGTCGCGCTCAAGACCATCCTGGAGAGCGCCGGCTTCGACGCGCGGCGCGTGTGGCTGCGCTGGATCAGCGCGAGCGAGGGCGCGCGCTTCGCCGAGACGATCAGAGAGATGACCGAGGCGATGCGCGCGTTGGGGCCGAACCCGCTCAAGGTGGAGTGGGAGGTCGGATAAGTAAAGAAACCACGAATAACACCGAACTGATTCAAACTTACGCCAACCGGTGGCCGTGCTAAGGCCTTTCTCTACCTCACCCCCGTCTCGTCTGCGGCTCGACACCCCCTCTCCGCTTGCGGAGAGGGGGAGGGGGGTGAGGTGCCCGCCAACACGACAAGCACCACACGCACCGCGGTCGTTGGCTCAAAAGCTTGAATCACTAGACCAATAACACGAATTCCAGAACTATTCGTGTAGATGAGTGTTATTCGTGGTTCATACAACCCGGAAACGGAGATCAACCAAGTATGCAAGGTTCGGCTGAAACGGCGTCGCAAGAGAAGAACCGGGCTGCGCTCAGTTCGGTGATCGCCGCGATCTTTCTGACTTCGTTCAAGATCGTCGTCGGCATCGCAACGGGCAGCCTGGGCATCCTCGCAGAGGCGGCGCACTCCGGGTTGGATTTGGTCGCGGCGCTGGTGACCTGGTTCGCCGTGCGCATCGCCGACAGGCCGCCGGACAAGCACCACCTGTACGGGCACGGCAAGGTCGAGAACCTGTCGGCGCTGTTCGAGACGCTGCTCCTGCTCGTGACCTGCGCATGGATCATCTACGAGGCGCTGCAACGGCTGTTCGTCAAGGAAGTCGAGGTCGATGCGTCGATCTGGGCCTTTCTGGTGATGTTCGTCTCCATCAGCATCGACTTTGGCCGGTCGCGGGTGCTCAAGCGCGCGGCGGTGAAACACAACAGCCAGGCGCTCGAAGCCGACGCGCTGCATTTCAGCACCGACATCTGGTCGTCGTCGGTCGTCATCGTGGGGCTGATCGGCGTCAAGCTGGGCGAATGGTTCCCGCAACTGGAGCCGCTGGGCAAGGCGGACGCGGTGGCGGCGCTGGGCGTGGCGGCGATCGTGATCTACGTCAGCCTGCGCATGGGCCGGCGCACAGTTGAGGCGCTGGTTGATACCGCGCCGCATGGGTTAGCCCAGCAGATCGAGCAGGCAGTCGAAGCGATCTCTGGTGTAATTGACTGTCACCAGGTGCGCGTGCGGCCCTCTGGCGCTGAGCTTTTCGTGGATGTGCACGTCGTAGTGAACGACGAGATGCACCTGGACAAGGTTCACGCGCTCACTCATACGATTGAAGATGTTGTGAAGCAACTTGCACCCAGAGCCGACATCACTGTGCATCCCGAACCACGCGCAGAGGTCGAGGCACTGGCAGACTCTGAGGATGCGGCATCATAGCAGATTCGCATTCATAGTGATGAGAGAGACGAAGAGGCGAGGTTATGACAACAGTTGAACACTCGGTTACGAAAGAGCGCGAAGGTGCGTCGCGCATTGCCGCGCGCATGAGCGAGATTATTCTCGGCGGTCAGGATGGATTGGTCAACACAATGGGCGTGATCCTGGGCGTCGCCGCAGCGTCGCAGGACCAGCGCATCATTGTCGCGGCAGGGCTGGCGGCCACGTTCGCCGAGTCGATTTCAATGGCGGCTGTCGCGTATACGTCCCGGCTGGCCGACCTGGATTACTACCGGGCGCAAGTTAGACAGGAGCGCCGCGAGATCCGAGAAATGCCCGAAATGGAGCGCCAGGAGATAGAAGGCATCTTCCAGGACTGGGGATTTGAGGGCGAACTGCTCAACAAGGCGGTTGATCGGATCACGCAGCACGAGGCGGCATGGATCGACATCATGATGGCGCACGAACTGGAAATTCAGCCCGTCGCGCGACGAGGCCTGGGGAAAGAAGCGCTGCTTGTTGGCATTTCGGCTATCATTGGTTCGATGATTCCGCTACTTTCGTTCTTCGTACTTCCTGTGGGACCAGCCATCGCTGTCTCGCTCGTTGTCTCGGCGCTTGCGCTGTTTGCAGTAGGGGCGTTCAAGGCGCACGTAACCGTCGGCAGCCTGGGGGGCAGCGGTTTGCAGATGGCGGTGATCGGTATCATCTCGGCTTTGGCGGGCTATGCGATTGGCGCGTTGTTCGGCGCACCCAGTGGCTGATCTCACCCAGCCATGACTACGCGCTCACGGCGTTGGCGGTCATGCAGCACAGAAGACGGTAAGGAGGCGCCATTGGTCAAGAAGCTGATCCCCGTGCAGCGCGAAAACGTGCAGGCCGCGCTGGCGGCGTTCTTGCAGGCGGTCCTGGCGCGCGACGACATCGACGCGGTGTTCACGCCGCTGCGCATGGACTCCGCCGGGGTGACGCACGCGCTGGTAGCGGACCCGGCGCTGCTCAAACGCGCCGACCCACTCGCGCCGGCCCTGCCCGTGAACGGCGCGACGTTGGTGGCCCGCCTCACCGTCCGCGCGCCCGCAACGGGCAGGCGCACCCGGATCGCGGCAGTGATGCGCCCGTGCGAGTTGCGCGCAGTGGTAGAGCTGGTCAAGCTGCGGCAGGCGAGCCTGGAGGATGTAACCGTCATCGGCATGGATTGCCTGGGGGCGTACCCCTGGCCCGACTTCATGGCGAACGACCTGATGCCGATCCCGCCCGGCGTCGAGACGGGCGACATCAAGCCGATGACGGGCTACCGCTTCCGCGACGCCTGTCTGATGTGCGAGCAGCCGGTCCCCGGCGCGGGCGCGGCGATCAAGATTGAACTGCTGGGCGTAAACCCGCGCCAGGGCATCCCGGTCGAAGTCCCGGACGAGTTCGCATCGCTGCCGATTCTGGTAGACGGCGGCGAGGCGCCGGGGCGCGCGGCGGCGGTTGAGCGGCTGGTGGCGACGCGCACGGCGCAGCGCGACGCGAACTTCGCAGCGATTAAGACGCGCCTGCGCCCGAACGGCGGGATGACCGGCGGCATGAAAGACATCTTCGCGGCGTGCATCCACTGCATGAACTGCCAGCAGGTGTGCCCGATCTGCTACTGCAAAGTGTGCCTGTTCCGGGGCCAGGTGTTCGACCACGCGCCGGAGAAGTACGTTGCCTGGGCGGAGCGCAAAGGCGCGCTGCGGATGCCCACCGACACGGTGCTCTTTCACCTGACGCGCCTGAATCACATGGCGCTGAGTTGCGTCGGGTGCGGCATGTGCACCGAGGTCTGCCCGGCGGAGATTCCGGTCGGGCACGTGTTCCGCGCGGTCGGCGCAGATGTGCAGGCCGCGTTCGAGTACATGCCGGGGCGCAGCCTCGACGAGCCGTTGCCGCTGGCGACGTTCCGTGAGAACGAGTGGGTCGGGGTCGGTGAGGAGTAAAGACTGAAGTGATTCAAGCTTTTGAGCCAACGACCCCGATGCGTGTGGTGTCTGTCGTGTTTGCGGGCGACCTCACCCCCCCGTCCCCCTCTCCGCAAGCGGAGAGGGGG
>DAOTXU010000337.1:0-8710 GCA_034435135.1 Anaerolineae bacterium | reverse complement strand
TGCCTCTGCATTATACACGCGCCCCTTATATATAATTTTTATAAGCCGAGGCGCCGCAACCCGTGGGCGAGTACAGGGGGCTTAAGCCCCCTGTCCAGGTCGCCAGTGGGGTGCTCTCACATAACCACGCTATCCTGTGGAACTATTGTGAAATCTTATCAGTAGATTAATATCGGAGCTGCAAAAATGGAATACACACGCAACGGCAGGCCGCGCGTCGTCATCACCGGCATGAGCGCGATCACGGCGCTGGGCGACATAAAGGCGACCTGGGAAGGTCTTAAAGCCGGGCGATCCGGCATCACGCGCATTGAGACCAGCTTCCAGTACCCGCCCGATTTCGACGTGCAGATTGCCGGCGAGATTAAGGACTTCGACCCGATTAAGTACGGCGTCAATCCGAAGGAGGCGCGGCGCATGGCGCGCTCCTCGCAGATGTCCGTCGCGGCGACGTTGATGCTGCTGGAAGATGCCGGCCTCAAGCTGGACGACATCAAGGTGGAGGGCGAGCGCGTGGGCGTGGTGGTGGGGTCGAGCATGGCCGGCCACGACATGGCGCAAAAGCTCACCCGCGAGTGGAAAGATCGCGGCCATAAGCTCCCCAGCCCATTTGGGCTGGTCAGCAGCCTGCCGAACATGCCCGCCTATTATGTCAGTCAGGTGCTAGGCGCGCTTGGCCCGTTTTCGGCGCTCTCCACCGCCTGCGCCACTGGGACGCAGGTGCTCGGCGACGGCGCGGAGTTGATCCGCACCGGGCGCGCGGATATGATCTTCGCCGGCGGCGTGGAGTCGATCATCACCGATTACTGCATTGCCGGCTTTGCGGCGATGAAGGCGCTCCCCACCAGCTACAACGACCGCCCGCACGAGGCCAGCCGACCCTTCGACGCCGACCGCGAGGGCTTCGTGTGCAGCGAGGGCGTCGCCATGATGGTGCTGGAGTCGCTGGAACATGCCGAGGCGCGCGGCGCGCGGGTCTACGCCGAGGTGTTGGGGCACGCCTCCTCGTCGGACGCCTACCACTTCGCCGCCCCCGATCCCGACGGCGCGGGCGCGTGCCGCGCGATGCGCTGGGCGATTCAGGATGCGCACCTCAACCCGGAGGACATCGATTACATCAACGCGCACGGCTCCTCGACCCCGCTGAACGACAAGACCGAGACGCTCGCCGTCAAGAAGGTGTTCGGCGAGCGCGCGTACCGGATACCGGTGAACTCCACCAAGAGCATGTTGGGCCATCTGCTCGGCGCGGCAGGGACCATCGAAGCCGCCGCGTGCGTGATGACGATCATCGAGGGGATTCTCCATCCAACGATCAACTACTGCACGCCCGATCCCGATTGCGACCTGGACTACGTGCCCAACGTGGCGCGCGAGGCGAGGGTGAACGTCGCGCTCTCTAACTCGTTCGGGTTGGGCGGCCAGAATGCCTGCGTGGTCATTGGGCGCGCCTGATTGCTCATGTTGCGTCGGGCGCTCAATCGGCTTTTCTTGGAAATGCATGTAGGGGCACGGCACGTCGCGCCCCTGCTCCTGATCTTTCCGATCCTTTATTTCCCCTCACCCCCATATCCCCTCTCCCACAAGGGGAGAGGGGACTTTGAAAGCTTCCCTGTTGAATACTTCCCCCTCTCCCCACTGTGGGCCTATAGTCCGGCGAAGCCGGGGAGGGGGCCAGGGGGTGAGGGGGAAATGTTGGACCTTCCCCTCATCTTCGCCGACCCCGTTGAGCAATCCTACGCCATCGGCTACGGGCAGACGGCGCGCAACCTTATTAACCACCGGCATCACGGCTGGACGTACTACTTCGACGCGCGCCGGGGCGACCTGGTGACCATCTCCGTCACCGCGCTCGACGGCGACCTTGACCCCTACGTAATCCTGCAAGACGTGAACGGCAACACCCTCGCCGAGGACGACGACGGTGGCGAGGGCCGGAATGCGCGCCTGGTGTACGGCGTTCGCGCAGACGGGCTTTACAATATCTTCATCACACGCTTCCAGGGCGACCGCGCGACCAGCGCGGGGCGCTTTGAACTGAGCCTGGAAGGTGTGCGCGACGGCCTGTTCGGCCCGCCGCCGGAGGGCCACGAAGCGCTGCGCTATGGTCAGGGCGTTTCAAGTGTCATCACCGCTGAACAGCGCGCCGTGCTCTATGCGTTCATCGGCTGGCGCGGCGACACCATCAACCTCGGCGTCTCGCGCCGGGATGGGACCTTCACGCCCAGGGCGGAGGTCTACCTGCCCGGCGGCGCGCGCCCGTTCCTCGACCTGTCCGCCGACGCGAACGGGACTATCCTGGTTGAGGGCGTGGCGTTGCCGCTCACCGGGTATTACACCCTTCGCGTCGCCCCTGCGCTTCACGATTCACCTGATGCAAGCGGCGCGTTCCAGGTCAACCTGGACGGCGCGCCGGGCGCGCCGCCGGAACGCCGCGAGGGTGTGGTAGTCGCCGGCCTCGCACCTGGCATGAGCGCGCAGGGCAGCCTGGACGACGCCATCGCCGAGCGCTATTTCGCCTTCGAGGGCCACGAAAGACAGTTCGTGCGCGCGACGATGACCGTCGCCAGCGGCGACCTCGCGCCGCTGCTGATCTTGCTGGATGAGGACGGCGACACAGTCGCATTTGACGACAACCCCACCGGGGCGGAGATCGCGCAAGCGCGGCTGCCGCGCACAGGGCGCTACCTGTTGGTCGCCGGTCGGGTGCGCGGCGCGGGGGGTTTCGCGCTCGATGTGCGCGCGCTGGCCGGGGACGAGATCGCGCTGGCGGAGGGGGCGGTGTCGGTCACGCTGCGATGGGATAGCGCTGCTAACTTAGACCTGATCGTGCGCGACCCGGCGGGCGATGCCCTGTCGCCGGAGGCGCGCCGGATCGACAGCGGCGGCGTTCTCCAAGTGGACGCAAACGCTTCGTGCGCGCTGGCGATGCCCTTGCCAGTGGAGCACGCCTACTGGCCCACGCCCGCGCCGGCTGGCGTCTACGAAGTGGTGGTGTGGAACCGCGATTCCTGCGGCGCGCCTGGCGCGACGGCGTTTGAGCTGGTCATCGCGGTGGACAGCGTAGAGGTTGCCCGCACGCAGGGGGGTCTCCTCCCTGACGGCCAGTATCGGACCACGTTTGCGCGCTGAAACCATCTGAAACGGCAACAGCTTTTTACAGCAATCTTGTGATGTTTTTGTAGGGACACGGCTTCCGTGCTCCTGCCTGCGAGTGGACCAGGGATCAAGACAGGCGACCTGGGCCCCTGTCCATTGGCTAAGCGCCACAACTCAACGCCGCGCCTGCGATTGCCCTACAACTGCTGGTAAGGCGTTGTAGCGGGAGCCGCCAACGTTTATAATCCGAGTAATCCGGTTGATTTGTACCGCGATGGATAACCGCAACCCCTACGAAGTGCTCGGCGTGCCGTCGGATGCCTCGCCTGACGAGGTCAAAGCCGCGTACCGCGCCCTCAGCCTGCGCTTCCACCCTGACCGCATGACCGGCCTGTCCAGTTCAGCGCGCGATGACGCCGCTGCCAGGATGAAAGCGCTCAACGCGGCTTACGCCGTGCTCAAGAACCCCGCCAAACGCGCGGCGCTGGATCGCAAACTGGCGAGGGCGAGCAAGAAGATCATCGCTACCCCGCCTCCGCCCGGCATCCCGGAGGTAGACGTGGAACCGCCCGCGTGGTCGAAACGCACGGCGCGGGAAGCGCCGACGCCGTTTGCGCACAGGGCCGCGCACCAGCCGCCTCCGCCCCCTGCACCGGCTCAAGTTGTTTTTCCGCGCTACCGACCGTCGGCAATGCCCAATCGCACCGACACGCCTGCGCCTACGTTCATCTCGGCGGTGGTGGCGAAGGAAGATATGGCGCGCTTCCTGGGGTTCGCCATCTTCACATCGCTGGGATGGTGTGGAGTCGTCTTGGTTGCCATGATCCTGCCGCCGCCGGTCACGCTCATGGCCGTGCTGGGATTCAGCACAGCCTCGATTATCACTCTGTCCCTTGTCAAACCGGCGTTCAGACGCCAACCGTTGGGCGTCGGCAACCTGTTCGGGCGCGCGCTCATGCTGCTGTTGCTCATTCTGGTGGCGCTGATCGCGTTCGTGGTTTTCCCCCAGGTCGCCGCCGGTCTTCCAAGCGTCTCCTTTCAACTCCTGCTCCAGATCGTGGGCCTGGCCTTCGCCCTGGTCGTGCACTGGGGCGTCTGCATGGTGACCTATCGCCTTATCTAACCGCCACGAACGTCCCCTTGTGCGAACCCGGCAACCGGTGTATGTTGAGTACAGGGGGACGCCTGTCAATCGCTAAGGAAACGCACTGAGGGAGGGCGCTATGCAAAACCGGCAGATCATCCTGATATTGGCCGGATTGCTGGTCATTGCGGCGTTGCTGGTGCTCGCTTTGCTGCTGGGGGCGGCAATCGCTAATAACGCGCGGAGCTTACAGGCCACATCTCTCCCGGTTACCCTAACCGCGACCCCGGAGCAGGCGGCGCTGCAAGTGACCGTCGTGCACACGGTAGAAGTCCCGGTCACAGTGGAGACGACGCGAGAAGTGCCCGTCACGGTGCTCGCGCCGCAGACCGTCGAAGTGCCCGTCACACAGGTCGTGCAACAGACGGTAGAGGTGTCGGTCGTGCAACAGGTCCCGGTGACGGTGGTCGCGCCGCAGACGGTCGAAGTCACGCGAGAGGTGCCCGTGCCGCAGACGGCAGTGGTGCAGATCGATGTGCCGCAAACGGTGGAGGTCACGCGGCAGGTCAATGTGCCCGTGACCGTGCCAGTCCCGCAAACGGTCGAAGTCATTCGACAGGTCGATGTGCCGGTGACGGCTGAAGTGACGCGGGAAGTGCCGGTCACACAGCTTGTGCCACATACGGTTGAAGTGCGTGTAACGGTGCCGGCCCCGATCACGCAGATCGTGCCGCAAACCGTCGAAGTGCCGGTCGAGATGCTGGCGACGGTCGAAGTGCTGGTCACGCACGAAGTCACGCGGGAAGTGCGGATGGAAATCCCGGTCACACAGATTGTAGAGGTCCCGCGCACTGTTGAGGTGCCTGTGACGCTTGAAGTGCCCGTGCCGTTCCCCGTCACCCAGATCGTGCCGCACACCGTGGAAGTGCCGGTCGAGGTGCTGGCGACGGGCGAAGTCCCCGTGACAGAACTCGTGCGCGAGACGGTGGAAATCCCGGTCACTGTTGAAGTAACGCGCGAAGTGCCGGTAGAGGCGCCGGTGACTCTCGAAGTGACGCGGGAAGTGCCAGTAGAAGTTCTGGTCACGCAAATCGTACCGCAGACGGTGGAGGTGCCTGTAGAGGCAACGCGGGAAGTCCCGATAGAAATTCCTGTTACACAGATCGTCGAGGTGCTACAGACCGTTGAAATGCCGGTGACGGTTGAAGTACCGGTGACCGTGCCGTTCCCGGTCACGGAAATAGTGCCGCAGACCGTCGAGGTGCCGGTGACCGTCGAGGTGACGCGCGAAGTGGCGGTGGAAATCCCCGTCACGCAGCTGGTGCCGGTGACGGTGCCGTTTCCGGTCACGCAAATTGTCGAGGTGTTGGCGACAGTTGAAGTGCCCGTGACCGTCGAGGCCACGCGCGAGGTTTATATCCCCCAAACTGTGGAGGTGCCGGTGACGGTGTTGGTGCCGGTGACCGTCGAGGTGCCGGTCACGATCCCGCCTGAACGGCTGCTCGTGACTCTGGAAGTGCCGCTGATCCCGCTCATCCCGTTGCCGCTTGAGACGATCCAGGTCAGCAATGTGAGCGCCATATTCGACCAGATCGAAGGCGTATGGTATTTCGTGGGCGAGGCGACAAACGTGGGCGACGTAGTCTACCAGAATATCGAAGTGGCGCTTGAACTACTCGACAACGCCGGCAACGCGGTCGCCAGGGGATCAGCCTTCATCGAGATGCCCCAGTTGCGCCCCAAAGAGTCGTCGCCGTTCGTCGTGGCCTTCGCGTCATCGCTGGAGTGGGCGCAATACAAAGCCACCGTGCAGGCGACCCAGGTTCCTGAGGGCGTGGTATATCCATTCCTCGCCGCCAGCGAAGACTGGCTCACATTTGACGAAGCGGCAGGGGGCTATGTGATCAACGGCGTGGTGACCAACGTCGGGAACGTCGCGGCGCTGCGTCCTCAGGTAGCCGCATTGGGCTTCAGCGCCGATGGCCGGGTGATTGGATTCGGTTCTGCGTTTCTGGACCCGGCAGCGCTCAACCCCGGCGAACGCGCACCTTTCCAGGTCTTCTTCCGCCTTGCCACCGGCGAGCAGATCACCGGTTACCGGCTGTACGCGGGCGCTTTGCCGCCGCAGTGAGGCCAGCGGCATAAGTGGCGCTCGGCAACAGACAGGAGGCTTTAGCCCCGTGCCTGGTACTATCGGCGAGGTTGATGTGGTTTTGGGGCTCGATCTACCCAGAGGTTGGCGGGGGTGTCTTGGCGCTTGACAGGTTTACCGGCAGGCGCACGGAAAAAGTGGAACCCTTGCCAAGTTCGGAGACGACATCAATCGAGCCGCCGTGCGCGTCGATGATGCCGTAGGTCACCGAGAGGCCCAGGCCGGTGCCGTCGCGCTTGGTGGAGAAGAACGGCTCAAACAGGCGCGGCTTGTGTTCGGGGGCGATGCCGACGCCAGAATCGGCAAACGCGAGCACGACGTAACCCTCTTCGTACTTCGACAAGACGCGCAAGACCCCGCCTTCGGGCATGGCCTGGATGGCGTTCAAGACGAGGTTCAAGAACACCTGCCGCATTTGATCGGCGGCGACCTCCACCAGGGGGAGCGGCTTCAGGTCGGTTTCCAGCGTGACCTCGACGCGCTCCATCTCTTGGCGCGTCAACGTGAGGATTTCTCCCACCAGCACGTTGAGGTCAACTTCCTGTCGCTCCCCGCTGCCATTGCGGGCGAAGCTGAGCAGATTGGTGGTGATGTCGCGGATGCGGCGGACGTGTTGCTCGGCCATCTGCAACATTTCTTTGTCCACGTTGCGCCGAGCTTCCAGGTCTTCGATAGCCAGCTCAAGGCAGTTGCGAATGGCTTGCAGCGGGTTGTTGACTTCGTGCGCGATGCTGGCGGAAAGCCGCCCCAGCGACGCCAGCTTCTCGCTGCGGATCAACTCCTCGTGGGCGGCCTTGAGTTCGGCGGTACGCTCCTCGACTTTCTCTTCAAGATGCTCGGCGTAGTCGCGCAGCTCAGCGTACAGCTCGGCGTTGCGGATGGCGAGCGCGGCCTGCTCGCCGAGGGATTTCAACAGGCGGAGGTGGTTCTCGTTATAGGCGTCCGGCTCTGCATTGGCGAGAGCGAGCACGCCGAGCTTCCCTCCGTGGTGGTACAGGGTGGTCCACAGCACCGAACGGTACCCGTAAGAGGTCATGATTGGATGCAGAGCCGACCCTTCGCTGCTCCAGCCGTCATTTTCGGCCCGGCTGAGCTGGCTGGCGAGGCCCAGCGCCGCCGCCGCCGGATCCGCCGCGCCCGGCGGGAGATTCAGGAACCGCCAACGCTTGAGCGCAAGGTCTTGGTCGTAGAGCAGCAGCGCGCCATTCTGCGAAGGGATCGCCGCGCTCGCGGCAACCAACACATGTTGCAGCAGCACATCCAGCTCCAGGCGCTCGTTCAACTCGCCGCCGATGCGCACCAGCGCTTCGAGTTCCTGCGTGCGGCGTTTCAGCGCCTCTTCCAGGTGGTAAGCGCGGATTTTGCTATGCGCGCGCGCGGCTAACTCGCGGGGATTGAAAGGCTTACGCACATAGTCGTCAGCGCCGATGCCCAGACCATACTCCACGTCGGTGGGTTCCTTCGCGCGCGCCGTGATGAAGATCACCGGGACGCGCGCCGTATGCTCGTCCTGGCGCAACTGTTTGACCACCTCGAACCCGCTCAGGCCCGGCATCATCACGTCGAGCAGGATCAGGTCATAGTCGTTTTCGGCGGCGGCCTCCAACGCTGCGGAGCCGTCGCGCACATCTTCCACCTCGAAGCCTTCACGCTCCATGATGCGGCGCAGCAAGACGACGGCCGGCAACTCATCGTCGGCGACCAACACGCGCGGTTTCTTCTCCATGACGCCGCCTCTCTTAAGGCTGCCTCTCTGGTTGCTCAGTTAGATTCTTCATTAACCGTCGTTTTATTCTAGCAAAGGGCTTCGCGGACAGCAATCTCCATGTATCTGTTGGGTGCATTCCGTTTGGGGGCGACATTCAGTGAGGCTTGCCTCTGCCGGGTTGGCCTCACCCCGGCTTCGCCGGACTGTAGCCCCCTGCCCCCTCGCCATTTATGGCGCGGGGGAGTCCGCGCACAGGTCAGTCCCCTCTCCATTCCTTGAGCGGGGACTGCGCTGCCAGCCCGGCCCAACCCGGGCAGCGCGAGGGGTGAGGTCGCAGCGGCGCACCGCGTGACCCCTGACTTGGAATGCACCCCCAATCGACCCTCGCCCCGCCGGCCCGCGCTTGACGACGCCTGGCGTGGCTGATACAATATCCTTGGCTTTCCTCAGTAGCTCAATAGGCAGAGCAACCGGCTGTTAACCGGTGGGTTCTTGGTTCGAGTCCAAGCTGAGGAGCCTGGTGAGCGCCTGACTCCGTTCGGAAAGGCGCTCTTTTTCTTCGCGCACGATGCACGAAGAGCGATGAAGAGGGAGGGTGCGCATGTTGCTGGCTTTTGACATCGGCAATACCAACATTCACCTGGGGCTGTATCAAAACGGCGCGTGG
>DAOTXU010000336.1:0-9174 GCA_034435135.1 Anaerolineae bacterium | reverse complement strand
GGGGGTCGGGCGCGGGGCCCGGGGGTGGGGTCTCCTTCCGCTTCACAAAAACTCCAATCGCCACGCCTTGCTGAATGTCAAACACGTTCTCATCAGGGCCGCCGCCAGGTGCAGTCTCGCGCTTCTTGGCGTTGCCGTGCAGGTTCAGCACGTAAATCTCGCTGAAGGCCTGCATCAACTGCTGGCGCATCCCCCGGAAGGTCGGGTTGTCCAGGTAGCCGTGATTGGTCACGAACGCCAGCACACCCTCGCCGGTCTCCCCAATGCGCCATTGCCCAAAGCGAATGAACTTCACGTAGTCGTCTTTCAGCCACTTCGGGTTGCGCTCGCCCAGCGGCTTGCCGTCCACCTGGTAGTAATCGCGCACCAGGGCGTCGATCCACTTGCCCTTGTTGGCGCTGTGGCCGCTGTACGGCGGGTTGCCGAGGACCACCATGATCGGCTTTTCACGCTTGACTGCCGCCGCCTCGTTCGCCTCGTGGCTGATGAAGCCGGCGAAGCCCAGCGTCTCGCTGACCTTCAGCGCTTCCTCAAGCGTGTTGGTCATGTACACGCCGAGGCGCTGGTCGCGGACGAACTTGTAGCCGGTCTCCTGAAGCTGGATGCCCAGCTTCATGTGGGCGACGGCGTAGGGAGCCATCAGCAGCTCAAAGCCAAACACGCGCGGCAGCAGCCGCCCGGCGACGTACTCATCCCACGCGCCAAGCTGCCCCTGCGCGCGCAGGCGCTCATAGATCAGTTGCGTCACGAAGTACAGGAATGTGCCCGTACCCGTCGCCGGGTCGAGGATGAGCGTGCTGGCGTCGGCCAGGCCCGCAGGCCGCCCAAAACGCTCGCGGATCAGGTAATCCACGCTGCGCACGATGTAGCTCACGACTGGCTCCGGGGTGTAGTACACGCCGCGCCGCTCGCGCAGGGTTGGGTCATACGCGGCCAGGAATGTTTCATAGAAGTGCACAACCGGGTCTTCGGTGCGGGTCGCGCGCCCGAAGTCGCGCAGGATTTGCCCGGTGTCGGCGCGCGCCAGCAGGTCGGCCAGGCTGTCCACGAGCCAGGCCACGCGCTCATCGAGGTCCGGTCCGGCGATGTGGTTGAACAACTGGCGCAGGAAGGGGTTGGTCGGCGGCAGACACCAGGCCGCGTTGCGCCGGTCAAAGACGCCGCGCCCGTCCCAGCGCACGCGGGCGGCGAACAGGCCGTAGGCCAGCGTTTGCGCGTACATGTCGGCGAACTGCGACTCGTTCAGGTCGGGGATCAGCGTCTCGCGGAAGGCGGCCATCTGCTGGTGCAGCTCCTCGCCGCGCTCCTCGCTGGCGAGCGTCGCCTGGATCAGAGCCTTGACCTCGCGTGTGATCGCGGCCATGCGCTGGGCCAGCTCGCGCGGCGAGCCGATGGTGGGCGCAACCTGCAAGGCAAACTGCCGCAGCAGCGCCGCGACTTGCTCCTCGCCGGCGCGCCGGCGCTTCAGCTTGCCGTCCTCCAGCGCGCCCAGCGTCGCGGCCAGGCGGTGCTCGCCCTCGACGTACCAGCGGAACTCCAGGTAATTGGTGAGGATCAGGTTACCGAGCGCGCCCCGGTAGCGCTGCATCTGCTCACTGCGCTCCACACGGCCCAGGTCAGCGTCCAGGTCCTTCGCTTCGACAAAGCCGATGGGGACCTCGCCACGCAGCACGATAAAGTCAGGTGCACCTACAGCGATGTGCTTGGGTTCGTTGACGGCGTTGATGCCCTCACTCACCGACTCCAGCAGCCGTTCGAGCGCCGGGCGGTAAGCGTGCTCGCGCGCCTGGCCGGTGCGGAATTCGTGTTGCAAGGCAGCAAAGTATTCCGCGAGGTTATCGCTCATGGGAATAGCCCCGGTTTTACAACGTCGTTATAGGGGTAAATGTAGTCGTATCAGGAGGGAAAGTCAACCGCGTCTAGCCCAGCGCCTCCTCGCCCCTCACCCCCGCCATCATCAGGCCCAACTGCTCCACCGTCGCCTCGTCGCGGGCGACCACGCCCATGATCTCGCCCTCGTAAATTACCGCGATGCGGTCCGAGAGCGCGCGCACCTCGTCCAGGTCCTCGGAGATGAGGAGCGTGGCCGTGCCCCTGGCGCGTTGCTCGATCAGGCGCGTGTGGATGTACTCGGTCGCGCCGATGTCCACGCCGCGCGTGGGCTGCGCCGCCACGAGCACCTTCGGCGTGCGCGACAGCTCGCGCGCGAGGATGAGCTTCTGGATGTTGCCGCCGGACAGGCTCTTGACCGGCGTGAGGCGGTTGGGCGTCTTCACGTCGAAGGCGCGGATCAACTCTTCGGCGTGGTCGGCGATGCGGCGGAAGTTGAAGAAGCTCCACCGCGAGAAGGGCGACTGCCCGTGATCTTTGAGGATGAAGTTCTCCTCGACGGTGAAGTCGCGGATCGTGCCGTCGCGCAGCCGCTCTTCGGGGATGTAGGCCAGCCCCGCGCGGATGCGCGCGCCCGTCGGCGCGGCGGTGATGTCCGCGCCGTCCATGAGCACCTGGCCCTCGCACGCGCGCAGCCCGGCGATCACTTCCGCAAGCTCACGCTGGCCGTTGCCGCTCACGCCCGCGACGCCGAGGATCTCGCCCGCGCGCACATCCAGATCGACGCCGCGCAGCGCCGGCACGCCGGCGTCGCTGATCGCGCGCACGCCGCGCAGGCTCAGGCGCGGCTCGCCGACGATGACCGGCGGGCGGTAGGGCTGGGCCGCGATCTCGCGCCCGACCATCATGTAGGCAAGCTCGTTCTTGGTCGTCCCCGCCGTCGGCGTTGTGCCGACCACGCGCCCGTCGCGCAGCACCGTCACCCGGTCGCTGATGGCGAGCACCTCGTGCAGCTTGTGCGAGATGAAGATCAGCGCGTTGCCGCGGGCGGCCATCTGACGCAGGGTGACGAACAACTCGTCCACCTCCTGCGGCGTGAGCACCGCCGTCGGCTCGTCGAGGATGAGCAGCGACGCGCCCCGGTACAGCGCCTTGATGATCTCCACGCGCTGCTGCTGGCCCACCGCCAGCGTCCACACCTCGGCCTGCGGGTCCACTTGCAGACCGTAAGCCTGCGCGAGTGCGGCGATCCGCGCCGACACCACATCCAGGTCGAGGATCGGCCCGCGCGACGACGGCAGGCCCAGCGCCACGTTCTCGGCGACCGTGAGCGGCGGCACGAGCATAAAGTGCTGGTGCACCATGCCGATTCCCTGCGCGATGGCGTCGGAGGGGGAATGGAAGGTCACAGGCCGGCCGTTGATGAGGATTTCGCCGCTGTCCGGCTGGTACAGCCCGTAGAGCTGGCGCATCAACGTGGATTTGCCCGCCCCGTTCTCGCCAAGCAGCGCGTGAATCTCGCCCGCGCGCACATCGAAGTCCACGCGGTCGTTCGCCAGCACGCCGGGGAAGCGCTTGACGACGCCGCGCATCTGCACATGTTGGATGGGGGGGTGCGTGTCTGCGTTCATACCCTCAGATCTGCATAGTAGCTCCCCGCGAGCTTGAAGCTCGGAGCTGTCCTTCCGGGCCTTGGACCGATCAGCCCGAAGGCGCCGGGGTTGGAGTGGCCTCCTCGGCCTGGAGTTCCTCGACCAGCGCCAGCACATCAACCTCGCCGCTGACAATCGCCTCGGTGATCGTGTCGATGAGCAATTGCAGCGCTTCCGCCGTCGTCGCGTCCTCCGGCAGGTCCTCAACGACGACTTCCTCCGGCAGGGTCAGCATGTTGGCAAGCTCCTCGTTGAGGATCATGGTCATGCCGCCGTTTTCGAGCGAAAGCTCATAGGCGATCCCACCCGTGACGCCCGCTTGCCGTTGCTCGATCATATCCGTGATGACGTCGGTCCAGTCGAAGGCCTGGGCGACGAGCACGGTGTCGGGCCAGCCGACCGCCTGGTTCACCTGGTTGGCGAAGTACAGGCCGCCGGCTTCCTTAATCGCCTCAATGGCGCCGGGCACCTGCTGCGCCGAGCCGGTGAGGATGTCCGCACCGGAGGCGATGAGCGTGCGCGCGGCTTCGGCTGCGCCCGCCGTGTCGCCGAACGAACCGGTGTAGATGACCGGCACTTCCACCTCGCGGCCCCATCCCTCGTTGGCCTGCATCACGCCCACGCGGAACCCGTCGATGTAGAGCAGTGCGTCGCCCGCAGGGACCGGCCCCACAACGCCCACAACGCCCGTCTCGGTGAGCAGGTTGGCGAGAACGCCGTTGATGTAGCCGCCCTGCTCAGCGCGGGCTTCATAGGCGAAGATGTTGGTCAGGCCCTGGTCCTCACCGGTGTCGGCGGCGGTGCCCCACGCGAACGACACGTCGGGGTAGTCCGGCACCAGGTCAAAGAGCGGGCCGCCGTACTGGGTGCCATGCGCAAACACGATGTCATAGCCCTGCGCAGCGTAGTCGCCGATGGCTTCGACGGCGTCGGGCACCTGCCACAGGTTCTCGCTCACAGCGATCTCCAGCGCATCCTCGCCGCCCAATTCTTCCTGCACGGCCAGCAGGCTGTCGTAGAGCGCCTGGCTCCAGGCCAGGTCGTCCTTCGTGCTGGGCATCACCACCGCGATGCGGATTGGCCCTTCCTGGCCCTGAACCGCCAGCGGCGGCACGGCCAGCAAGAGCACGACGATCAGGAACAAAACGCGCTTCTTCATGTCTCCCTCCTAGAGCTTGTGAAAGAGTTGTGCCCTGCGCACAACTCAACGGACCCAGTTCACACACACGGCGCGCTCTTGAATCGGCCTCTCTCTCCTGAGCGCCGAGCACCGCTTCTACCCTTCACGCTCGAACAGCTTGGTGAGCGCCGCCGGCTGGCGCGCGCGTCGCACGCTGAACACCAGCACCACGATGGTTACGATGTAGGGCAGCATCACCGCGATGTTGGGATCGATGCTCAGCCCTAACGCCTGCACCCAACGGCTGATCGCGCTCACTACCCCGAACAACACCGAACCGATCAACACGCCGGCCGGCGTCCACGCGCCGAAGTATACCAGCGCGACCGCGATGAAGCCGATCCCGCCGGTGATGTTCTCCTGGATCACGTGGTACAGCGCAATCGAAAGCGACGCCCCCGCAATCCCGGCGAACATCCCTCCCAGGATAACGGTGAAATACCGGAGGCGCGCCACGTTCACGCCCAGCGAGTCGGCGGCTTCTGGGTTCTGGCCCACCGCGCGGATTTTGAGGCCCAACGTGGTGCGGTTAATCAGCCACCACGAGATCGGCACCAGCAGGTACGCGCCATAGGTCATGATATTATGCGAGAAGAAGATCGGCCCCAGCACGGGCAGATGGCTCAGCACGGGGATAGTGAGGTCCGGGAAAAACTCAACCGGGGTGGGCCGACCCACCGTGACCTTGATAAGCAGGCTGGACAACCCAAAGCCGAACATGTAGACGCCGATGCCGCTGATGCCCTGCTCCGCGCCGAGGGTGACGTTGACCGCCGCCGTTGCCAGGCCCATCAACGCGCCCACCAGCGCCGCCGCCGCCACACCAAGCCACAGGTAAGCGGAGGGATCGGCTCCTTCCGGGACCTGGTAAACCACAATGAAGCCCGTGAACGCGCCCATCAGCATAATGCCGTCCACACCCAGGTTGAGCATCCCTGAAAGCTGGCCGAACATCTCGCCCAGGGTGGCGTACAGGTACGGCGTGGCGAACCGCAACCCCTGCGCCAGGATGCTGGTCAGGATGACGAGCAGGTCGCGTTCTCCGCCGCTCATATCGGGGCCTCCTGCGCTTTCTCGGCGGGCGTTTCAGGCGCGCCCTCGGCCTCACCGGGAAGGCCGCCCTCCGCGCCCCGCCGCCTGGCGCGCCGCCGCGTGAAATAATCGCTTGCGACGACAAAGACGACCACCATGCCCAGGATCACGTCAACCATCACCGCCGGGATTTGCGGCATCGCTTGCTGCATCTTCTTCGCGCCGACGTAAAGCCCGCCGAAGAGCACCGAGGCCGGTATCGCGCCGATGGGGTGCAACCGGCCAAACAGTGCCGCCACGATCCCGGAGAAGCCATACCCGCCGGAGACGCCCTCCAGCGCGCGGTGGCTGACGCCCATGACTTCAATCGCGCCGGCCAGCCCGCAGAACGCCCCGCTGAGCGTCAGCGCGAGCGTGAGGTAGGTCGGCACGCTCAGGCCGGCGTAGCGCGATGCGGAGGGGTTCAGCCCTACCGCGCGGATGCGGTAACCGACGGTGGTGCGCCAAAGAAAGACGTAAACGAGGGCCGCCAGGACCAGCGCGATGACGATCCCCAGGTGCAGCCGCGTGGGCGGGGCCAGCCGCAGCAGCCACACCTGCTCCGGCAACTGCTCGCTCTGCGGATAGCCCGTGCCCTGCGCCACCTGCTCAGGGTCGATCATCGGGCCGCTGAGCATATAGTACATCAACTGGATGGCGATCTGGTTCATCATGACGGTGCTAAGGATTTCGTTGACGCCCAGGCGCGCTTTAAGGATACCGGGGACGCCGCCCCACACCGCGCCCGCCAGCGCCCCGACGAGCAGGGTGAGCGGCGCGAGAAGCACGCCCGGCCAGTCGCGGAAGGCCAACGCGAAGGCGGTCGCGGCCAGCGCGCCGAGGATGATCTGCCCCTCGCCGCCGATGTTGACCATCCCGCCTCTGAAGGAGATGCAGATACCCAGGCCCACCAGCAGCAGCGGCGTCGCCTTCACCAGAGTCTGCGCCACCCCGTTGGTTTCACCCAGCGCCCCCGTGACGCCTTCCGCGTAGGCTGCGAGCGGGTTCACGCCCAGCAGCAGGATCAGAAACGCGCTCACGCCCAGCGCAGCGAGGGTCGCCAGCACCGGCGTGAGGGCGTCCAGCAGGCGTTCTGTGGAAAATTGCAGTGATAAGGGCAGTCGCATGAACAACCCTCATTGTTGCGGCACCAAGATAGTTTACGGTATGCCAGGCCGATATGCAACAGGCATTTGTGACAAATACCTTTAATCAATGCGCCCAAAGCGCTGACCGCTATATAATCCCGATATGCGCAAAGAGACTGACCGCACGGCGCTGGTCGCGCGCATGAGTTTCCTTCTGCTGGCCCTGGGCGCGGGGTTGATCCTCGCCGCCGCGCTGGCGGGGGTGGCCGTCTACAGCACGCCGGTTTACACCTCCACGCCGCCGCCCACGCCCTCGCCCGGCGCGCTCGACCTGCCCGCCGACCTGCTCGCGCCGCCGCCCTTGCCGACGAGTGCCGCCGAGGGCGCGGCATTGCCGATGCTGCTGCCCATCAGCGAGCTTGAGGCACCGCCTGCCACGATCACGGCAACCCCGACGCCATCGCACACACGCGCCCCCTCTACATCGACGCAGACTGCTTCGCCAACGCTGACGCATACCCCAACGCCGCGCGCAACCTTCACCTCTACGTCATATCCGACTCCCACTACAACCGAGACCCCCACGCCGACGCAGACCGTTTCGCGCACATCGACCTCCACACCGACGCCACGCGCTACCTTCACACCCACAGCCTCGATAACGCCGACGAAAACCAGGGCCGTCGCGCCGGCGCAGGGCTGCCCCACGACTACACGAACTCCCCGTCCTGCCGTCGCCACAGCCACGCCGACGCCGGGCGTGACCGTCACCCCTGCGTCATCTCCAACCTGGAAAGCAACCCCCTCGCCTTCTCCTACATCGACAACGACACCGACCTCAACGGCAACGCCGACTTTCACGCACACGCCGACCGCTTCCGCCACAAGTACACGCCCTGCGACGCCGGCTCCCACACATCCGACCGTGACGGCTACGCGGTCACAGACCCCAACCGCCTCGCCAACGGCGACGCCTACCCTGACGCCCAGCGCCACCCCGACGCGCCACCCCCCGACGCGCCTGCGCATCCCCGCGATTGAACTGGACGCGCCAATAGAGCCGGTCGGTTGGGAGGTGGCGGAGATCGACGGGCAGCTCTTTGGCCGCTGGCGGGTGCCGGACCGGTTCGCGGTCGGCTGGCACGATACATCAGCAGGGATTGGCGAGGTCGGCAATACCGTGCTCAACGGCCACCACAACCGGTATGGCCGCGTCTTCCTGCGGCTGATCCGCGTGCAGCCGGGGGACGAGATCGTGCTGGTGGACGAGACCGACGGCGGGGGGGAATATCGCTACATCGTGGTGCGGACGATGGTGCTGGCTGAGGAGCGCCAACCGATTGAGACGCGGCTGGAAAACGCGCGGTGGATATTGCCGACGCCGGATGAACGTGTTACCCTCGTGTCGTGCTGGCCGTATGATGGCAACTCTCACCGCCTGATCGTCGTCGCACGCCCGGCCAGCGAGGTGCTTGCCGAACGTCCTGAGGCCGCGGTCACGCCTATTCAGGCTCCTTAAGGGCTATCTGCAAAGCGTCAGACAAGGGGCTTAAGCCCCTTGTCCAGATCGCTCAAGACGGTTTTTCGGATAAGCTCTAAGCGCCTGGTCTGAGAGTTTAGCGACAGGTTTAACATGCTCCAATCCATCGGCAATCTTGTGCATCAAGTCCCCTTCCTGCGGCGCGTGCGCCGCAACCACGCCCTGGAACACGCGACCATTCACGTGCTCTCCCGGCGGCGGCTGACGCGGCTCAGCGTGGTCGGTCGCTCGACCAACCAGGGTTTTTTCGTGTACGGCAAGATCGAAACCGACGAGCTGGAAGCCGCCGTCCGCGAGGCGCTGGAGCGCCTGCGCCGGGGCGAGAGTCACCTGGCCGTGCACCCGAATTGCGGCACCAACCTGCTCACCTCCGCGGTGATGACCACGCTGGCCTCGTTCACGGTGCTGGCCGGCGCGCGCCGGCTGTCCGAACAGTTTAACCGGTTGCCGATGGTGGTCGTTTTCGTGCTCGGCGCGTTGATCCTGGCGCAGCCGTTGGGCCTGAACCTGCAACGCACCGTCACGACCGAGCCGCGCCTGGGCGATCTGGAGGTGCTCAGTGTGGAGCAGATCACCCAGACGCCGGTGATGGTGCATTGGGTTCAGACGCGCTCGTCATAAACCATGTAGATCAGAGGGGCGAGACCACAAATCACTCGGTTAGCACTCGCATTATTAGTGAAGTGATTCAAGCTTTTGAGCCAACGACCGCGGTGCGTGTGGCGCTTGTCGTGTTGGCGGGCACCTCACCCCCCGTCCCCCTCTCCCGGCTACGCCGGACTATAGCCGCAAGCGGAGAGGGGGTGTCGAGCC
>DAOTXU010000335.1:0-1571 GCA_034435135.1 Anaerolineae bacterium | reverse complement strand
ATGCAGTTCATCGCGCCATTCCCCCTGGCGCAAGGTCTCGCCGGAGCGGGCGATAGAAACGTCGGCGGGTTGCGGCGCACCCTCCAACAGTTCCTCCACCGACTTGACCGCCGGGGCGGGCACGGCCTCGACGGTGAACGGGCCGCTGACGCGCGTCTTCTTCTTGTCTACGAAGGGCTGGTCGTAGAGCGTCTCCTGCGGGGCGTGGCGGGCGATGGCGGCGTCAATCTGCTCGCGCGTCATGCCCTCCTTGATGTCCGGGTTGTTGGCGATGGATTTGAGCGTGACATGCGGCACGGTCTTGTACTTGAAGCCGCTGCCCACGCCCTCCTGCGGGTGCGCCAGTTCGTAATAGTCGAAGACGGCGGTCATCAGGCGCTGGCGGGCAAGGGTGAGCGCCACGCGCGAGGTGTCGCAGGTGATCCAGCGCCGGCCCCACTGCTCGGCGACGTAGGCGGTAGTGCCGCTGCCACAGGTGGGGTCGAAGACCAGGTCGCCGGGGTCTGTGGTCATGAGGAGACAGCGCTGAATGGCCTTAGTACCCGTCTGTACCACGTAAAGCTTCTCGTCGAGAAAGCTGCCCACGCTCGTATCGTCCCAGACCTGTGTAAGCGGCACCATTGGAAAATCTCTAAGAAACCGGACATACATGATGCTATTCGCCGCCACATGAATGCGATCGGCCCACGCGAGCCGTTGCATTCCTTCCGCTGTCGTCTTCCAGCCGCCTCGATAGGTCTGGTTATCGTGCGCGAACTCGCGCACAGGGTTTCCCTGTGACGTCAGGTTGTCCGGCTTGTAGATCAGCGCGCCTTCTGGAAGGGAAGAAGGGTCGGCTCTTTCCAGACGCGAGAGACCTCGATATGTCCCATTCGGGAGCCGAACCCAAGAGTAGGTCTTCGCGGTGCCGGCGTCGAAACTCTTTTCCAGGAATAACTGGCGATACTTGACGCGCTGGATATCGCGTGCGTACCAGAGAAGGTAGTCACATTCTGCAGCAAGCAGCTTGGCCTGAAGGCCTCCCGTCTTCCGGTACGTGACCTGGCCGCAGAAGTTCGAGGACCCAAAGACTTCATCAAGGAGTTCGCGCACATGATGCAGGTTCTCGTCACTGATCTGCACGAAGACGCTGCCGCTTTCGGTTAGGAGTTCGCGCGCCAGCAGCAGCCGGTCGCGGAGATAGGTCAGGTAGGAGTGGATGCCCAGCTCCCAAGTATCGCGGAAGGCGCGGATCTGTTCCGGCTCGGCGGTGAGGTCCTCATCCTTGCCGTCCTTCACATCGCGCTTGTTGACGAAGGGCTGGAAGTTGGATCCGTAGCGGATGCCGTAAGGCGGGTCGATGTAGATCATCTGCACCTTGCCGGCCATGCCTTCCTTTTCCAGCAGCGAGTTCATCACCAGCAGGCTGTCGCCGGCCACGAGGCGGTTGCTCCAGCCGTGTTTGTGCTGGTAGAAGGCGACGGCCTCGCGCAGCGGTTCCTTGCGCTCCTCCTCGAACAGGGAACCCTGCACGGGTTGGCCATTGCCGTTTTTCTTCCTCACCGCCTCAATGATGGTGCGCGGATCTATCC
>DAOTXU010000334.1:0-6114 GCA_034435135.1 Anaerolineae bacterium | reverse complement strand
GATCAGCGCCGCCAGCGGGCCGAAGTTGGGCACGAACGAGAACAGGCCGGTGATCACGCCCAGTGCGGGCGCGAACGGCACCCCCAGCAGATAGAGGCCCAGGCCGGTCGCCAACCCAACCAACACCATCGAGGTGGTCTTGGCCTGCAAATACCCCCGGAGCGTGCGGTCCAGCCGGGCAATGATCTCCCAGGCGCGGTGCCGGTAACGAGGCGGCAGCAACGCGACCAGGCCGCGCTCATGCATCCCTGGGTCGAACACAAAATACATGCTCATGAAGCCCACGATGAGCACGCTGAGCACGACTGACGTCAGGCCGCCGAAGAAGGGGAAGAGCTGCGAGAGGAGCGGCCCCAGCGTATCGGTGAGCTGTTGAACAAGGGTTGCAGTGTCTTCCGGTAGAAGCTGAAAACCCGGCGGCAGCTCTAACTCGTTGACACGTTGCTCCAGCGCGACAATAGCCTGAGGGATCAGCTCGATCAGCTGGCCGATCTGCGAAATGATCTGCGGCAGCGCAAGGCCCATCAACAAGACAAACAGCCCGACCATGCCGAGCAGCGAGATGACCACCGCCAGAGAGCGGGGAACGCCCCGTCGCACAAGCCAGCGCACCGGCGAAGTGAGTAAGATCGCAAGCAGGACCGCCGTGAAGGTCAACAGGATGACATCGCGGACCTGCCAGATGGCCACGCCGCTGACGAGAATCAGGACGGTCAGAAGCGCCCATCGGATCGTTTGCGCCAGTTGGCTGTGTTCGGGCTGCGCCATGACTTCCCAGGATCGTCAGGATTCACTGTGGTACAGCCACAGTTGTCGATACAACGCCCACTCGACCGCGTCGGTATCCCAAAACGCATAGATTCCTACCCCGCTGACGACACCGCTGGCGCTGCCGGCGCGACGCAGGCCATCATGTACGCCGTTAAGCGCCGCGCGCAGGTTTTCAGCCAGTTCGTCATGGCCGGGTTCTTCAGTGTAGGTGGGCACGCCGACGATCAACCCCGCGCCGTTGGAGAGACCCGCCAGCGCCGTGCTGTATTGCTCTACCTGGTACGCGACCCAGGTCTCGTAGTCAGCGGCGTTCTCCAGGCCGCTGTTGTACGCCATCACCGCCACCTGATCCACCAACGCGCCGACCTTCTGCTTATACTCCTCGCTCCACACCGTCCCGACTTCCGTAGACGGGCCGGCAGGCACTTCCGGCAGGCCGGGGTTCCAGTCAGGCGGTGCCGCTATAGATAGCAACACACCAGGGCCAATAAGGTCACGAATTGTCTCCAGCAAAAGCGTGAAATCCTCGTTCCCGTCGAAGACGCTTTCCACGTTGATATGTACGCCGTCGAAGCCGAACTGCTCGACCGTGCGCCTGGCGAACTGCCCTACCCGCCGCCGCACGGAAGGGCTGTCCAGGCGATAGGTGCCATCCTCGGCGCGCGCCGGGACGCCCAGCCAGGCTAACACCTTCGTGTCAGGGGCGGCCGCTTTCAGCGCGCGGACGAAATCGCGCGCGTAGTCAAAGGTCGGGTTCCATACGGTCGTGTCCACGCGCAGGTAGCTAACGTACACATAAGCGTAGCGGATTCGGTACGCGCTGAGGTGCTCGCCCAGCAACCGGATCTCCTCGGCAGAGTGCGGATCATTCGCCCAGGTGACGCCCAGCCATACGGCGTTTCCGGTGAAAGCCGGCTCCGGCTCGCGCAGCGCTACCCAGTAAATCGCTAAGCCTATCCCGACCGCAAGCAGCGCGCCGGCCAGCATCATCACGAGCGGCGATAGGCGACGCGCCCTGCGGCGCAAACGCCCGCCGTAAAGTCCCTCGTACATGCACCTCTACGTCCCGCGTTACGCGCATTAGGCGCACGTGGGCGGATCAGCACGTTGATTATAGCCAAACAAGGGGTTGCGTAGCCACCGTAGGGGCACAGCGCGCTGTGCCCCTACTCAGAGAAAATGAGAAGCAGGGCAGTGGTTCAAGACGGTTCTGGGCGGCGCTCACCACATATCGGCGTCGTCGTAAACGTAACCCGTCTCGTCGAGGGGGTCATCGTAAACGATCATGTCGCTCGACTCGGATTCGAGGTCAGGGAGCCAATAAGCGGGGTCCGGCAACCATGGCGTCGTTTCCTGCCGTTGGGCCGCGGGCCGGCGAGCGCGGCGTGGCGGCTCCACGACGTAGCGACTTGAGGGGGCGCGCAGGCGTCGCGGCGGCTGGGTGTAGAGGCGGCGCGTCGGGGCTGAGCGCCGGTAGTATAGCTCCTCAGGCGGAGGGTAGTATATGTCGTGGCGCGGGGGCGGCGGATTGTGGTTCTTGCCGGCCAGCCAGGCGACGATCACCAGCGCCGGGATCGTCCCGGCCATCGCCAGAATCACCCCAACCATCACCCCCAGCGCGTCGGTCGAAAAGCGACTGACGAGGACAATTACCAGAACGCCGACAAACCCGACGATCATCAGCATCATCTTTTCCCTGGTGCTCACCGCGCGCCTCCATATAGAACACCCGTTCATCGAACTTATGTTCTAGCATTGTAGCATGGAAGCAACGCCTTGCCAACCCCCAACCCCGAAAAACGTCACCACCGTTCGCGGTGGACGCGCGACTCGTCGTATTGGGTGCGCGCGGACTTCTGCTCCGCAGGGTAGCCGATGGCGATCAGATTGAGCGGGTGGATGTCCTGGGGGATGCCCAACACCTCACGCACGGCCTGCTCGGAGTTGGGGTGCGGGTGCACGCCGATCCACACGCTCCCCAGACCCATGCCCGTCGCCGCGAGCAGGATGTTCTCCGTCGCCGCCGCGCAGTCCTGCACCCAATATTCCGAGGCCGCCGGGTCGCCGCACACAGCAATGCACAACGTGGCCTCTGCGAGCATGTCGGCGGCGCTCTTGAAAATGAGGCGGTTCAGGGTCTCGCGCTCGGTAACCGCCACAAAGTGCCAGGGCTTGGAGTTACGCGCGGAGGGGGCGGCCATCGCCGCTTGAAGCAGACGGGCGATCTGGTCCACTGAGACAGGCCGGTCGGTGAACGTGCGGATACTCCGCCGCGCCAGGATGTCCGGGACGGGGATAGGGTCGGTCACGGGCTGTCTCCTTGTGTGAAAAGGACGCCGCGAGATGGAATTACCAGATTTTCAGCAGCCCGGCGATCATGAGCGGCAGGCCCGCCGCGCCCCAGACGACTGCGCCGACCGTGGGCTGGGTGACGACGCCGAACAGGATGGGGAGCACGGCCATGAAGATAACGACGAGGCCCATGATCGTGAGCAACACGCCCACCATGGAGCCGCCCGATGCGCGAATCAGCAGCAGGAACAACGCCGTCAACGCCATCACGCCGATACCCACAAAACCCCAGATTTGCAGCCCGGTCCAGATGACAGGCGAGCCGACAAGTGGGACATCTTGCCACAGCGCAAAATCTTGAATCTGCCATAGGCCGTAGTCGAGGAAGAGCGCTACGCCGAGCATCACCAGGCTGCCGACGCCGAGCAGCCGCGCCAGCCACGCCCGGCCCGGACTTCTCCTCGGCTCCTCAGGGCGTAACAGGGCGGGAATCATGGTATCGGCATAGTCCGACGTGTACCGGCTGCTCTCGTACCCCGCGCCGTAGGCGGCAGGCACCGGGGTCGAGTAGCCGCCGGGCGGCGTCGGGGTGGGTTGTTGCGGCTGCCAGGATGGCGCAAGGCCGATCTGCATACTGAGCAGGCCCCAGTCGGCGGTGACGTTGTTCGGGTTGATGGTCAGCACGCGCTGGAGCGCCCCACGCCGGCGGTCGGGGTCGCTTTCGGCGGCGGCGAGCCACAGCCAGGCGTCCTCGTTCGACTCGTTGAGGCGCAACGCCTGGTTGAGTTTCTGGCGCGCGCGATCTACATAACCCTGGCGCAACAGATGGGTCGCCTCCTGGATCAGGCGGCGCGCCTCGCTCCGCTGGCGCACGCCCCACACTTCGTCGTCCGTCGTCGCCCGCGCCGGCGCGGGCGGCTCGGCCTGGAGTTCCTGTTGCCAGCCGGCGGGCGGGATGCTGACGCCTTCGCGCGGGGTGCGGTCGGCGGTGTCGGGGGCCTGCTGCTTGACCCAATCGGGGACAGGGGCGGGCGGCGTGGGAGTTGGCGCTTCTACGAGCGTATCCGTCGCCTCCGCCGATTCGCGCGCCCAGGCCGGCACAAAGCCGGTGTCGAGACGGGCCGGCGGTGGTTCCTCGGCAACCTGTGCGCCGTCGCCGCCAGCCTCGACAGCCTCAGGGGGAGCCGCCTCAGGTGGGGCGGGCGTCGGTTCCATCATGGTGTCGAGCGCGGCTTTGGACGCTGGCTCACCTGGAGGCGTTGTGTCGCTCACAACGGCCTCAAGCATGGTCGGCGGCACCTCCGGCGGGGCAGACGGAGGCGCGGCGATAGTCGGTGGGGCGACCGCTGGCGCGCCAGCGACGGGCGGCGCAGCCGCCTCCGGCTGGCCGAGGTGGAACACAAACACGTGGCGGTTGCCGATCAGCAGGCGGTCCTGGTCCTGAAGCATACGCGAGCCTTCGACCGGGTGGGTCTGGGAGTTGATCCAGATGTGCCCCCGGCTCCATCGCTCGACGACAAACGCGCCGCCGCGATACGCAATCGCGCCGTGCTGAGGTGAGACCGAGTAGTCGTCCAGCCTGATGGTGTTGGACTCGTGCTGTCCAAACGTGACCAATGCTGAGGGCGAGAGGGTAGCAACCACGCGCCCTTGCAGGTCGGTCAGATATGCTTGCGGTGTCGCCATGACACTCCTCACTTTTGCCAGTCTCCCAGCTTATTGTACCGCAGTTGCTACAGAAGGGCAGCCGGGGCGGGCAAGCCAAAGGTCAATCGCAGGGCGAAAGCACAATTAGCGTTGGGGTTCACTATGCGGAGCGCGCTGGGCTAGTCGCGGAGTAAGCGGCGCACGCCCGCCAACAATTCAGTCGGTCCAAACGGCTTGGTGATGACGCCGTCGACTCCCCCCATACCCAGCTCAGCGGTCGGCCTGGCGCCAGAGAGCAGTGCCACCGGAATATGGCGCGTGGTCTCGTCGGCGCGCAGTTCGGCGAGCACCTGCCAGCCGTCCATATCCGGCATCATCACGTCGAGCAGCACCAGGGCGGGTTGCTCCCGCCTGACCATTTCGATGCCGGCGCGCCCGTTTGTTGCGCCTCTGACCGCGAAGTGATACGGTGACAAGATCAAAGTGACCAGATCGATCATCTCATCGTCGTTGTCGATCATACACACGACATGTTTTTCCACTACAGACTCCCCATCGGTGTATGGCGGTTCTACGCACTCGATTGTACTCCCGCTGGGAGGCAGCGCGAGAACACAAGTGGTCTCTGAGCGGCATGGCAGCCAGGAAAAGACCCCAGGGTTACCTCGACGGCGGGGGCTGGCGGCGCGCCTCCTCTAGTTGGCGGGTCAGGTCCGCCAACCGTCGATGCAAATGAAGGTTCTCCGCTTCCAGATCGACGCAGCGTTGCGAGAGTTCGGCGAAGTCCTCGGCCTGGCGTTGGCGTCGGCAGAGGTCGTGCACACAAGTCGCCAGTTGCCCGGCGCGCACCACGCTGAAATGTACACACTCCACTGCACCCATGCCGTCGAGCAGTGGCAAACACTGCCGGACCTCCGCTGGCGGCATCAGAATAAGCACCGGTTTGTGCACATTCACCGTGCGCAGCTCAAAGATGATCTCAGTGATACGTTGTTGCCCGTTGTCGCCGCAAAGCAGCAACAAGTCCACATCTTCGCTGCCGGCGTGTAGGAGGGCATTCTCGAAATCCGGGGCCGGTTGCATCACCAGATCAGGCGTCACGAACTGGAGCAATGCAGCGTGGATGGTCTGCGCGCGCTTCGGGTCATCGCAGATGATAAGCACGGTTGTGTGAGCCGCCGTATTGGTCATCCCATTCCGCAGCCGAAGAGGACCGCACTGTGTCAAAGAGTCGAGGCGGTATCGTTCATTCCCCAAACCGTATTATAACATCTCAAGAGATCATGGGAATGGCCTTGATTCATCAGGGCTTCTGCAAAGTCGGTGAGCGGTGTTAGTGTATAACTTTGCTCCTTCTTGCCCTCACCCCTAAGTCCCCTCTCCCGGCCGCGCCGGACTATAGCC
>DAOTXU010000333.1:0-29511 GCA_034435135.1 Anaerolineae bacterium | reverse complement strand
CTGTCCTCGCCCACGGGTTGCGGTGACTCGGCTTAGATATGGGGTGTTATCACCCACTCTGAGGCGCTCCACGCTATTCTGTGGTCTTACCTTAGGGTGAGGTAAGAGAATATAGAGCCTTTTTCTCGAACATGCGTTCAGTGCCCGGTAGCTAGCTCTACCCGGCTCCCAGATCACAGCCTCAATCAATATGATCGCCATAAGCTTTATGTTGTTGGGATCATTCACTTGCGTAGGGTTTGCTTCAATACATCACACACTTCTAAAAGCTATCACGAGTGTCTGAAACCTGATATAATTCACTCGAATCCTCGCCAGTTTCTCATGCAATTTCAAGGAGCAGGAAATGAACGCCAAAGGAGTTCGTTTATTCGTTGCTATTGCTGCCCTGATCGCCTTAGGGGCCACACAGACGGTTGCGGCTCAAGATGACACCACCGTCGTGATGGGCAGCCTGGTGGAGGTCTACTCCGTCGATCCGGCGGTGGGTTTCGACCAGGCCATCGGCAGTTCCCTCAAGCAATTCTACGACGCGCTGTTCCGCTATGTCGGCAACCCGCCTGAGGCGATCCCCTGGCTGGCCGACACGTGGACCGTCTCCGACGACGGACTCACGTATACGATCAAAATGGTCGAGAACGCGGTGTTCCACGACGGAAGCCCGGTCAACGCCGAGGCTGTGGTTTATTCCGCCGAGCGCCTGCTGCGCGTGGGACAGGGCGCGGCGGGGCTGTTCGTGGGCATTCTATCGCCGGGGAATACCCGGGCGCTTGATGAATACACCGTCGAGTTCAAGCTGGACCAACCGTATGGGCCGTTCGTGGACATCCTCACATGGTTCTTTATCGTCAACCCGGCGGTCGTCGAGGCCAACCTGGGCGACGACGACGGTGTGACTTACCTGACCGACCACGAAGCCGGTTCCGGTCCGTTTACGATGGGGCGCTGGCAGCCTGGCGAGTTGTACGAATTCGTCGCCGTCCAGGACTACTGGAAAGGCTGGCCCAACGAGAATCACCCCGATGTGGTTATCCGCCTGGTGACCCGCGAACCCTCAGCGCGCCGGCTCGCGCTGGAGAGCGGCGAGGTGGACCTGATCGACTGGATGACCGTGGACGACATCAACGCGCTCGATGGCGTCGGCGGCATGATGGCCGCCCCCGGTCCAACGCTGACGGTGTACGACATCAAGTTGAACACCGTGCAAGGGCCGACCGCCGACCCCGCCCTGCGCCGCGCCATCGCCTACGCGGTAGACTATGACGCGATGGCTGCGATTTGGGGTGGCCGCGCGACCCTGCTGAATGGCCCCCTGCCGCCGTCGTTGACAACGGTCGCCGAACCGGTATACCGCCGCGACCTGGACAAAGCCCGCGAGGAACTCGCCAAGTCCGCGTACCCGGACGGCACGTCGCTCGAATACGTCTACGTGACCGGCCTTGAAGATGAACGGCGCACCGGCCTGGTGTTGCAGGACTCGCTCGGTGAAATCGGCATCGACGTGACCATTACGGCGATCCCCTGGGCCGACGCCGTGGCGCGCTTCGCCGACCCGGAGACCTCGCCGCAAATGTTCCCGCTCTACTCCAGCACCGCGTTCGCCGACCCGGATAACTACCTGTGGGTGGCCTTCCACTCGTCCCTGGCCGGCAACTGGACCAACCCCGGCCACTATGCCAACCCGGAGGTTGACGCCCTGCTCGAAGCGGCCCGCGCCTCCACCAGCGCCGAAGAACGGGCCGATCTGTACACCCAGGCTGAACAACTGATCCTGGCGGACGCTCCCAACGTCTTCGTCGCCACCACGCCGGAGGACCATATCGTCGGGCCGAGGCTGGTCAACTACGCCGATGTGTACTGCTCGGTCATGGGGTCGATGGAGGACTTCTACTTCTTCGCCGTGGCTGAGTAAGGTGCATCGATCGGCCTGGCAGGGGCAAGGCGCGCCGCGCCCCTGCGGGCCGCACCAGGCAGTCATGTAGGGGCACACGCGCTACGGGCAGTGCTGTGCCCCTACGAGAATCACTGACGGCCCTTCAGGTTAGTTCGAGATGGTCAGCTATATCGTCCGGCGGTTGCTCTTAATCATCGTTGTCCTGTTCGGACTATCGGTCCTGACGTTCTTCATCGCGCGTGTAATTCCTGCCGATCCGGTGATGCTGGCTGCCGGCCCGCGCGCCTCAGATGAACAGATCGCAGCCCTGCGCCAGCGATATGGCTACGACAAGCCTCTGCTGGAACAGTACGTCGATTACGTCATTGGGCTGTTGCACGGCGACTTTGGGCGTTCGGTGGTGTTGCAGCGCGACGTCGCCCCCGACCTGAGCCGCTACTTTCCGGCGACGCTGGAGCTTGTCCTGGCGGCGATGTTCATCGCGGTCATCTCCGGGGTGCCGCTCGGGCTGATCTCGGCGATTTACCAGAATCGCTGGCCGGACCAGGTCGCGCGTTTTCTGAGCCTGGGGGGCGTGAGCCTGCCGAGTTTCTGGCTGGCGATTGTGCTGCAACTGACTATTGCGTTCTCGATTCCGGGGATTCCGATCACCGGGCGCTACAGTCGCATCGCCGCGCCGCCGCAGACGATCACGGGCATGTACGTTGTTGACGCCCTGCTGACCCTGAACTTTGAAGCCCTCGGCCTGGCGCTGCCCTACCTGCTGCTGCCGGCGCTTTGCCTGTCGCTGGGGGCGCTGGCAACCATCGCGCGCACGGTCCGCGCGGACACGCTGGAGATCCTCTGCGCCGACTATATCCGCACGGCGCGGGCGATCGGCATCCCGGAAACGGTCATCATCCTGAAGTATGCCCTGAAGAATGCGTCGCTCAACACGCTCACGCAGGTGGGGCTGTTCTTCGGCTACGCGCTGACCGGCTCCGTGCTGGTCGAGAACGTGTTTAGCTGGCCCGGCATCGGCAACTACGCGGTCTCGGCGGCGCTGACCAAGGACTTCGTGCCGCTGCTGGGCGTGACGCTGATCGTCGGGTTGGCGATTGTGGTCGTCAACCTGCTGACCGATCTGCTGTATGCGGTCTCCGACCCCAGAATCAGGTATGCCTCATGACGACCGCGTATCACACTGAAGGGCCGGATCGCGGCTTGCTCACGCAAGGCAACCAGGAGCTTCAACGCGCGCTCTACCGCCTGCGCCAGAGTCCGCTGTCAATCCTGGGGCTGGTCATGGTAACCTTCATCGTTCTCGTGGCGCTCATTGGCCCGCTGGTCGTCCCCTTCCCGGAAGACGCCACCGGCAACACGCGCATGAGCGCGCGCCTGACGCCTCCCAACGAGACCTACATCATGGGCACCGACGACGTGGGGCGCGATGTGTTCAGCCGAACCCTCATCGCGGCGCAGAACTCGCTGACCATCGGGGTTGTGGTGCTGTTTATCGCCATCCTGATCGGCGTACCGGTAGGGGCGGTAAGCGGCTACGCGGGCGGCTGGGTGGACGAGGTCATCATGCGGGTCACCGACATTTTCCTCACCGTGCCGGCGCTGGTGCTGGCGATGGCGATGGCCGCCGCCTTGGGCGCAGGGATGCTCAACGCCATGATCGCCATTGCGCTGGTGTGGTGGCCTGGCTTTGCGCGCCTGACACGGGGGCAGGTGCTCTCGCTCCGTGAGCAGGCGTTTGTCGAGTCGGCGCACGCGATTGGCGCAAGCCGGTGGCGCACGATCTTTCGCCACCTGATCCCGAACGCGATGTCGGCGGTGATTGTGAAGGCGTCGCTGGATATGGGCTTTGCGATTCTCATCACCGCCAGTCTGGGCTACATCGGCGTGGGCGTGCAACCGCCGACGCCGGAGTGGGGTGTGATGATAAGCGAAGGGCGCGGCCTGCTGCGGCAGGCGTGGTGGATCTCGGTGTTTCCGGGCCTGGCGATGTTTATCACGGTGCTGGGCTTCAACCTGTTGGGCGATGGCCTGCGCGACATCGTTGATCCCAGGACGAGGCGGTAGACTTGGGCGCGGACGGACGGGAGTCGCTGGTCCAGATCAAGGACCTGCACCTGCGCTTCACCTCGTTTGATGGGATGTCGCACGTGCTGGACGGCGTGAATCTCACCCTGTTCCGGGGCGACGTCCTGGGTATCGTCGGCGAGACGGGCTGCGGCAAGACCATGACCGCGCTGAGCATTGCCCGCCTGGTCCCCGGCGGCGAGCTGACCGGCGAAATCTGGTTCGGCGGCGAGAACGTCTTGCAGAAGGACGGGCGCGATCTGCAACGATTCCGCGCCAAGCGCTTGGGGATGGTGTTCCAGAACCCGACGACCAACCTCAACCCGGTCTTCAGAATCAGTGAACTGCTGATCGACGCCGTACTGGCTCAGGCCCACGACGTGCCTGCGTGGAAGCTGCTGCCGGTCGGTCGGCAGTTTAACCGCAGCCTGCGACGTGAAGCCCGCGAGAAGGCGCTTCAATTGCTGGACTGGGTTGGCATCCCCGACGCCGCGCAGCGGCTCAGGGATTATCCGCACCAGTTTTCGGGCGGGCAGAAGCAGCGCCTGCTCATTGCGATGGCGCTGGCCGGCGACCCTGACCTGCTCATCGCCGACGAACCCACCACCGCGCTCGATGTGGCCATCCAGGCGCAAATTCTGCGCCTGATTCAGCGCATCGTTGAGGAGCGGCGCGTCTCGGTGCTGCTCATCACACACGACATGGGTGTGATTGCCAAGATTTGCACGCGGGTCGCGGTGATGTACGGCGGCGTCGTGGTGGAAGAGGGGCCGGTAGAGGCGATTTTCCAGAACCCCAAGCACCCGTACACCCAGGGCTTGCTCAAGGCGATCCCGACGCGCGAGATCGAGCAGGGGCGGCTTGAGGGTATCCCCGGCGCGCCGCCGAGCTTCCTCAGGCCGCCGACGGGGTGCCGGTTTCACCCCCGCTGCCCGAAGCGGCTCAAGCACTGTCACCTGCACCCGCCCGCCAACGCCAAAGTCGGCCCCGATCACCGCGTGGCGTGTTACCTGTACACCGACGAGCTGCGACCATGACGCAACCGCTGCTGGAAGTGCGCGGCCTGAAGAAATACTTCCCCGTGCGCGGCGGCCCGCTCAACCGCGTGACCGGGTATATCAAGGCGGTTGACGGTGTGGACCTGACCATTATGCCCGGCGAGGTCGTCGGACTCGCCGGCGAATCGGGGTCGGGCAAGACGACGGTGGCGCGCGCCATCTTGCGCCTTATCGAACCCACCGAAGGTCAGGTGATTTTTGAGGGCCGCGATCTGGCCTCGCTGGACAAGCAGGAGATGAACCACATCCGCGAGCGGATGCAGATCGTCTTCCAGGACCCGTATTCGGCCCTCAACCCGCGCATGACGGTGCGCGACTTCATCCTGGAGCCGCTGGAGGTGCACGACATCGGCGACCCGGCGTTTCGGATGCAGCGGGTGCGGGAACTGGTCAGGCTGGTGGGGCTGAGCGAGGAGCATCTCGACCGCTACCCACATGAGTTCTCCGGCGGGCAACGGCAGCGCATCGGCATCGCGCGCGTGCTGGCGCTCAACCCGCGCCTGCTCGTCCTTGACGAACCGACCTCGGAGCTGGATGTCTCGGTGCAGGCGACGATTCTGAACCTGTTGCTCAAGCTGCGCGATGAGCTGCACCTGAGCTACCTGTTCATCTCGCATGATCTGAGCGTGCTGCGCTACTTCTGTGGCCGGATCGCCATCATGTACCTGGGCCGCATCGTCGAAATGGCCCCGACAGAGGAGCTATTCGAGGAGCCGCAGCACCCCTATACGGTCTCGCTGCTCTCCGCCGCGCCCACGCCTGACGTGCATCAGGTAGGTGAGGAGATCATCCTGGAGGGTGAGGTCAGCCAGCAGGCTATCGGCAAGGGCTGCCGCTTCAGTCCCCGGTGCCCGGCGGCCAAAATCGAACTCTGCGACGTGACGGAGCCGCCGCTGGACCAAGTCTGGACCGGGCACCGCGCCGCCTGCCACCTGGCGCTTCAAGGGCTGCCGCTGGGTATTGTGACGGCTTCGGGCGCGCCGGTTAAGCAACGACTCTCACGGAGAAGGAAACTGATGACAGGATACCGCATCGCAAGCGACATCGGCGGCACCTTCACCGACCTGGTGTACCTGGACGAGCGCACCGGCGAGGTAAGGGCCACCAAAGCCTCAACCACCCCGCACGACTTCGCCGAGGGCGTGCTCGACACGCTCGACCGGGCCGAAGGGCTGGAGACTTCGCACACCGCGTTCTTCGTCCACGGGACGACGGTCATCATCAACGCGCTCACCGAGCGCGCGGGGGTGAAGACCGGCCTCATCACTACGAAAGGCTTTCGAGATGTGCTGGAGATCGGGCGCGCCAACCGGCCCGACATGTATAACCTGTACTACAACAAGCCCAGGCCCTTCGTCCCCCGCCACCTGCGCCTTGAGGTGACCGAGCGCGTGAACTATAAGGGCGAGGTATTGACCGCGCTGAATAAGGAAGAGGTGCGCGAGGCGGTCCGGCAACTGGTGCGCGAAGGCGTGGAGAGCATCGCGGTGTGTTTCCTCCATGCGTATGCCAACCCGGCGCACGAGAGCGAGGCCGGGCGCATCATCAAAGAGGTCGCGCCGGACATCCCCTATACGCTCTCACACGAGGTGACCCAGGAATGGCGCGAGTACGAGCGAACCAGCACGGCGGCGCTCAACAGCTACGTGCTACCTATCGCGCGCCGTTATCTGGACAACCTGGAGAAGAGCCTGACCGCGCGCAAGCGCATGGGCGACGTGCTGCACGTGATGCAGTCCAACGGCGGCAGCGCGACGTTTGCGGTGGGGCGACACACGCCGATTAACCTGGTCGAATCGGGACCGGTGGCCGGCGTGATCGGCGCAGCGGAGATCGGCAAGCTCATCGGCGAGCCGAATGTGATCTCGTTTGATGTGGGCGGCACCACTGCGAAGACCTCGCTGGTCGAGAGCGGCAAGCCGAAGATCACGACCGAGTACAAGATCGAGTATACGCGCGAGTTCGCCGGTTACCCGATCCTGGCGCCAACCATTGACATTGTGGAAATCGGCTCCGGCGGCGGGTCAATCGCCTGGATCGACCGGGCGGGCGCCTTGCGCGTCGGCCCGGACAGCGCCGGCGCGGTGCCGGGGCCGGCCTGCTACGACCTGGGCGGCGCGCACCCGACCGTCACCGACGCGAACCTGCTCGTGGGCCGCCTGAACCCGGATTACATCCTCGGCGGCGAGCTTAAAGTCAACGTGAAGAAGGCCGCCGAAGCGATGGAACCCATCGCGCGGCACTTCAACATGAGCATCGAAGAGGCGGCGCTCGGCGTGATCCGCCTCTCCGATTTTGGCAAGATCAACGCCATCAAGCTGATCTCGGTGCGGCGCGGCTACGACCCGCGCGACTTCGTGCTCGTCGCGTTCGGCGGCGGGGGGCCGATGCACGCGGCGGCGATGATGCGCGAGCTGCGCTGTAAGAAGGTCGTGGTCCCGACCAATCCGGGCGTGTTCTCGGCGTTCGGCATGTTGATGACCGACCTGCGCGTAGATTACATCCGCACGCTCATCGGGCGCACCGACCAGGCCGACCTGACGCGGATCAACGCGCTATACGACGACATGGAGCAACAGGCGCGCCGCCAGCTTGCCGATGAGAATGTCCCCGACGCGGACATCCAGATTCAGCGCTACGCCGACATGCGCTATCTGGGGCAGGAGCACACCGTCAAGGTGCCGGTGCCGGGCGGTCACCTCACCCCGGAGACCGTGCGCCATATCGACAACGCCTTCCACGACCTGCACGAACATGCCTACACATTCCGGCTTGACTCGCCGATTGAATGGGTGAACTTCCACCTGACGGCGATTGGGCTGGTCACGAAGGCGCAGGTCAGCCCGGTCAACGGGCGCGACGCCAACCTGTCGCGCGCCAAGAAGGGGATGCGGGCGGTCATCTTTGACGGTTTCGGCGCGGTCAATACAATTATCTATGAGCGCGACTTTCTGCCGGTCAACAAAACGTTCGACGGCCCCGCCGTCATCGAAGAGCCGGCGTCCTCGACGGTGATCTATCCGGACCAGCAGTTCTGCCGCGACAGGTACGGGTTTATCCACATCGAGATGGCGCAACCGAAGGCGCGGCTCGGATTCGGGCGGCTGTCGTCGGGACGTTAGGATTTAGAGCCTATCCGAAAAGTCCCGGACAGAGGGCTTAGGCCCCCTGTCCGAAGCCGCAGGCGCGGTTTGTCGGATGGGTGCTCAGGATTGAGGAAGGTGAAGCATGGTTTTCAGCACCAGAACGAAGACGGCAACGCAGACGGCTGAACAAATCGACCCCTTCACGCTGGAAATCATCAAAGAGTCGCTGGTCGCCATCGGCGACGAGATGTTCATCGCCATGCAGCGCACGAGCATGAGCACCATCATCTACGAGGTGCTGGACTACGCCTGCGGGCTGCTCGATCCGCAGGGCAACCTCATCACCCAGGGCAACGGCGTGGCCGGCTTCCTGGGGACGCTCACCTTCGCCGCGCGCGGCGTGGTGGAGAAGTTCGGCGACGACATCGCGCCCGGCGACATCATCATCACCAACGACCCGTACATCGGCGGCGGCACGCACCTCTCCGACGTGACGCTGGTCATGCCGATCTTCTACCATAACCGGCTGGTGGCTTTCGCCGCCAACAAGGCGCACTGGACCGAGGTCGGCGGGATGGCCGTCGGTAGCTGGACGACGAACTCGACCGACATCTGGCAGGAAGGGCTGCAATTCCCCAATATCAAGCTCTACGTAAAGGGGCAGATGGTCCCCGGCCTGGAGGACCTGATCCGCGTCAACGTGCGCACGCCGGATATGAGCATCGGCGATATGAACGCGCAGGTGGCGTCGCTGCGCATTGCCGAGCGGCGCTTCACCGAGTTGTGCGACCGCTACGGCATTGACACGGTGTTGCTCAGTGTGGAGGCGCTGCTCGATTACGGCGAGACCATGGTCCGGCAGGGGTTGGCGCGTATCCCGAAAGGCGTCTATGAGGCGGTTGACTACATCGACGACGACGGCGTGAGCGACGAGCCGCTGCCGATGCGCGTCAAGGTGACGATCAGCGACGACAAGTTCATCTGCGACTTCACGGGTTGCGCCCCGCAGGTGGCCGGCCCGATCAACGCCGGGCGCACCGGGGTCGAGTCCGCCGTGCGCGTGGTGTTCAAGGCCCTGACCGACCCGAACATTCCCGCGAACGAGGGGTGTTTCCGGCCACTGGAGATCATCTGCCCGCCCGGCACGGTCGCCACCGCCGTGCGCCCGGCCCCGGTCTCGACTTACTGGGAGACGATGGACTTCATGGCGGACCTGGTATGGAAAGCGCTCGCGCCGGTCGCGCCGGATCGGTTGACGATGGGCCACTTCCTGAGCGTGTGCGGCACGATTGTCTCCGGCACCCACCCGGACACGGGCGAGCTGTTCATCCTGGTCGAGCCGCAGGCCGGCGGCTGGGGCGCAGGCGCGGACAAAGACGGCGAAAACGCGCTGGTCTGCATCGGCGACGGGGAGACCTATGTGATCCCGGTTGAGGTGTGCGAGACGCGCTACGGCGTGCTGGTGGACCAGTACGCGCTCAACATCTGCGATGGCGGCGCGGGGCGCTATCGCGGCGGGCGCGGCCTGATCCGCGACTACCGCATCACCGCCGAAGAAGCCTTCGTCACCGGGACGTTTGGGCGCTTTAAGTTCTTCCCCTGGGGGGGCAAGGGCGGGAAAGATGGCTCGCCGAACTACATGGAGCTGATCCACGCCGACGGCACGTCCAAGATTTACGGCAAATGCGCGCAATACCGGCTCCGCCGGGGCGAGGTGGCGCGCATGGTGACCGGGACAGGCGGCGGCTATGGCGACCCCTTCCAGCGGCCCGAAGAGGAGGTCATGCGCGATGTGCGCGACGGCTACATCACCCCGGAGATGGCGGAGAAGGACTACGGCGTCATCGTCGATCCGAGCACGGGCGCGGTTCGGAATGTGCGCCACAGTCGCGCCACGCAACCTGCGCCAGCGCGCGGCGACGGCCTGCGCGCTGACGAGAAACTCGACGCCGTGCTAAGCATCCTGCGCGGCGACACGACAGCCTCAGCGGTGGCGCTCCGGCTGAAGGTGGACCGCGCCGAGGTCGAGCGCTGGGTCGATCAATTCCTGGCGGGAGGCGAGCGCGCCATGCGCGGTGAGCCAGCGCGCGGCGGCTCCGGCGCCGGCGAAGTGGAGGAACTGCGGTCAATCGTGCGCGGGCTTGCGGACGAACTTGCGGAGTTGCGGCGGTCCATACGGGATCAGCGGTAACCCAGCGCGCGTCCCCTGGCGGCGCAGCACGCTGCGCCCCTACGGATGAGGGAACCATAGAAAGGATGACCGATCATGTTAGGCAATGTGATCGCCACGCTCATCATCATCATTCTCATCGTGATCGTCGTCGGATGGGCGTTGATCCAGTTGTTGTCGCGCTCCTACGTCAAGACCACGGCGAACATGGCCTTTGTGCGCACCGGCGGGCTGCGGCGCGCGGGCGCTGCCGAGCCGTTGGTGGTGGTGAACGGCGCGGCGTGGGTGTTCGGGTTCCTGCACCGCATCAAGTGGGTGTCGCTGGCGACGATGGCGGTGGAGGTGCGCCACGTTGAGAGTAACGCGGCGGTGACGAATGACCCGCAGTATGTGGACATTGAAGCGCGCTTCTTCGTGAAGGTCAAGAGCGACCCGGCGAGCATTTCTATCGCCGCGCAAACCATCGGCGGCGAGATGGTCGATGAGGCGGGGGTGCGCCGCCTGGCCGAGCCGAAGCTCCAGGGCGCGGTCCGGGACGTGGCTGCCACTTTCAGCCTGACGCAACTGCTCGAAAAGCGCATCGAGTTTGTGCGCCAGGTCCAGGAACATCTTAGGGAAGACCTCGCCCAAAACGGCCTGGCCCTGGACAACATCAGCATCCTGACGCTGCGGCCCACGCTACAGGGCCAGTTTTCGACCGACGACATCCTCGGCGCGCAGGTCGCGCGGGCGAACGCGGCAGTCATCGAGAAGGCGCTCACAGAGAAGAACCGCCTCGAAAACCAGGCCGCGCTGCAACGGGCGCGCCAGGGCAGCGAAACCGAGCGCGAGCGTATGGCGATTGACGAGGCGCTCGAAACGGAGCGCGCCGAGCGCGCCAAAAACATCGCGCTGGTGCGCGCCTCCGAAGAAGCAGCCGCGAAGGTCGTACAGGAGCAGAAGCGCGAGGAAGCCGAGCGCGCACGTCTCCTGGCGGACCGCGCCTTGCTGGAGGCCGACATCGAAAACGAGCGGCTGGCCTCGTTGTTGCGTGAGCAAGCGCAGCGCGCGGTCGAGCTTGAGCAGGCGGTGCGCGCGCAGGAAGTGGCGCTCGCCGAGCAGGAGCGCGAGAAGCGCGTCGCCGAGGCAACCGCCGTGAAGCTGGAGGCCATCCGCCGCCAGATCGAAGCCGACAAACTGCGTGAGCAGGCCCTGCAAGAAGCGCTTACCCTCACAGAAAAGAGCGCTGCCGAGCGCGAGGCGGAACTCGAACTGATTAACGCCCGACTGGAAGCCGAGAAGCAAGCGATTGCCAGCAAGAATGCGGTCGAACTGGAGGCGATGCGTCTGAAGGAGATGGCCGAGGCGGAACAAAGCGTGGCGGCGCTGCAAGCCGAGGCCACGCACATCCGCGCTGAGGCGGAGCTTGACGCCGCGAAGAAGGCGGCAATCGGCGAACGCGAACGCCAGAGCGCGGCTGGACTGGCCGAGGTGCAGGTGGCGATGGAGCGCACGAAAGTGATGGAACAGGAGGCCGAGGCCATCCGGCGTAAGCTCATCGCCGAGGCTGAGGGGGAGAAGGCGCGTGTGGAGGCGCTCGCCAGCCACGACGCGCTCGGTCACCAACTGGAACTGACCCGCATCAACGTGGATATGTTGAAGGCGATTGAAATCGCCAGGGCGCAAGCGCTGGGCGAGGCCATCAGCGGCATGAAAATGAACCTGTATGGCGACGCGACGACAGCGCGCCATCTCCTACAACTTGTGGCGACGGCGCAATCCGCTCAGCACGTTTACGATGCTTTACCCGATGTCGTGCGTGACGCCCTGGAAGGTCTAGCTAAGCGTCTGGGTTCGGCTCGGAACGCGGCTGAGGGATCAGGGAGCGGCGGCATCCTTGAATTCCTCGATTTGCTCGTACACGAAGTTCAAGCCCATTTCCCGGATGCGCTGGACCAGAATCCCACCCTGGGAGAGTTAGTAGACAGGCTCGGCGCTGAAGACGGCGCGCGCGAAGTGTATCAGACATTGCATCGCCTGGTCGATCACCCAGGCGTGCGAGAACTTCCGCTCCAAACGGCGCTCAGCTTGGCGCAGGCCTGGTTAGGCTGGGAAGGCCCGCAACCCGACCGCTGAGACAATCAACACGCATTCCCGCGATCCTTCGCTTGTCTGGGCGGTGTTATGGCGCTGCGCGGCGGTCAAGCTAGCGCTTCGTGCAGTTTGAACAGCTTTCATTGTTATATTTTCATAAGACTTGCCTATTGCTGAATCGGCCTCCTGACGCTAATATCTCGACGTTTCGTAGCTCCAAAGTCTTTGATGCAATTGATGATCTTGCCCCTATGAACAGGGAATCGGTTGGTGAACCCATCTTGAGGGTATCCCGATTAACCAAATCCTTTCGGGGTTTGATGGCGCTGCGGAGCGTCCACCTGGCGCTTTACCCAGGTGAAATTCTCGGCGTCATTGGCCCCAACGGGGCCGGCAAGACCACGTTGTTTAACTGCCTCACGGGGTATATGGCGCCCGAAGAAGGGCGGGTTCTTTTCCACCAACATGACATCACCAGGCTGCGGACGCCGGCTATTGTCAAGCTGGGCATCGCCCGCACCTTTCAGAACATCCGGTTGTTTGGCACGCTTTCTGTGCTGGACAACGTCCGCGTGGCGCAGCAGTTGCGCGTCCGGTTCACGTTTCCCGAAGTCCTTATCCACTCACGGGCGTTCCGGCGTAAAGAGAGCGAACTGACCGAGCAGGCGCTTGTGCATCTGGAGCTGTTTGGCCTCAGACAGGTAGCCGACCAGCTCGCGATGAACCTGCCTTATGGAGCGCAACGCCGTCTGGAGATCGCGCGTGCGTTGGCGACCCATCCTCAAGTCCTCCTCCTCGACGAACCCGCCGCCGGGATGAACACCATCGAGACTGATGTGTTACACGAGATGATTCTTGACGTCCACCGCAGGTTTGACGTGAGCATCATCCTGGTTGAACACGATATGCGCCTGGTGATGAACATGTGCGACCGCATTGTCGTGTTGAACTATGGGGAAATCATCGCGGAGGGCGACCCCGCGTCTATCCGCCAGAATCCCGCTGTCATCGACTCGTATCTCGGTAAGGTGCATTAAACAAAACGCCATGTTGCAGGTTGAGAATATTGACGTTTTCTATGGGAAAATACACGCGCTAAAAGGTGTCTCGTTGCAGGTCGGCAACGGCGAATTGGTGGCGCTGATCGGCTCTAACGGCGCGGGGAAATCAACCACGCTCCGAGCCATATCGGGTCTGTTGCGCGCAGAACAGGGCGGCATATCTTACGACGGCCAGCGTCTTGATCTGCTGCAACCGCATGAAATCGCCCGGTTGGGCATATCGCACTGTCCAGAGGGACGACATTTGTTCGGGCAGTTGACTGTTCAGGAGAATCTGCGGTTGGGGGCGGTCAATCAGAAGGACCCTGCCGCCATCGCGCACGCCTTTGATGAAGTCTACTCCCTCTTCCCGCGCTTGAAGGAGCGTCACCGCCAGGTCGCCGGCACGCTCTCTGGTGGCGAGCAACAAATGTTGGCGATCGGGCGCGCCTTGATGAGCCGGCCAAAGCTGCTGATGCTTGACGAACCGTCGCTGGGTTTAGCCCCGTTGGTGGTGGAGTTGATCTTTGAAGTCATCAAAGGTCTCAAAGAGAAAGGCGGCACGCTGCTGCTGGTCGAGCAAAATGCGCGGCAGGCGCTGGCGATTGCGGACCGGGGATACGTGATTGAGACGGGTCGGGTGATTCTGGAGGGTTCGGCTGCCGATCTGAGCGCCAACCCGCAGGTCGAGCAGGCTTACCTGGGAGGCGTCGGGTGAATCTCAACATGTATTGGGTCCAGCAGTTGCTCAATGGCCTGAGCATTGGCAGCCAGTACGCGCTGATGGCGGTCGGATTGGCGATGGTGTTTGGCATCCTGCGCCTCATCAATTTCGCGCACGGTGACTTGATGATGCTCGCTGCCTACATCGCCGCCTTTGGGCTGATCGCCGGCCTGCCGCTGGAGGTGGTCTTGCTCCTGATGGTGGGGGGAACCATCCTGGCCGGCGTGCTCATGGAGCGCGCAGCCTACCGCCCGATTCGGCGCGCGCCGGCGGTTGCGGCGCTGCTGACCTCATTTGCAGTCGGGCAGATGCTCCAGAACGGCGCGCTGCTGTTCTCACGGGTGGCGCAGGAGCCGGTTCAGATGGCGTTTCCCACGCCGGATATGCTGCGCGGAGTCGTCAAAATCGGCGATTTGTCGCTCTCCAGAATTAACCTGGTCAGCGTGGTCGCTGGGCCGGTCTTGCTCGTCGTGCTGGTGCTTTTCATTTCCCGCACCGTGCTCGGAATCTCAATGCGCGCCACCGCCCAGGACTTGCAAGCGGCCCAATTGATGGGCATCGACACCAACCGTGTCATTGTCGTGGCGTTCGTCGTCGGCGCGGCGCTCGCCAGCGTGGCAGGTTTCCTGTACGCGGCGCAGGCGGGGCAAATCAATCCGTACATCGGCTTCACGCCGGTGCTGAAAGCGTTTATCGCGGCGGTAATCGGCGGCTTTGGCAGCATCGCCGGGGCGATGATCGGCGGCTATGTGCTCGGCTTTCTTGAAGTCATCCTGACCGCGTTGCCCGGCTACGGCGACCTGCTCGCGGCGGCTTCGGCGTCGCCGGAGGCGGTCGCGTTTTTCCAGACCTATCTGCCGAGCGAGTTGTCCCGGTATCGGGATGCGCTCGTCTTCGTCGCGCTGATCCTGTTGTTGCTCCTGCGCCCTGGCGGCATCCTGGGGACGCTGGATCGTGACGAGGGGCCATGAACGAACAGTCGCACACGCCCTACTCTCGATACTCGGCCCAGGTCGGGGTCGGCGTCATGGCTGCCGCCGTGATCCTGTTAATTGTGTTATTGCAGGCGTCGGGGAGCAGCTTGTGGCAGGGCGTCGTCGTCACGCTGGGGATCTTCATCATCCTGACCGTGAGCCTCAACCTCGCCAGCGGGTTCACCGGGGTTTTTTCGTTAGGGCACATCGGTTTTATGGCGCTCGGCGCGTATAGCGCCGCCATCCTCACGCTGCCACTTGAGACGAAAGAGTCATACCTGAACTTGCCCGAATGGCTGGCGGGCGTCCATCTGGACTTGATGGTTGGGCCTTTCCCGTTCGGCTTCCTGGCAGCGACGATCATCGCCGGGTTGCTGGTTTCGCTGGTGGCGCTTATCGTTGGCGCGGTGCTGATGCGGCTCTCCGGCCACTTCGTCGCGGTGGCGACCCTCGGCTTCCTGGTGATCGTGCGCGTCGTGCTCATCAACGCGGACAACTTCACGCGCGGTGCGCGCACCTTCTCCAACGTGACCCCGTACACGGACCTGTGGTGGGTGTACGCCTGGGTAGGCGTCACTCTGTACGCCATCTGGCGCATCAAGTTTTCCGCCTATGGGCGGGCGATGTTCGCACAGCGGGAGGACATCAGCGGGGCGAAATCGGTAGGAATCGTTATCATGCGCCCGCGTCTGTTCGCTTTCGTCGTGAGCGCGTTCTTTACCGGCATCGCGGGTTCGTTATGGGGGCACTTCATCACCTCGTTTTCGCCGAATGCGTTCTACTTCGACCTGACCTTCCGGGTGATCACTATGCTCGTCGTTGGCGGCATGGGTTCCATCACGGGTTCGGTCGCCGGCCCGGCGGTGATTACGGTGGTGGAGGAGGCGCTGCGGCGGTTCGAGGATGCGAATCAGCTTTACGGCATCAGCGGGATAGCATTGGCGCTGCTATTTCTGCTCATCATCATCTTCCGGCCTGCCGGCTTGATGGGCAGCCGCGAATTTCACCCGGCCAGACTGGGGCAGCGCATCCTCGCCGGCGCTTCCGTGATGGGGTTCAGGTTCAGAGAAAAAGAGGAGGAGGTCAGCAGCCAGAAACGAATCGGCGTCGAGGAATAAGCTTGCGTTTCGCTGGCCTCGCATTGCAGTCGAGGCTGAGAAACCCATTGATCGCCATAGGAGGAAAAGAACATGCGTCACCTGAAGCTCACCCTATTGTTTGCGCTCGTCGTTGCGCTGGTCGGCGCGCCGGTGTTGATCCAGGCCCAGGAGGGCGAACCGATAAAGATCGGCGGCGGCTTCGGCCTGACCGGGGGTATGGCGTCGCTGGACGTGCCGGCTTCCAACGGCGCGATGCTCGCGGCGAAGGAGATCAACGAGGCCGGCGGCGTCCTGGGCCGCCCGCTTGTGTTGGTCGTCCGCGACAGCCAGACCGAGCCGGACACGACGGCGCAGATCGCCAGGCAGCTCATTGAGGAAGACGGCGTTGTCGCCGCCGTCGGCTTCACCGACTCGGACTCGGCGCTGGCGTTCGGCCCGGTGTTCCAGGAAGCGGGGCTGCCCTTCATCACAGCGGGTGCGACCTCGCCCAAGCTGCCCGACCAGATCGGCGAGATGATGTTCATGGCGTGCTTCGGCGACAACACGCAGGCCGCTGTCTCCGCCGAGTACAGCTACGAGAACTTCGGGGACCAGGCGTACTTGCTCATCAACGAAGGCGCGGAGTTCACGCGGCTGCTCGCCGGTTACTTCAAGGCCCGGTTTGAGGAGTTGGGCGGCACAGTCGTCCTCGAAGATAGCTACGAGCTTGATACCACCGACTTCACACCGCAGATCACCAAGCTGTCCGCGCTCAGCGAACAGCCGGATTTCTACTTCATCTCGGCGCTGCCGCAGGACATCGGTCCGGTCGTCCGGCAGTTGCGCGACGCCGGCATTGACGGCCCGGTCGTCAGCGGCGACGGCGCCGACACCCCGCTGCTGGTCGAAGTCGCCCAGGAAGCCGCAGACAACGTGTACTTCACCACTCATGCGCTGATGGACGCCGAAAACGGCACCGACGCGGTGAAGGCGTTCATGGAAGCCTACGAGGAGGAGTACGGCCACCCGCCGGAGAACGCCTTCGCCGCGCTGGGCTATGACGCGGTGAAGCTGCTCGCCGACGCCATCGAGCGCGCGGAGAGCACCGAGGCGGAGGCCATCCGCGCGGCGCTGCTCGAAACCGAGGACTTTCCCGCCGTCACCGGCCTGATTACCTTCAGCGAAGAGTCGCGCGTGCCGCAAAAGGCCGTGACCGTGATTGCGGTGGAGGATCTGAAGTTCACGCTGGCGGGGGAATTCGTGCCGGAGTCCGTGCCGCCAGCGGAGCTGGAGGAGGCAGAGTAGGCCAGACGACGTGCGTTTAGGAAGTTGGGGTTCGGTAGGGTCCGAACCCCAATCTGCCCTTGTGGTAAGGCATTCCATAATCCTGCCTGTTTCATTTCAGCATTTTGGAGTAAGCCAATACTATGCCTGCCAAAGCTGCATCTGATGAACACCTGATTGATCGCGTCGTCAAGCAAGCCCAGGATGCCGATGTGCGCCTGGTCCGATTTCTCTATACGGACAATGGCGGCACCATCCGGGGCAAAGTCACACACGTGAGCGGCCTGCGCAATCGAATCACCGACGGCATCGGCCTGACAGTGGCGATGCAGGCCATGAACATGCTCGACCAACTCGCTTACGTTGAAGAGATGGGGCCGGTCGGTGAGATTCGACTCATCCCCGACCCGGCGACGTTCCGCGCCCTGCCATACGCTGCCCAGACGGGCGCGATGACGGTGGACATGATTCAGCTGGACGGCCAACCCTGGGAAGCCTGCCCGCGCACTTTTCTCAAGCGGCAGGTACAGGCCGCCGCCGAGAGGGGTCTTGCGCTGCAAATGGTTATCGAATTCGAGTGGACAATGGCGCAGAAGATGGCCGACGGCGGCTTTAAGCCGGTTGACGAAAGCCTGTGCTTCAGCACGGTGGGCATGACGACCGCCCACAGCGTCATCCTTGACATTGTGAAGGCGCTGGAAGCGCAGGGCATCCCGGTTGAGTTGTACTATCCTGAACTGGGGCACGGGCAGCAGGAGCTTTCCATCCGCCACGCCGACCCGCTCACTGCCGCCGACAACCACATCATGACGCGCGAGACGATCCGGGGGGTGACGTACAATCACGGCTTTTATGCGTCGCTCGCGCCCAAGCCATTCCTGGACCAGGCGGGCAACGGCGGTCACATCCACTTCAGCCTGTGGGACAAAGACGGCAAGCACAACCTGATGTACGATCCCAGCGGGCCGTATACCATGACGGACACGGCAATGCACTTCATTGCGGGCGTGCTTGAGCACGTACCCGGCCTGCTGGCGATCACATGCCCCAGCTACAACTCGTATCACCGTTTGCAGCCGCACTTCTGGAGCAGCGCCTACACCGCCTGGGGTCCCGACAACCGCGAGGGAGCGGTGCGCGTGGTGTCACGGTACAAGAGCAACGAAGAGGCCACCGCCAACGCGGAACTCAAGGCCGCCGATCTCTCATGCAACCCGTACCTGGCCTATGGCGCGCTGATCGCCGCCGGCCTGGATGGCGTGCGGCGCAAGCTCGACCCTGGCGAGCCGACCATGATCGACCCTGGCAACTACACGGACGAAGAACGGGCCAAGCGCGGCATCAAGCGCTACCCGACCACGCTCGCCGAGGCGCTCGATGCGCTGGAGCGCGACACCGTGCTGACCGGCGCGCTCGGCCCGCTGCTTGCCAGGAGCTACCTCGCGGTCAAGCGGCTGGAATATGAGACATTCAGCGAGCACGACGACGCCTACGAGACCTATCATCATTTCTGGAAGTTCTAGCCGTGACCAGAATTGACCTGTCGGGCGTACCGATCATCGACCATCACGCCCACCCGCTGCTGAATGCCTCGGAGCCGCTGAGCCTTGAGCGCTTTCAGGGCTTCTTCACCGAAAGCCCTGACCCGGTCGTCAAGTCGCGGGATGTCCCACATACCCTGATGTGGCAGTGGGGCATCCGCGAACTGGCCGGCTACCTGGGCTGCGCGCCGACGCCGGAGGCGGTGCTCGCCGCGCGCAACGCGCGCCCGCTGAGCGAACTGGCGAACGGCATGTGGCGCGACCAGAACTGCGAGGCGCTGCTGCTCGACTATGGCTTCCGGTCGGCGGAGAACTACACGCCCGAAGCACTGCGCGCCATGCTCCGCCCGCGGGTTGAGATGGTCTTGCGGCTGGAGACGTTTGCGCAGGAACTCATCCTGCGACAGCATACCTTCACGCAGTTTCTCGATGCGTTTGTCGCGGGGGTTGAAGGCGCACGCGAGTCCGGGCACGTCGGCCTGAAGAGCATCATCGCTTACAGGACCGGGCTGGACATCGCCTGGGCAACGCGCGAGGAGGCCGCCCGCACGTTCGGCGAGGTCAAGGACCTGGCTGACCGTCAGGGCCATATTCGCCTGGAGTCCAAGCCGCTGTGCGATTTTCTCGTGCTGACTGCGCTGGAGATTGCCGAGCGGCTGGAGATGCCGGTGCAGTTTCATACCGGCTTCGGCGACACGGACGTGGACCTGCGCACGGCGAACCCGCTGCACCTGCGCCCGCTGCTGCAAAGCGGCAAGTATCAGCACGTGTCGTTCGTGCTGTTGCACGCGGCGTATCCCTACGTGCGCGACCTCGGTTACCTGGCGGCGATGTACCCGAATGTGTACATGGACATCTCGCTGGCGGTCCCGTTTGTGACGACGCTGATCCCGATGGTGGTTCACGAAGCGCTCGCGCTGACGCCTTTGAACAAGATTCTGTACTCCTCCGACGGCTTCAGCATCCCAGAAATTTACTGGCTTGCAAATCGCTGGGGGCGTTCAGCGTTGGCGCAGGTCCTGGGCGAGATGGTGGAAGCCGGCGCGCTCACGGAGCAGGAGGCGTATCGCGCCGGCGAGATGATTCTCAACCAGAATGCGCGAACCGTCTACCAATTGTCCTGAGTGATGTCTGGAGCAATCACAGCTTGACCGATCACCCATCCCGTTCACGCGATACCATCGCCGTATGGGGCGGCGAAGAAACTAAGGACTTCTGGCAGCGCGCGACTCAAGTTCCTGTTGTGCACAGCGTCTCGTTTGGCTATCCCGACGTAGACGAATGGCTCGACGTGGCGTTGGGGCGCGAGGCGGGGCACATCTACGGGCGCAACACCAACCCCACCGTCGCCGTTTTTGAGGAAAAGCTGCGCCAGCTTGAGGGCGCGGCGGCGGCGACGAGCTTTTCAACCGGGATGGCGGCGATCAGCAACACGCTGTTTACGCTGCTTGCGCCGGGGGATCGTATCGTATCCGTGAAGGACACCTACGGCGGGACCAACAAAATCTTCGTTGAGTTCTTGCCGCGCCTGCACATCGAGGTTGTGCTGTGTGACACCACCGACCACGAGGCGATTGAGGCGGAAGTGCGCAAGGGTTGCAAGGTCCTGTATCTGGAAAGCCCGACCAACCCGACGCTCAAGGTCGTGGACCTGGCGCGGCTGACCGCCGCCGGGCACGCGGTAGGCGCGACGGTGGTGGTGGACAACACTTTTGCGACGCCGATCAACAGCAATCCGCTTGATTTGGGGGCGGACCTGGCGCTGCACAGCGCGACGAAATTCCTCGGCGGCCACGCCGATGCACTGGGTGGCGCAGTGTGTGGTGCGAAGGCGCTGGTCGAGCGCATCTTTCACTTCCGTGAGATCACCGGTGCGACGCTCGATCCGATGTCCGCCTACCTGCTGCTACGCGGTATGAAAACGCTGCACCTGCGCATCCGCCAGCAAAACGAGAATGCACTGCGGATCGCGCGCTTTTTGGAGTCGCACCCCTTTGTAAGAACGGTTTTTTATCCCGGCCTGGAGTCGAACGAAGGTCACGCGATTGCCAGGAAGCAAATGCGCGGCTTCGGCGGCGTGATGAGCTTCACGCTTCAGGGTGACTTCGACGCCGTGCGCGCGTTCCTGCCGCGCCTGCGCTATGCGCACCGCGCGGCGAACCTCGGCGCGGTGGAGACAGTCGCCGGGCCGCCGGCGACGACCAGCCACGTCGAATGCACGCGCGAGGAACGCGCGGCGATGGGCATCCCGGAGACGCTGATCCGCTACTCGGTGGGTATTGAAGACGCCGATGACCTGATCGCCGACCTGCGCCAAGCCCTCGACGCCACATACCAACAGGCGAAGTAATCTGACCATGCAACCGGATGCCACCACCCGGATTGTCGCGTATCTGGAACGCCGGCTGGATGACTATCTGGCGGAGCTATCGACCCTGGTCAGCATGGATTCGTATTCCTTTGATCGGGACGACGTGAACCGCGTCGTGGACTGGCTGGACGACCGCCTGCGCTCCATCGGCTTCACCGTGGAACGCTACCCACACGAGAAGTACGGAGATGACCTGCTTGCCGTGCGACAGGGGAAAGGGGCCGGGCGGGTGATGCTGTTGGGCCACAGCGACACGGTTTTTCCGCATGGAACCGCTGCCGCCAGGCCGATGACGGCGCAGGAGGACAAGATACTCGGCCCCGGCACGTGCGATATGAAGGCCGGCTTGCTCGCGGGCATTTACGCGGTTGAGGCGCTGGACGCGATGGGTTTTGATGCATACGAGCAGATGGTGTTCCTGGTTGTTTCGGACGAAGAAATCGATGACCGGCACGCCGTCCCCCTCATTCGCCGCGCGAGTCGCGCGGTCGATGCGGTTTTGACTTTAGAGGCGGCGCGCGAAAACGGCGACCTTGTGACCGCGCGCAAAGGAATCCGTTCATTCTGGGCGGAGGCGCGCGGTCGTGCGGCGCACGCCGGCGTCGAGCCGGAGAAAGGCCGCAACGCGATTCTGGCTCTGGCTCATCAAGTGATCGCGCTAGAGGCGCTCAATGACCGCGCGAACGGGATCACCGTCAACGTCGGATTCATCGAAGGCGGACGTTTGCGAAACATCGTCCCCGATCATGCGCGGGTCAACTTTGAGATGCGCGCGTTCAGCCGCGCTGACCTTGACCGCGTGACTGCCGCCATCCTGAGCCTGTTTGAGCGCGAACCGGTGTCAGGCGTCCAATTTACGGTCAGCTACATCGAAACCTCGCCGCCGATGCCGCGCACCGCCGACGTGGCGCGGCTGGAGTCGCTGGCTCGCCAGCTGGCGAATGAGCTTGGCTTCGATGTGCAAGGAGCCAGCACGGGTGGGGCTGGAGACGCCGCTTTCGCTGCCGATGAGGGCGTCCCTGTTCTGGATGGTCTTGGACCAGTCGGGGGGTTAGATCATAGCCCTGATGAGTATATTCTTCAGTCCAGCATCGTGCCGCGCACCGCCCTGCTGGCAAGACTGATTATGGCCCTGGCGCTATGCAGCGATTGAACTGACGGGGAAGCCAGGCAGCAGGATGCACAGAAAGATTTTTCCGCTATGACAGAACGCTGGCAGCAGCACAGCATCGCGCGGAGCGCCCATGCTTACCCGGAGTCGGCGATCAGCAACCCGCCGACTAAAGTCGGCGGCTAATCGCAAAATAGCGCTGTCAGAATTGCGAATTCACCCGCGACTTTAGTCGCGGGAGCCATAAGGTGAACAAATACCTTTGAGCCGGCCTGGCAAGGGAACGCTCGCATTGCCATTTTCTGGTAAGCGAAGCATAATGCTATATGCTCAGCTTAAAGCGTCGTAAATGATCCAGATACCGGATTGAGGAAACATGGCCGATGACACGCCTCAAGAAGCGACGAATGCGCAAGGTGTCGAAAACGAACCGATCAGGCGAGGCTTGCTCGACCTCACCGTCACGCTCTCGACGCCGGACCCCACCGCCGGGAACGATTTTTCGGTTTACCTGCTCATCACCAACCCGTTCGATACCCCCATCTGGATCGAGCATGTGAAAGTGAGCCTGCCCAGCGAGATCATCCGCCTGGAACCGATGCAAGAGCGGATTCACCGGGTGTGGCGCCGGCTGGAAGAAGTGATGGGCGAAGTGGCCGCTCCCCCGGAGAAGGTCTCGCTCTGGCAGCGGTTGCGGGCGTGGTTGCGCCGGCAGTCGCGCGAGGAGCGGGAACGCGAGCGGTTGTTCAACCAGGTCGCCAGTGAGTTGCTGCGCGCGAACCGCGAATTTGAGGAAGCCGGGAAGGCGCTGGCGGCTCTCCAGCAGGAGCGCCCAGGCCGTGACGCCGAGAACTATGAAGCGTATCAGGCGCGCGAGGCGACGCTGTGGGAGCAACTCCGGCAACGGCGCGAGCGCCTGGGCCAGTTGATGGCGCTCATTGCCGAGATGATGGGCGGCGTGGGCATTTACGGGGCCGGCGACGTGCAACTGCGCGCGGCCCGGCTGCCCAGCCAGGTCTATATTACGGCGCAGGGCGATATTCAACTGACCAACCTGACCACCACCAGCCAGCGCGAAGAGCAACTGACCCTGTCCCTGCCGCCGGGGATGGCGCTGCATCCGGGCGAGACGACGGTCAGCACCATCGTGCTCAAGACCAAAGCGCCCCTCTTCTTCCGGCCCATCCAGTACATGATGCACTTCAACGTCAACTACGCCTTCTCGCCGCCCCAGACGGAGGACACCACCCAAACTCGCCTCCATACCAACACCATCGCCCAGCCGCTCGTCATCCGCGCGCCGGTCTGGGCGATCATGGTGGGCGCGGTGGTCGGCGGGCTGGCCGGGTTTGGCGCGCGGTTCGCACAGACGCTCAGCAGCGGCGCGGCGCTCCCGCTGAATGTTGGCGAAGTGCTGGTGTCGGCGCTGTTGACCCTGATCTTGAGCGCCATCGCTGTCGTGTTGGTGGCGCGCAAGTCGGATACGCAGAGCTTCGTCACGGTAGAGGATTTCTGGGGAGGCGTTGTGATCGGTTTCCTGGTGGGTTATACTGGGTCATCGGCATTTGAAGCATTGGCAGGCACGATGCCAGGCTGAGGTGTGTTATGGCTGACGAACGCAAAATACGGATCGAGGGCGGCGATTACGTCGAAGGCGACAAAGTCCAGGGCGACAAGGTGATGGGCGATAAGGTGATGGGCGACAAAACCGGCATCACCATTCACGGCGATGTCGGGCCGGGCGCGGTCGTCGGCAGTGGGAATGTGAAGGCGCGCAATATCGCTGGGGGCAACATCTACGCGCAGATTGAGAGCAGGGAAACCGACGAGCGACCCCTCACCGCCACCGACTTGAGAGCGACAGCGGAGGAAATTGGCTACCTGCGCGCGGCGCTGGAGACCTTGCGCGGGGAACTGGCCGACGTCGCCGAACCCGGTATGCGCGGGGAGGTTTTCTATCGGCTGGACCGGCTGGAAAAACACTACCTGATGCCGCTGTTGTCTCCCGGCTCCACCAAACCGGTCAAAGTCTCCGGGATTCAGAAGCTCGGCGATTGGATGTTGGAAAACGTCCCGCAGGCGCGCGAACCGCTGGCCGAGTTTCTCGAAGCGCCCCTGATGCAACGCCTGGTCGAACTGGCCGGCGGCGATTTGAGAGTCTGGACGGACCGGCTTCTCTTGCCGTGAGGGCCGGCGTTTTCCCGAGGGTTCCCCCGGCTGAAGCCGGGGGTGAATTCCCCACCGCGCCGCGGCTTTCCGGCGATGAGCCGCCGACTTTAGTCGGCGGAACCTGAATAAACTGCCATGGCCGGACTTCTCAAATGGCCGCTTAAGCCCCCTGTCCGAGGCGATAAGAATGGTTTTTCGGATCGGTTCTTAAAGCCCACTGTCTGTTGCCTAATGTTTGCGAGCCATTAACGCGCTTGACAACCCCTAACCCCCGTGCTACAGTACGCCACACGTGGCATGTCCACCTTCAGGCCAGGGAGACGTTCGTGGCGCGGGTAAAAAGCGGCCTGTACTATCCGAACAAATTCGCCCGGACCTATCTCATGGCGATGGCAGACGTGATGGGCGCAGACAACCTGAAGGCCGCCCTGGATTTGGCCGGTCTGAGCCAGTACGCCGACACGCTCCCCCCCGACAACCTTGAGCGCGCGTTTGACTTCGCCGATTTCACGGCGCTGAACGTCGCCCTGGAGCAGGTCTATGGCCAGCGTGGCGGTCGGGGGATCGCGCTCCTAGCCGGGCGCGCATGTTTTTCGTTGGGGCTGCGCAACTTCGGCGCGCTGGCGGGCCTGGGCGCGCCGGCCTTCCGGGCGCTGCCGCCGTCCCTGCGGGTTGAGATCGGCTTGAAGACGCTTGCCGAGGTTTTTACCCGCTTCAGCGATCAGGTTACCCGCGTCGAGGTGTGCGAAGATCACTACGAGTGCGCCGTCAACCCCTCGCCGGTGTGTTGGGGACGCCGCGCCGAGAAGCCCGCGTGCCATGCGCTGGCGGGCATATTTCAAGAGGGGATGCGTTGGATCAGCGGGGGCCGCGAGTTTCGCGTGGTCGAGACCGCGTGCCAGGCCGTAGACGCCGAAGAGTGTGTCTTCACCATCGACAAACAACCTATCGGCGGGTCGTGGTAGTGGGTTTAATGCACGCTAAGGAATGGCACCTTGGCCGAGAAAGCCCAGCTTCTCATTGTTGAAGACGATCTGGACCTCGCGGAGATGCTCAACTCCTACTTCAAGGTCCAGGGGTATGATGTGTTCACCTCCGCCTGGGGTGAGGAAGCCGTCAGGATCGCGCAGGAGCAGATACCCAGCCTGGTTGTGCTCGACATCCGCCTGCCCGACATCGACGGCTACGAGGTCTGCCGCCGGCTGCGCAACCACCGGCGCACGGCCAACATCCCGGTCATTTTCTTGACCGAAAAGCGCGACCGCGTAGACAAGCTGGCCGGCTTGCGCCTCGGCGTGGTCGATTACATCACGAAGCCTTTTGACATCCAGGAGTTGCGCCTGCGCGTGCGCAACGCGCTGCAACGCGCCGACCTCACCAGCCAGTTTAACCCCGTCACCGAGTTGCCCGAAGCGCAACTGGTCGAGGAGCGCCTGGACGATATGCTCTTGCTGCACGACTGGGCCACCCTGGTGATTCGCATCGACGGGCTGGACGCCTTCCGCGAGGATTACGGCTTCAAGGCCGCTGACGACGTGTTGCGCGCGGTCAGCGAGATCATGAACGACGCCGTGCGCGAGGCTGGCGCGTCCGACGATTTCCTCGGACACCTGGGGCCTGGCGACTTGCTGGTTATCACCACGCAGGACTTTGTGGACGCCATTCATGCGCGCATCGACGAGCAGACGCGCCAGGTCGGCGAGCAGCTTTATCCCCTCAGCGACCGCGAAAAGGCGCTCAAGGCGATGCAAGACAACCGCTTGCGGCTGACGGTGACGAAGATCACCAGCCGGGATGGCGTTTTTGAGGGAGTCGATAGCCTCAAAGAGCGATTGCTGCGCGCCCACTAGCGCGCGAAAGCTGCCAGACCGGGAGCTTAAGCCCCTGGTTCGGGGTGGGTAGGACGGCCCTTAAATCGACTTCTTCTTCCGCGCCATGCCGGGAAAATCGATGTGAAGACTTCTGTTGTGATCCCCACCTATAACGAGGCTGACAACTTGCCGGCCATCTGCGCTGCGCTGTGGGCGCTGCCGCTCGACCTCGCCATCGTGGTCGCTGATGACAACTCCCCCGACGGCACCGGCAAGGTCGCCGACCGCCTCGCCAGGGAACACCCCGGCAGGCTGGAGGTCATCCACCGCGCGGGCAAGCTGGGCCTGGGCACCGCGTACATCGCCGGCTTCAAGCGCGCGCTGGAAGGCGGCGCAGAAGCGGTGGTGCAGATGGACGCCGACTTCTCGCACTCGCCGGATTACATCCCGCAGATGCTCGACCTGCTCGACCAGTACGACGTGGTAATCGGCTCGCGCTACGTGAAAGGCGGCAAAACCGACGAGCGTTGGGGCTTTGGCCGCTGGCTGCTGAGCTGGTGGGCCAACAGCGTGTACGTCCGCCTGATCCTGCGCATGAAGGTCAAAGACGCCACCGCCGGCTTCAAGGCGTGGCGCGCGGAGACTCTACGTGGCCTCGGCCTGGACCGCATCCGCTCCAATGGCTACATCTTCCAGACGGAGATGGCTTACGTAGCCGAAAAGCTCGGCTACCGGGCGCTGGAGATCCCCATCTATTTTGAAGACCGGCGCATCGGCCAGAGCAAGATGGATATTCCAATCAAGATCGAGGCGGCGCTGCGCACCTGGCAAGTGTGGTGGCGGCACCGCCATCTGAAGCCCTCGATGCGGATGAGCTGATTGACACACCTCTCGCGCGGTAAGGAGCAGCCTCCTGTGCCGGAGAGGGTGTTCATATTCCCCAAAAGACCCTCATGCCGATGAGCAATGTGCCGAAAGTGAGCAGCGTCATCCCCAGGCCGACCTTGAAGAAATCGCCAAACGTGTACCCGCCCGGCCCCATCATCAGCACGTTGACGGGGTGGGCCACCGGCGTCAGGAACGCCGCCGAACAGCCGATAGCCACGGCTACCGCCATCGCCTGAGGATTGACGCCGACCTGCAACGCGGCGGCGACGGCCACCGGTCCGACGATCAACGCCACCACCTGCCCACCCAGGAGTTGAGTCAGCAGCATCGTCAAGGCAAACAGCCCCGCAATCAGCGCCAGCGCGCCAAGCGGGGTCAGGGCAGTGACATAAGCAGCGCTTAACCTCTCCGCCAATCCGGTCTTGACCATCGCCGTGCTGATGGGCAGCATCCCCACAATCAGGAACACCACGCGCCATTCAATGGCGCGGTAGGCCTCGTCCACGTTGATACAGCCGGCCAGCACCATCGCCGCCGCGCCGGCCAGCATCGCCTCAGCGGGGGGCACGACCTCAAAGATCGACGCCAGCAGCACCATGACCGAGATCGCCAACGCCCAGCCCGCCTTGTGCGGCAGGGGTGGGCGGAAGGCGTGGCCGCTCTCCAGGACGATGAAGTCGCGCTCGTCCGCCAGCGCTTTGATCTGCGTGGGCGAGCCGACCATCAGCAGCGCGTCACCGGCCTCCAGCGACATCTTCCCCACATCGGTGCGATAGCTCCGATTCTCGCGCCACAGCGCCACGCTGGTCAGGCCGTATTTGTTGCGGAAGCGCAGGTCGGTGAGGGTCTTGCCGACGACGCCGGAACGCGGCGGGATGATGACCTCGGTCAGGTCTACCTCATAATCCCTGCCGTTGAGTTTGCCGTCTGTCCGCCCAATCTTTACGCCCCACGCCGCCATCTGCTGCACGCGCTCCTCGCGCCCCAGCACCAGCAGATAATCATGTGCCCTGAGTGCCTCGGTCGGCTCCGGGGTGAGGATGGCGTCGTGCCCGCGCCAGATCGCTACTACCGTCAGCCCCAGACATTCGCCAATCTGGCTTTGGGTGAGGGTGGCGTCCACCAGTTGCGAGCCGGGGAGCACCTGAACCTCCCACAAGCGCTCGTCCAGTTGGTAAGCTTCGTACAGCTTGCGCGACAGCAGATAGGGGCTGGCTGTGTGTCCGACCGATTCGCGCGCCGGCAACAACCGCCGACCGATCAGCGCCATGAACGCCAGGCTGCCGGCCACGATCAGGCCACCGGTAGGGAGAAAATCCATCATGCTCAACCCGGCCTGACCCTGATCGCGCAGAACGCTGCTGAGGATGATGTTCGCGGTTGTGAAGTAGGTCGCCATGCCGCCGACCAGCGTCCCAAACGAGAGCGGGATCAGAAGCTTGGAGGGCGGCACGTTCGACTCGCGCCCGACCTGGACAGCGGCAGGCAGTAACACCGCGCCGGCGGCGATGTTGTTCATGACCAGCGACAGGCCGGCACCGGCGCTCATCAACAACAAGAGCAGGTGCGTCTCTGAGCCTCCGCTGACCTGCTTCAGGCGCTCCGCCACCCATTGCACGACGCCAGTGTCTTCCAGCGCGTGCGTGACGATGAACAGCCCGATAATGACGATGACGACGGAGCGGCTGAAGCCAACTTTGGCCTCATCGAAGGTCACCACGCCGGTGAGAGATAGCGCCAGCAGTACCAGGATGGCGACCCAGTCGGCGCGAATCCGGTTGGAGAGAATCAGCACAAGCGCGCCAACGACGACGACAATCAAGATGACTTCATTGGGCGAGAGCATCGCTAACCCCCGGCATAGGCAGCCATTTGCCTTAGAGGCCATTTGAGAAGTCCGGCCATGGAAGTTTATTCAGGTTCCGCCGACTAAAGTCGGCGGCTAATCGCCGGAAGGCCACGGCACGGTGGGGAATTCACACCCGGCTTTAGCCGGGGGAACCCTTTTCAAACGGCTTCTTAAGGCAATCGAGGCCCAGGAACGGTTTCGGCGCATAACTCGTGAATTTTAACACGGGACTCCGATTTTCTCCTATGGCTCTGATCTGAATTGAGGGCTGGTTCAATTCAACACTGTTCTTACCTCACCCCCGTCTCGCCGTGCTCCGCAC
>DAOTXU010000332.1:0-2368 GCA_034435135.1 Anaerolineae bacterium | reverse complement strand
GGTCTGAGACCCGCCCCTACTGCACGTTCTATACGGTAGGGCGCGTGAGAAAACACGGTGTCAATAAACCGGATTGGTATCTCTTTTGACGCGCGCCTGAGCGCGCGAGGGAGCATCCCAAACAGGCTTGCCGCGTGCGATGAGCACGCGGAAGAGATTCTTTCCGAAATCTGCGTAATCCGCGTGATCTGTGGTTTCTTTCGGCCCAATCTTCGACAAGCCGAGCATAAGCCAGAAACATGATGCGCCGCGTCCTATGTCTTCACCAAGTCAAGATCGCAAACCTTGACCTCCGCTCATCCAGCCGCCACAGCCCCGCTTCTCGCGCGATCCGCTTCGCCTCGGCCACCTCGTCGGCGCGCACGGGCCGGTTGAGCGGCGCGATGTCGCGCGCGGCGACGCGCCACGCGGGGCGGTATTGCTCCATCACGTTGACGTAAGTGTCGCGCGAGATTTCCTCCGCCAGAAAGCGCATGATCGCGGCGGTGCCGGCCAGGTCGCCGGGCAGCACCAGGTGGCGCACCAGCAGCCCGCGCTGTGCGACGCCGCGCGCGTCCATCACCAGGTCGCCGACCTGGCGGTGCATCTCCTTGACAGCGGCGAAGTTGCGCGCGGGGTAGTCGAGGATTTTGGAGTACTTCTGCGCGATCTTGGGATCGGCGTACTTCATGTCGGGCATGTAGATGTCGATCACGCCGTCGAGCAGCGCCAGCGCCTCCAGCGAGTCGTAGCCGCCGGTGTTGTAGACGAGCGGGATGTTCAACCCGGCCTGGGCCGCGATGAGCACCCCGGCGAGAATCTGCGCGACGACGTGGCTCGGCGAGACGAAGTTGATATTGTGGCAGCCGCGCGCCTGGAGTTCGAGCATCATCGCCGCCAGCGCCTCCGGCTCCACCGGCACGCCCTCGCCCTCCTGGCTGATCGCGTAGTTCTGGCAGAACTGGCAGCGCAGGTTGCAGTTCGAGAAGAAGATCGTCCCCGAACCGGCCCAGCCGCGCAGCGGGTCTTCTTCCCCCAGGTGCGGGAAGTAGCTGGAGACAATCGCCTGCTCGCCGGTCTTGCAGAAGCCGATCTTCTGCGTGCGGTCCACGCGGCAATGCCAGGCGCACAGGTCGCAGTCGCGCAGGCGCGCGTAAGCGGCGCGGGCGCGCCCGGCGAGTTCACCCGTGTCCAGCAGCTTGCGGTAGGCCGGCGTGAAGGTCTGGCTCATGGTGATGCTCCACGCAACGATGTGGACTCATTATATCATCGATCGGTCATGCCCCGGCACTGCAAGATGTCATCAAACCGGATACTTACGGTCGGGTAGCGCGGATCGCGATTTGGACTATGCTTAGCGGTATGAGATACCGTATCCTTATCATCATCTGTGCGCTCTTGACTCTGGCCGCGCCTGCTGCCGCGCAAGAGGCGACCGCCACGCCGACGCCCTTCCAGCTCGCCGACAACCGCTTCGATTGGGAGGTCCGCAGCCGCGACAACATCACCATCCACGCTTACGGCTGGGCCTCCGAGCAGATGGAGGAGATGCTCAACCAGGCGCTCGCGGCGCAGGCGCGGATCATGCAGCAGTTACAGGCGGCCAAGCCTGCCGCCATCGACATCTACGTTTATGACTCGGTGTACGCCTTGCGCGCGGCGCTGAGCCTGCACGGGCGCGACGCCATCGAGGGCTACGCCGACCCACAGCAGAACGTCATCGCCGTCAGCCTGAGCCGGGCGTACCCGCTTCTGGACATGCGCCGGCAGATTCCGCACGAGCTTACGCACATCGCTATCGGGCATATTGTCGGGGAGGCCTCCGTCCCGGCGTGGCTGGTCGAGGGGCTGGCGCTCGTCTTCGAGGCGGAGCCTGACCCCGATCTGCGCGCGCTCTTCGAAGCCTATACACAGGGCGGCGCGCTCTACCCGCTAGAGGCGCTATGTCCGGCCTTCCCGCTCGACCGTGCCGCGTTCGCGCTCGCCTACGCGCAGAGCTATGAGGTGATACGCTACATCGAGAATCGCTATGGGCCGGCAGGGATTCGCAGCCTGCTGGACGCCTACGCGCAAGGGGCTACGTGTGAGGGCGGCGTCGCGCAGGGGTTGGGGATTTCATTCCGCGCGCTGGAACAGGAGTGGCTCCGCGCCATCGGCCAGGCAAGCGCAGAGGAGGTACCTTCACCTCCTCCGCCTGTGTTGCTCTGGGTTGTCTTGCTGCTGGCCTTCGCCGCCTGGCCGGCGATCTTCCTGACCGCCGACCAGGGGCGCAGTGGTCAATAATACCAATTCGGAGAAAGCAATACCTTCGCCAAAAAATGAAGGGATGTAGGGCTTTCGAGGTAGAGTTGTCGTCACCCAAGACAACTAACTCAAACCAACGGAAAGC
>DAOTXU010000331.1:0-2583 GCA_034435135.1 Anaerolineae bacterium | reverse complement strand
CTTCCGGCATGATCGCGGACCGGAGGTCCGCGCTCGCCGGGTCGTCCGGGAACACCCACGCGCGGTGGGTGTCGCCGGCGGGTTCGAGCACTTCGATATGCGCGCCGGGAAAGCGGGTTTGCAGGGCGGTCAGGAATTCGTCGCGGCTGAGGAATACGATCTGCGCCTCGGCGGTCAGGTGCGTGGCGGTGTGGGCGCACAGTGCGATCGCGGCGTCGCCGCGCTCCGAGGGGGCGAAGAAGGCGCCATACGCGATGGGTGTCAACGCCGGGATAGAAGTCCCCAAAAACGCCGAGATAAAACTCCCCAGATCAGCTGTTCGGGTCAGCCCTCCTTGGCGCCATCGGGCGCCGTCGCCAACTCCGGAAACACCCCCGCCTTGAGCTTGTCCTTGAGGCGGTAGCTCTGCCCGCGGATGTTGAGGGTGTGGGAAGCGTGTAGGAGCCGGTCGAGCAGGGCGGTCGCCAGGACCGGGTCAGCGAAGATGTCCCCCCAGTCAGCGAAGGATTTGTTGCTGGTGAGAATGATGCTGCCGCGCGGGTAGCGGCGGCTGACGAGTTGGAACAGGAATTGTCCGGCGCGGCGATCGAGCGGGAAATAGCCCATCTCGTCGATGATGAGGAGCTTGGGGCGCCCCAGCAGTTGCAGGCGCTGGGTGAGGCGATCCGCCTTGGCGTCGCGGGCGATCTGCTCGAGCAGGTCGGCGACGCTGACGAACACCACGCTCATGCCTTGCTGGATGGCGCACATGCCCAACGCCACCGCCAAATGGGTTTTGCCCACCCCCGGCGGCCCCAGCAGCAGCACATTCTCGCCGTGAGCGACGAAGCGCATGGTCGCCAGTTCGCGCACCTGCTTCTCGTTGATCGAGGGCTGGAAGGCGAAGTCGAACTGGTCCAGGGTCTTGACGAACGGGAAGCGCGCCTGACGGGTCTTGGCCGCAATGTCACGCTCGGTGCGCGCGCTCAGCTCGGCTTCCAACAGCCGGTCGAGGAACTCGACGTAGGTCCAGCCCTGGCTGGCCGCCTGTTCGGCCAGGTGATCCAGGCAGTCAGGCATCCGGTACAGTTTGAGGGTGTGCAGGGCATCGTGCACATGCTGATAGGTCAGCTCAGGCATCATAGGCCACCGCCTCCACCGCCGCCGCGTACACGCTCAAGGGCCGGACTTCCACTTGCGGCGCCGCCGCGACGATCCCCAGCGGCAAGCCTGGCGGTGCTTTGATCCGCGCCGCGCGCAGCGCCACGTAGTGTGCCGGGTCGATGCTGCGCTCGCGCCGCCCGGTCAGCAGGCGGTGCTGGGCGATCACCTCACCCACGCCGTTGACCACCACCAGGTCGCCGGTTTCGGTCTCTTTGAGCATCAAGGTCTGCCGGGCATACGCCGCCGGCACCGAGTAGTAGTTGCCGTTGTAGCTCACCAGGCAGTCCTTGCTGCTGCGGCGCATCGTGACGATGCTGGTGTCGTAGCACCCCGCCGGGAAGGGCTGCAAGCCCTCCTGCGGGAGCCGGTGGAAGGGCGTTTCGCCGGTCGTGGCGTGCAGCCGGCGATTCGCCACCGTGTTCAGCCAGGTCAAGGCCTGCTGGTTCAGGTCGTGCACGTCGCGGAAGTGCATCCCCGGCCAGAAGTTCACGCGCACGTAGCGCACCCCGCTCTCCACCTTGCCTTTGGTCTGCGCCCGGTACGGGTGGCAGGCGCGCGGGCGAAACCCATACGCCAGCGCGAAGTCCAGGTAGCGCGGGTTCCAGTGGATGTTGCCTTCCGCGTCCCGGCTCAACACCGCGCTCTTGAGGTTGTCATGCAGCACCTCACGCGGGACACCGCCGAAGTACGCAAACGCATGTTGGTGGCAGCGCAGGAACCACCCCGTATCCAGACTGGTGGTGAACTCCAGATACAGCGCCCGCGACCATCCCAACGTCATCACGAACGCATACAGCCGCTGCCGCTTGCCCTCGATCTCCACATAGCCAAAGTGCCCCCAATCCACCTGCGCCTGCTGTCCCGGCTCTGTCTCGAAGCGCACCGTCGCCTGTTCACCCACGCGCGGTGGACGACGGTGGTGCACATATGCCCGCACCTGGGTTTCCCCGCCCGGATACCCTCGTGCCTGGATCTCCCCGAACAGCTTGTGCGCGTTGTACACGCCCTCACCCATCCGTTGCTCCAGATACGCGAGGTACGGGTCGATCTTGCGCGGGCGCGGCGCGCGCGTCTGGCGCACTTCCAGCGGCGCCTGGAGGGCCCGCCGCACCGTCTTGCGGTCGTGTCCGGTCCGGCGCGCGATCTCACTGATCGATACCCCCGTGCGATGCAAATCCTTGATCATGTAGCGCTCCTCCACACTCAACATGGCAGGCTCCTCACGAGCAAGCTCAGGCGACGACCCTTCTTGCCCCGTAAGTTACCTGCTACCCCGTCAAGGTGGGGAGTTTTACTCCGCTGATTTTGGGGATTTTAAACCCGCTGCTGACAGCGCTACACGCTCATGCTCCAGCGGCGCCCTGACCGGGCAGCGCGGCCCGCACAGGTCGAGTTGCGCTTCAGTCAGGTGACGGTCAAGCGCCCCAAGCGCGCCAACAC
>DAOTXU010000330.1:0-4240 GCA_034435135.1 Anaerolineae bacterium | reverse complement strand
TTAGCACGGCCAGCTGTTGGCAAAAGTTTGAATCAGTTCTGATTTTGTCTGTTAGCGCGGCGGCGCTATAATCTACGACTCCGGGTTGCACAGGGGAGCCGCGTAGAGAAGGACATTCGTCGAAAGGGGGTGGTAAGCGGGTGTAAACTACCACTATATAGCAACTTTGTTCTATAATAGTGGTGCCTGTTCCTGTCGGTGTCCGGTGAAACATTGTGCGCTGCACTTTGGGCGCAAGCGATGAACGAGGAGGATGCTGGTTTGACCCTACCGGCTGCTGCGTTCAACTATGATCTCAAAGAAGCGCTCTCAGACAACCGACTGGTTGGGCTGTGGCGCATGTTAAAGGGCTTTCGCCTGATCTACCTGGGGGCGATGACCGGCATTGCCTTCATCGCCATCGCCAGGGTCGGCGACTTCTTGTTGATGCGCCACTTCGTAGACAGGGTTCTGGCGCAGGGCCACGTCACGGTCGGCGCGCTCGCGCCGGTGGCGCTGGGGTTTGTCGCCCTCGCGTTGATTCGGGGCGTGGGTTCTTTCGGGGGCGGGAGCCTGGCGAACAAGACCTCCGAGGGGGTCACGCTGCGCCTGCGCAACTATCTGTTCGACCACATCCAACGGCTGTCGTTCGCCTTTCACGCCCAGGCAAAGACCGGCGACCTGATTGAACGGGCGACATCGGATGTTGACTCGATCCGCCGCTTCTACGCCGACCAGGTGACCGGCGTGTGCCGAATCAGCGTGCTCTTCTTGTTCAACTTCATCGCGCTGTTGGGCCTGAACGTCACGCTGGCGCTGCTGTCGGTGCTGGTCATCCCGGTGGTCGTGGTGCTGTCGGCCTTCTTCTTCAGGCGGGTCGGCAAAGCCTACGAAGCGTTCCAGGAGCAGGAGGCGAAACTCTCGACCACCCTACAAGAGAACCTGACCGGTGTGCGCGTGGTCAAGGCCTTCGCCCGGCAACAGTATGAAATGGACAAGTTCGAGCAGGACAATTGGGAGAAGTTCCTGCTTGGGAAGCGCTTCGTGCGGATGCACTCGCTCTACTGGCCGATCTCGGACGTGCTGTGCGGCGCGCAAATGCTGTTCGGGTTCTTCCTCGGCGCGGTTTTTGCCATCGAAGGCACGATCACCGTTGGCACCTACATGGCCTACGTCGGCATGGTCACCTGGATTATCTGGCCGATGCGCGACCTGGGCCGGATCGTCGTGCAGATGTCCACAGGGTTAGTGTCCTACGGGCGCGTCGCCAAGCTGATCCGCGAGGAGCGCGAGCCGCTCGACGAAGGCACACACACACCGAGCGGCAACCTGCGCGGCGAGATCATCTTTGACGACGTGTGTTTCCAATATGAAGATGGCAACGAGTCGGTGCTGGAGCACATCAGCTTCCGGGCTGAGCCGGGCCAGGTGATCGCGCTGATGGGCGGCACGGGGTCGGGCAAGACCTCGCTGGTGAACCTGCTGCCGCGCTTCCACGACTATACCGACGGCAGTGTGACCCTCGACGGCGTGGAGTTGAAGGCCTATCCCCGGCGCTTCCTGCGCCGCCAGATCGGCATTGTCGAGCAGGAGCCGTTCCTGTTCTCGCGCACGATCCGCGAGAACATCGCCTACGGCGTGTCACGCGCGGTCTCCGACGAAGAGGTTGAGGCGGCAGCGAAGGCGGCGGCGTTCCACGACGTAGCGATGTCCTTCCCCGACCGCTATAACACCGTCGTCGGCGAGAAGGGCGTGACGCTCTCCGGCGGGCAGAAGCAGCGGGTGGCGATTGCGCGCACCCTGCTCAAGGACCCGTGCATCCTCATCCTGGACGACGCCACGTCGTCGGTGGACACGGAGACGGAGTTTGCCATCCGCGAGGCGCTCAAACGCCTGATGAAGGGCCGCACGTCCTTCGTCATCGCGCACCGGGTGACGAGCGTGATGAACGCCGACCTGATCCTGGTGTTCGACAAGGGGCGCATCGTCCAACGCGGGACGCACGAGGAATTGGTCGCTCAACCCGGCATCTACCGGGAGATTTATGAGCTGCAATCGCGCATCGAAGAAGAGCTACAAGAGGAAATGGCATCGGCCCGCGAAGCGCTCGCCGTGGCTGAAGTCGCGGATTGATGCACGCTGGCGGGTCTGATCGGATATACACAATAAATGGAGAGGGCCGGTGTCGGACTATAGCTTTGAAGAAGAAGAGTTCACTACACAGTTCACCGGGCGCACCCTGTTGCGCATTGCGCAGCAGATCAGGCCGTACCGGAAGTGGATTGCCGGCTTCGTAGCAGGGATCGCTATTGTCTCGACGCTCGACTCGTTTTTTACCTACCTCAGCAAGCGGATCATCGACGACGGCATCCTCGCCGGCAACCGCGAGGCGCTGACCGGCATCCTCGCCGTCTACGGCTCGCTGATCGTGGTACAGGCGCTTGGGGTGTTCAGCTTCATCTACATGACCGGGGTGCTCGGCCAGCGCGTGCAGTACGACCTGCGCCGGAAGATGTTCAACCACCTGCAAGCGCTGTCCTTCTCGTATTTCGACCGGACGCCGGTGGGGTGGATCATTTCGCGCGTCACATCCGACTCGGAGCGCGTGTCCGAACTGGTAACGTGGGGCATGTTAGACGTCGCCTGGGCGATGTTTAACATCAGCACTGCCGTGATCTTCATGCTGTCCATCAACTGGCAACTGGCGCTCATGGTTCTCCTGGCGATCCCGGTGCTGGTGGTGGTGGCGTTCTGGTTCAAGAAGCGCATCCTGGTCGAGTTTCGCAAGGTGCGCAAGTTCAACTCCAGGATCACGGGTGCGTACAACGAGAACATCGCAGGCGTGCGCGTCTCGAAGGCGCTGGTGCGCGAGGAGAAGAACCTGGAGGAGTTCGGCGAGCTTTCGGGCGAGATGTACCGCGCGAGCTATAAGGCGGCGTGGCTCTCGTCGCTGTTCTTCCCGGTCGTGCAATTGATTAGCTCGGTAGCGGTCGGGGGCATCACGCTGTATAGCGGCCTGCAAGTCGAACTCGGCGGGATGACCATCGGCGGCATCCAGGCGTTCGTCTCGTATGTCACGTTCATGCTCTGGCCCATCAACGAAATGGCGCGCGTCTATGCCGAGATGCAGCGGGCCATCGCTTCGGCGGAGCGCATGTTCTCGCTCATCGACGCCGTGCCCGAAGTGGCCGACCGGCCCGGCGCGGTTGACCCCGGCACGATGTTGGGCGACATCGAGTTTGACCACGTGGGCTTCTACTACGAGGCCGACAAGCCGGTGCTCAAGGACTTCAACCTGAAGGTCAGGCGCGGCGAGACCATCGCGCTCGTGGGACCTACAGGGGGCGGCAAGAGCACCATCTGCAACCTGATCTGCCGCTTCTACGAGCCGAAGGCCGGCGCGATCCGCATCGGCGGGCGCGACTACACGGAGTACACCCTGCACGCGATCCAGTCGCGCATCGGCGTGGTGTTACAGACGCCGCACCTGTTCTCCGGCACGATCCGCGAGAACATCCGCTACGGTCGGCTGGACGCGACCGAGGCGGAGATCGAGGAGGCTGCGAAGATCGCCGGGGCGCACGACTTCATCGTGCACCTGGAAAAGGGCTACGACCAGGACGTGGGCGAGGGCGGCAGCCTGCTCTCGGTCGGGCAGAAGCAACTGGTGAGCCTGGCGCGCGCGGTGTTGTCGCAGCCGGAGATCTTCATCATGGACGAGGCCACGTCGTCGGTGGACACGCTCACCGAGGCGCTGATCCAACGCGGCATGGAGCGGCTGATGGAAGGCCGCACCAGCTTCGTGATCGCGCACCGGCTCTCGACGATCAAGCGCGCCGACCGGATCATCGTCATCGAAGCGGGGCAGATCGCCGAGATGGGCACGCACGCCGAGTTGCTGCGCGCGAAGGGCCACTACTACCGGCTGTACACCACCCAGTTCCGCGCCGAGCGGGAGATCGAGTACGACCCGTTCAAGCGCGAGCCGGAGGCAGTCGCGGCTGCGGCGGCGGCGCGGTAAGCTTCAAATCCCAGACAGGGGGCTTAAGCCCCCTGTCCGATGTCTCATGATAGGGTCCTCTCGGTAGGCGGCAAGAAACGCGCAACCTGGGCGATTGCCGTTCCGTATAATACCAATTCGGAGAAAGGAAAGCGTGTAAAATAGTCTCAAAAACTGACAGGTGCAGTGATGGGACGACGCTTGCAGATCGAGTGGCAGGAAAGCGCCGAGGAACTCAAAGCGCTTTACAAACGTGAACGG
>DAOTXU010000329.1:0-12602 GCA_034435135.1 Anaerolineae bacterium | reverse complement strand
CCCGCCGCGCCGCTGGGTAGTCGAGCGCACCCTGGCCTGGTTGTCCAAGTGTCGTGGCATCTTGGTGCGTTATGAGAAAAAGTCCGAGAACTACCTGGCATTACTTCAGTTTGCCTGTGCGTTACTCTGGTATCGAAGACTGACTTACAATACCTTTTGAGATAGTTTCATAGTGGTCGTGGTAGCCCAAGGACGCACTCGCATGATTGGAGGCTTTCATCGGCGTCGCGTCGGGATCCGTCGGGCTGACCCGGTAATCGGCGGTGCGCTTGTAGGTTGGCGCGCGTACACCGGTTGGACGTTCGCCCGCATACTTCTCCACAAAGCCACGCGGCGGGGATGAGGAGGGCCTGGCATCGGCCTGCGCGGGTTGCGAGCCGGGGACTTGCTGTGCATCTGCAAACAAGGCCTGAAGGTGCTGCCGGGCTTCCCAGTAGAAACGCGGGATCATGCCATCCAGGGCGGCATTAGCGCGCACCTTGGTGCCGTCGAAGTAGAGTTCTTTGCCCCACACCAACCCCGCAGCGATGCAGCGTTCCACGATGTGTTCAAAGAAGCGTTGGAAGACTTCCAGACCGTAGCGATCACGGATCTTGCTCAAGCTGCTGTGATCCGGCACCGGTTCATCCAGGTCATAGCCGAGATACCAGCGGTGATCGAGCCGCACGTTGACCGTGTCCATGAGTTGGCGCTCCGAGCGAATGCCTTCGAATAACATTATCAGTTGAAGCTTGAAGAAGACGACCGGGTCAATCGCGGGTCGGCCCATGCTGGCCGCATACTGGTCGCGCACGAGGTCGCGCACAAAGCCCAGATCGAGCTTGGCCTCCACACGACGGTAGAAGTTGTCGGCGGGAACCAGTTGCTCAAGCGAGAGCGCCGTATGGGTCTTGAAGGTGCGTTCCTTTTCCCGCAGCATGCCGTCAACCCCACTTGAAAGAAAACGAACGATTTGTGTATAGTGAAACTTGACCGGAAGACAGGGAGATGACGACAACCATTGTTGTCCAAGACCCCGTTTTCAGGAAACCTATGCAGCCGCACCGCACCATCGCCTATCTGCGCGTTTCGACCGCAGACCAGGACCTCGACAAGAACAAGTTCGACATTCTCCAGCTGGCGAACGCAAAAGGCTTGGGGCAGGTTGAGTGGGTTGAAGAGAGGGTTTCTGGCCGCGTGTCGTGGCGCAAACGCACCATCGCCACCCTCCTCGATCAGCTGCAACGCGACGAAACCCTCATCGTCAGTGAGCTCTCGCGGCTCGGGCGCTCGATGCTCGAATGCATGGAGATCCTGTCGATTGCCTTCCAGAAAGGCATCCACATCTACGCGGTCAAAGGCAACTGGCAACTCGATCACTCCATCCAGTCGAAGATCATTGCCATGGCATTCTCCATGGCGGCGGAGATCGAACGTGACTTGATCAGTCAACGCACACGGGAGGCGTTGGCCGCCAAGAAGAAGGCTGGGGTCAAGCTGGGGAGACCACGCGGTACGGGCACGAGCAAGCTCGACCCATATCGCCCTGAGATAGAGGCGCTGCTTGCCAACGGTTCGACCCAGAAGTTCATCGCGGGGCGATATGGCACCACCGAAGCCACCTGAGCCGCTGGCTCACGAAACGCGGGCTTCGACGCCGTTCATGCTGAGAGTTTTTCAACAGGCTGATACGTGCCCCGACAGCTCAGGATCGAATGCGCTTCTGCAGGATGCGGAATTGCCGGACTCTGTGGGTACCGGGAGCCGTAGGAATTCCAGCGAACGAGGTTCTCGCTCCACGCAGCCAGATTACCTCGTGCCTATCACCAGACAAAAAGGCGCGGATGGGGTTTTCGGCCCCCACAACTGAGGCGACTGAGGACCCAGGTCTTGATGAATGCGATGAGCACGAGGTAGCGACCTTTCTGATGTGAGTGAGAAGGTCGTTATTCTACTCTGTGGCTATCGAAGGACAAAGACGGCGGCGGATGGCATTTTCGGACCGCATAGGAGTTTTCGGCCCTCACAGGAATTATCCGTCGGCTGCGCTCACCCGGCATCGACCGGCGCGAGGTCTACGCGCGTCTCGCGGCGGAACCTCGAGGTATCCAACAGCAATAAGAGCCGTTTCGAGACCCGCACTACCGCCGTCACATAGGGTGACTCGCTACTGTCGTAAGCTGACATCTGTTCCACTGAAACCTCTTCGACGGTATCTGCCTCATCGACTACCAGCCCCATCGCGCCGGTCGGCGTGTGCACAGCGACGATGGGTGTGTTCAGCCGGAGTGGGGCTTCGCTCAATCCAAAATGGATGCGTAAGTCGATAACGGGCATCACCGTGTCGCGTACGGTTATCAGCCCGAGCACGCCAGGCGGGGCGCCGGGCAACTCATCCAGCGCCACGAAATGCAGCACTTCGATTACATGTTCGACATCGATCCCATACCATTGATGCCCTGTCCGAACGCTCAGAACAGGATGTATTGCTGCACGCATGATATATCCCCTTTAATACCCATTTCCAACTGTCCGCCTTCTGGCGCAGCGCGATGAGTGCTCACGGAGCATCCAAGCTATCGTGGATCTGCACGGTGTCCGTTGACATTATTGTTTGTCCCTCTACAGGATGATTAATCCCAGTGCCCGAAGCGCCACCAGCAGGTTTTCGGCAGCAGAATCATCCTTGCGAATATAGTCGTCCACGCCAGATTGCAGCCCCTTCACCGGCGCGAAAGCGTCCTCGGACCCGGTAAGCAAAATGACAGGGATGTGGGTGGTAGCCGGGTCGCGCTTGAGACGACGGCATACTTGGTAACCATCCATGGTCGGCAGGTTCAGATCCAACACGACCAGGTCAGGCCGGTGCTCGTTCACCGCGCGCAGCCCTTCGGGGCCGTCGGAAGCGACGAGCGTGCGGATGCCGTGCCTCGCCAGGTTCGCCGCGATTTGCTTGGCCTGCGTAGGGCTATCTTCAACTATGAGGACCAACGGCGTTTTGTTCATTTGGAGGTTTCCTGCTCTACCCGCCGGGGTTGGCGTTATAGAGCGCCGGTCCTTTGGCGTTCGACCTCGCCAGTTGCGCCAGAGCCGGAGCGATGTCGGAAAGCGGCAACATCTGGCGCGCGCCGCCCGCGTTCACCGCCTCGCGCGGCATGCTGAATACCACCGCGGTCTTTTCATCCTGTGCGATGGTATAGGCGCCGGCGTCGTACAAGGCGCGCAACCCCTGCGCGCCGTCGTCGCCCATGCCGGTGAGCACCACGCCCACTGCCCGCGCGCCGTAGACCTGCGCCGCCGATTTCAGCAACAAATCGCCGGAGGGGACAAAGCGCGCTTGGGTGACCGTGTCGTAGATAAAGCGACGCCCGCCGAGTGTGAACGCCAGGTGCACGCTGTCCGGTGCGAAGTACACCCGGCCAGGGCGCGGCTGCTGGCCCTGCTCCGCGATGGCGATGCGCCTCTTAGTCGCCTGGGCGAGCCAGGTGGCGAGCGGTTGCACGAAGTCGGCGGCAATGTGCTGAGCGATGACGACCGGCAGCGGAAAGTCAACGGGCAGCCCGCGCAGAATCTCCAGCAGCGCCGCTGGGCCGCCTGTTGACGAGACCATGACGACAATTTCCGGCGGCGCGGTGAGCGCGGCGGCCGGCACCACCAGCGCGCGTACGGCTTCAGAGACAGGGCGAGCGGCCTCCCGGCCACGCCGCCAGTGGTGGATCACGCGCACTTCCGCCATTACCCGCAACGTATTCAGAAACACCTCAACCTGCGCGCCGTACCGCGGGTCGTGCGGGCCGACCGGCTTCCGGTGCACCGTCAGCGCGCCCCGATTGACCGCTTCAAAAGCGATGTCCGTCTCGTGGCTCTTCAGCGAGGCGCTGACCAGCACGATCGGCGTGGGCGTTGCGTGCATGATCTCGCTAGTGGCCTCCAGACCGTTCATCTTCGGCATCACCACGTCCATCGCCACCACGTCGGGGCGGAGTTCGCCCGCCATCTTCACCGCCTCCTCGCCGTCCTTCGCCGCGCCGACGACGTGCATATCGGGCGCGGAGTTGACCATGCTCGTGAGTAGCTGGCGCGCCGTAGGACTGTCGTCTACGACGAGCACTTTGAGTTTCTGGGTCATTCAGCCGCCTCTACGGTAGTGTCCTCACCGCCCGCGCCGCTTACAGAAACTGCTCGATGGTCGCCACCAATTCCGCCTGGTCGAAGCCGCGCTTGACGATGTAGGCGTCTGCGCCGGCGTGCATCCCGCGCTCGCGATCCTCGACGCTCTCCAACGAGGTGACCAGGATCACGGGCAATCGGCTATACTCGGCGCTGTCGCGCACCGTGCGCGTAAAGACAAAGCCGTCCATGTTCGGCATCTGAATGTCGGCCACGATCACGTCAACGGGATGTTCTTTGAGGCGTTTGAGCGCCTCCACGCCGTCGGTGGCGGTGGTGACCTGGTAGCCGGCGGCTTCGAGGATGTTCTTCTCCAGCGTGCGCGTGGTGATCGAGTCGTCCACGACAAGGATGTGCGCCCCCGGCCCGGCTTCGTCCTTCATGCGCCCGTCGCCAGGCAGCGCGCTCGTGCGCGCGCCTTTCACCGATTGGATGAGATCGGCGGCGTTCAGGATGACGATAGGCTCGCCGTTGCCGAGCATCGCCGCGCCCTCGACGTTGCGCACGCGCTTGAGCGGCTTGCCAAGCGGCTTGACCGCCAACTCCTGCTCGCTCACCACGTCATCCACCAGGAGCGCGACTTCTTGCTCGGCCACCGCCATCACGACCGCCAGGCTCTTGCCGCGCTCGGCCTTATCTTCGTCTGCGGGCCGGGCCAGCACCGCCGCCAGCGAGACGAGCGGCAGCGGCTTGCCGTCTACGGTGAGCATGTGCCGCCCTTCGACCGTAAAGGTGTCGCGCGGCGAGTCGATCTTCTTCACGGCCATCATCGGCAAGAGGTAGCGCTCCTTGCCGGCGCGGACGAGTAAGCCGCGCTGCATCGCCAGCGACACGGGCACGACCAGATGCACCGACGCGCCTTCGCCGGGCGCACTGTTCACCGAGACTCGCCCTTGCAGGACCATCAACCGCTGGCGCACTACGTCCAGCCCGACGCCGCGCCCTGACATATCCGTCACGTGGTCGGTCGTGGTCACGCCGGGCAGGAATGCCAGGCTGATAACCTCGTCGTCGCTGGCGTTGTCGTCGATGGGCACGCCGCCATGCGCGCGCGCAGCCCGGCGCAGCGCGGCGATGTCAAAGCCGCGCCCGTTGTCCTGCACCGTGATGCGCACCTCGCCGCCGCGCTGCTGCACGATCAGGACCACACGGCCCTCGGCGGGCTTGCCAGCGGCAGTCCGCGCCTCCGGCGTCTCGATCCCGTGACTCACGGCGTTGCGCAGCAAGTGCAGCAGCGGGTCTTTGAGCGTTTCCAGCACTTTCTTATCCAGTTCGACCGCGCCGCCTTCGACGTGAAAATCGACATACTTGCCTTCGCTGCGCGCGGCGTCTCGGACGGCGCGCTGAAGCCTCAGCACAATCGACTGGAACGGGACCATGCGCACGCGCCGCACCTCGTCTTGCAGCCCGCCGGTGACCATGCCCAGGCGCACCGCGTCGCGGCTGATGTCCTGGTCCAGTTCATTGATCGCGCGCGCAAGCCTCTGGATATACTCGTGGTGCTCGGTCAAGACATCGGCGAGTTGCAGGCCCGCCTCGCCGTTGACGCGCGGCAGGAGCGTCTTAATCTCGCGCCAGATTTTGGGCCAGCGCGCCAGCTCTTGCCGGATCGTGCGCAGATCAACTAACCGCTGCTCGGCGCTGATTTTTGACACGAGCAGTTCGCCCGCCTCGGCCATCAGGTCGTCGAGCTTGCCCACCGCCACGCGAATCGTCTCCTCACCCGGCATCACCGTCTGCGACGCGCCTTCCCATACCGGCTCTGCAACCGGGACGCCAGGTTCAGCCGTTCCGACCCGCTCAGCCGTTTCAACCGCCAGCGCGGGCACCGGCGTCTCCGGTTCTGACGCGAGCAAGGGCGCGGTCTCACCCCGACTCAATTTGCTCAGGCGATTCCGCAACTGCTCCACCGAGACCCACTGCCCCTTGAGCAGACCGTCCATCGCGTCGATGGTGTCATAGAGCACGTCGCACATGTTGGAGTCCAGGCACAGCCGTCCATCGCGTGCCAGTTCCAAGACGCTTTCCATCGCGTTCGCCAGGCTCTCGATGTCTTCCAGGCCCACCGCGCGCGCCGCGCCCTTGAGGCTATGAGCCGTGCGGAAGGCGTCGTGCAGGAGTTCGTGCTGACGCGCTTCTTCAGGGCGGCGCTCCAACTGGAGCAAGGCCTGGTTGAGCGTTTGCAGGTGCTCAGCGGCCTCCGCCTGGAACGAGTTCATCAAGTCGCGCAACAAGTCTTGTTCTCGTGGAGCCATCAGATCTCCTCCTTCACCCGACCCTACAACTGGTATCGTGCAGTGGCCTGATCCATCTCGCGCGCCATGTCGAGCAGGTCTTGCGCGCTCTGCTCCGCCTGGCGTGTGCTCGCCGCCGCCTGCACGCTCGCCTGCTTGATCGACGCCATCGCCCCCGCCAACTGGTCCATCCCGTTCGTCTGCTGCTGCGTCGCCGCCGCCACCTGCACCGCCGCCTGCCCCGACGCCTCCAGCGTCGCCGCCAGCGCCTCGATCGCCTCCCCCGCGCGCGTCACCAGCCCCATCCCACTCTCTGTCCCCTTGCTTCCCTGCTCCGTCACCATCACCGCCGTGTTCGTCGCCTGCTGAATCTCGCTCAGAATCTCCCGCACCCGCGCCGTCGCCTCCCGCGACTGCTCCGCCAACTGCCGCACCTCCATCGCCACCACCGCGAAGCCCTTGCCCTCCTCCCCTGCCCGCGCCGCTTCGATGCTCGCGTTGAGCGCCAGCAGCTTGCTCTGCTCCGCGATGTCGTTCACTGTGGCGATGATCTCCCCGATCTGCTGTGTGCGCTCGCTCAGCAGCAGGATGTTGTCCGCGATCTCCCCGACCTGCCCGCTGATCCGCTCCATCCCCGCCACCGCCTCCGTCACTGCCTGCTGCCCTGCCCGTGACACCTCCACCGACTCCCGCGCCGCCTCCGCCACCGTCTTCGCCCGCTCCGCCGTCTGCATCACCGTCGCGCGCACCTCGTCCACCGTGGCCGCGGTTTGCGTCACCGCCGCCTCTTGCTCGGCGGCAGAGGCCATCTGCTGCGTCGTCGCCGCCTGTATCTCCGCCGCCGCCGCCGACATCCCCGTCGCCGTCTCCCGCACCTGCAGCGCCAGCCCTCCCAGACTCTCCACCATCGCATTGAGGCTCTCGCCCAGTCGGACTAGCTCATCCTGCTCCTCACGGCCATTCCCATCGACAGACAGCCGCGCTGCCAGATTGCCCTGGGCAACCCGCTCGACAAATCTCATATATTCCGAGACTGTGTCCTGGAGAGACTGCCGGCCTTGCTGTTCCGTCTCAACCAATTTCTGCAAATTGTCCGTCATCACATTGAATGCCCGTGCCAGCAGACCCACTTCGTTCTTGCTGTCAGTCGGGACGCGCTCCGTGAGATTCCCGGCGGCGATGTGAAGTGCCGATGCCGTCAGCCCTGTGATTGGTTTAGACAGGCTGCGTGCGACTAAATAGGCGCAGAACAGGGTAGCACCTGCCGAAGCCACCACGACTAGGACAATAATGCCAGCTAACCCGTTCACCGCTGCATAGGCCTCACTCTGGCTGATTTCACCGATCAGTATCCAGTTATGTCCCTGGATGGCGCGCCAGGCGCCGACCACCGGGGTATTCATATAGTTCAGATACTCGTCGTTGCCTTCCAGCACTCCGCTCTGCGCCTGATGCACCGGCTCGGAATCGACCGCCTGCGTGAAAATGGTGTTATCTTCGACATGGCGCGACTGGCTCATCATCAGCCCGGTTGTGGTATGCACCAGATAGGTTTCACCGCTGCTACCCATGCCGGCGGTCTCTCCCAGGACAGCGGCAACTCGCTCGGCGTTGATGCGCACGGCAGCGATACCCACTGTTTGACCGCGTGAATTGATGATCGGACAAGCCACCCCGAAGAGGGGGGTAACGTTATCAGCGCTCAGACTAAGGTCAGCGATATAAATGCCTTTCAGTCCTTGCTCCATTGAGGTCTTCGTGGCTTCTGCGATACTAGGAAAATCCGCCCCTTCCGGAAGCACGTCTGGTAGGGTCGATACCAGGACAGTGCCGTCCGCCGCGACCAGATACACCGCATCCACCCGTTCAAAGGAATCCACGAAACGTTTCGAGGTGGCGTATGCCGCATCGTGGGCAGCCTGGTATTCGGCGACGTGGTCCGGGTCATTTCGAAAACGTTCGATATCTTCCAGCCCCATAAACGTAGCCGGGTTGGTGTCCCCCATGATGGTCGGTAACTGCGCATAGGTGTTGGCAATTGTCACCGAATCGCTAAACCACTGGGTGATTTCATCTGTTTTATTGCCGACAATCGCTGCGAGTTTGTCCTGCGCCGCCTTGTGCAGGGCATCCTGGGCAGTCAGATGTGCACTGACACCGATTATGATCAACGGCACCAACCCCAGAACCAGATTCCAGAGCATGATCTGTCCCTGGATGGAGCGGAAAAAGGTCACCTTCTGGCGCTTAATTTCACTTTCAATCCTGGACTTACCAGTGCTGTACATGTTTTCGTCCTTTCTAGACTATTGATTTATGCAGATGCTTCAGCCACGACCAGTCCGGGGTCATCCAGAATGGCATCGACGTCCAGCAGCACCGTGCCGTCGGGCAGGGTGCCTTGCAGGTAGGCGGTTTTCTCGATGTCGAGTGTCGGGGGCAGGGGTGTCAGCTTGTCGGTCAACAGATACAACACGTCGCCGATGGCCTCGACGCGGAAAGCAACGGTCATCTCGTCGTTGGCCGCTACGACCAAGGCACCGTCGCCGGATTGCGCTTCGCCTGGTACGCCTAACAGTGTAGCCAGATCGAGCACCGGAACGATGTGACCGCGAACGTTGGCGATGCCCGCCACAAACGGCGGCACGCACGGCACGGGGATGACCCGCGCATTCTCGTCAAGGATGTAGTTGATCGCCTTCAACGGCAGCGCGTAGATCTCGTCGCGTATTTTGACCACCAGCGTCGAGAGCACGTTATCGACCACCACGCCGCGCCCTGCGCTGGCGACCCGCTCTGTGCGCGCTTGCAAGACGGCGAGTTCCTGCTCCGAAAATCGGTCATAGATCGACATATCATCCTCCACGACTAACCATGCGCAGGCTGCCCTTCATCCGGTGATCGAGCAGAGCGAGCAACATCTCGACCGTCATATCGTCACCATATGGTACTGGTCCGTCCCGCGGCAAGCTCACGACCGCGTTCCAGGCCATCCGCCAGTGGCGCGCCGCCGCCTGGTGTTGCCCGCGCCTGGCATGGAGGTCGCCGAGCAGGTAATGGGCCATCACGAAGCCGGAGTCGCAGTAGATGGACCGGCGCAGCGAAGCGACCCCGTCCTCGATGTTTTCGCTGTGCAACCTGACCAGCGCGCGCAGGTAATGCACCGCCGGGTCAAAGGCGTTCTGTTTCTCCGCCTTGTCGAGCCATGCGAGCGCATCGTCCCACTGCTCGCGGTCTGCGGCCTGCTTGGCGCGTTGCAGCAGGTCTTCAAGGCCTGCGTCCTCCTTCTCTCTCGCCGCCGGCGTCGCTGGGGTTGTCGGCTTGACCGGCTTGGAAACCGGTGGACCAGGCGGCATGGGCGAGGGCTTCGGGGCACGGGTGCGCACAGGCGGCTCAACAACGCGCGGAGGAATCGCAGACTGGGGCGCGCCAGACAGCGCGAGCGATACCGGTTTCACCGACTCAGGCGCGCTCTTTTGATAGAACACCGCGTTCTCGAAGTTGCGCGCGGTTAATCCTTCGTATAAAGAAGCCATTGGCTCCGAATGGCCGACGATGAGCCAGCCGTCCGTGCGCAGCGCCTCGTGAAAACGCCGGACGACCTTGTGTGTGGTATCCTGGCAGAAATAGATCGTCACGTTGCGGCAAATAATCATGTCCATGCACATGGTCCCGGTATCGAACGAGGGATAATCTTCCGACACCAGGTTTAGCTGCGCAAAGATCACCATGTCGCGGATGCGGCGGTCGAGCAAGAAGCCTTCTCTCGTCGGTGTGAACCAGCGATCCCGTATTGCTTCTGGCGTCTCGGACCGGAACGACCCTGAGCGGTACACACCGCACCGCGCACGCGCCAGGCTGTGCTGGTCAATGTCTGTGGCGAGGATGCTGAGCGACCACTGCTCGCGGTCGGGGAGTAGATCATACAGCAACATCGCCAGAGAGTACGGTTCCTCGCCGGTGGCGCAGCCGGCGCTCCACATCCGGAGATGCCTGGTGCCCAAGCTACGCCGCTCCTCAATCAGTGCGGGCAGGATGTGAGTTCGCAGTGCATCGAACTGGTCCTGGCTGCGGAAGAAGTACGTCTCTCCCACGGTGATCAGTTGAATGATGCGCTGCCACACTGGATGGGTCAGGGGATAGTCGGTTAGCGGTCCCAGCACGTCGCCACCCTGAGAGAGTTCGCTGGATGTCGTCAGGCGGTCCAGCAGAGCAAGCACGTCGCTGCGTTGATGGACGTTCATGATCAGGCCGGTGCGTGACTCGACGAGAGCATGGAGGTTTCCATTCGAGTTGATTTGTGGTGGAGAAACCATATCGCTGTTCTGTCCGTGACGTTGTAACTGACGGCGATGCGTAACAGGCGATCCTGGCTCGAAAAAGTCACTATCCCCTTGTCGAGTTCCTCTGCTCTCGTGAGCAGTTCACCCCAGCTTGCCGAATCGCCAACGATGTTCCTACCTTGGTTCAGAATACACCCAGGCTTTCAGCAAGAGCCGGGTCGTTCGGATTTCAACGGCGAGTTCATCTGTGGCTTCCTGCAGCTGCTGGCACCAGGCGATCCACTGCGCTGGAGTTCCCGTAGAAGTGAGCTCGAATCCACACTGGAGCATGATCCCTCGCCCGCTCTCTTGCTCCAGCATCTCCAAGTAGACCGGCGTCACTCTTGAAGCGCCCGTGAGCATGATGAGTTCGCCGAGTGCGGCAAAGGCTGTTGCTGCTCTCGCGCTGATGGTCACCGGCCAGCGGCGCAGATTGATCAATGTGCAAATGGTGTTGCGCCCCTGGGCAATATCGATAGGGTTCTGTATAGGAAGCGCGATTGCCGTTCGCGTGTCATACATCGACATCTGCTCCTAATAGTCCCATCAATTTGAGCCTGGAAAGGAGGCGCTGATAGGCAAAGTTGTCCTTAGGAATGTAATCGTCGGCACCGGCCTCCAGTCCCTTGAGCGCATCCTGTGAGCTATCATTGGAAGTCAGCATGACAACCGGGATGTTCCTGGTGTTTGGATCGCGCTTAAGACGCTGGCACACCAGATAGCCGTCCATTTTGGGCAAATTGATGTCAAGAACAACGACATCAGGCTGTTGAACGTCAATCAGCCGAGGCCCCTGTATGCCGTCTTCCGCACGGAAGACCTCAACATCGTATTGCGACAGTTGGGCCGCGATGAGTTTCGCCTGGGTCAGACTGTCCTCGATTATCAATACTTTTGGAAACTTACTCATGTTTCATTTGTTTAGTTACAATGTGATTCCTCTGAGAATCCATTTGGGAGATTTGATATACTGTCTCCAGTTCCTCACCCGTATATGTTCGAGATTGACTAAATCGGAATGAGAAGGTGCGACACATTAATTGGGTCAACAGAGACAACTCTATTTTTATTTTCTGTTGTTATCACCGGCGTGTCTATCCGCAAATTTCCGGATATTGCATTGAGATTCGTCGCCAAGCGAAAAGAACTATTTTGGCTTGATTGGGCGTTGTGTCAGGGCAAACCGGATGAGACCCGCATGAGTTTCCAGGTTGAGTTTCCGCAGCAGGTTTCTCTGATATGTCTCGACGGTTCGACGGCTAATCGACAGGCGACCTGCAATCTGCGGTACCTTGTGACCTTCAGCGATGAGCGTGAGCACTTCACGCTCACGATTGCTCAGGATCTCATAGAGATGCAACTCCCCGCCCTGTGTCCGGGCGGCGTAGTCGTTAAGCGTCTGTTCTGATAGTGGGGCACTAAAATAGTGTTTTCCTGACATCACCTGGTGTATTGCCTGAACGAGTTCTGCAACAGCGGTATCTTTAGCTACATAGCCGCTGATTCCATTGCGAAGTCCTGCCAGTGCATACTCCTCATCGGCATACATCGACAAAATAACAATTCGAGTCTCCGGTAAGGTCTGATTTACATGCCGGGCAACATCCAACCCAGATAACCCAGGCATGACTAAATCCAGCAGAAGCACATCTGGGTTTGATTCCTCGCAAACTTGAACGGCCTCCAGCCCATCGGCAGCTTCGCCCACAATCTGAAAATCAGACTCTTTCTCCAGTAACATGCGCAGCCCCTGCCTGAAAAGCCTGTGATCGTCTGCCAGCACAAGGCGTACCATATTCATTGGATGACTACTTTCTATCACCGCCCGGCATAACCAATGGAATTGTTATGGTACATGTGGTACCTTTGCCGACTTCGCTCTCGACGCTTATGCTGC
>DAOTXU010000328.1:0-19893 GCA_034435135.1 Anaerolineae bacterium | reverse complement strand
GAGGGGGACGGGGGGTGAGGTGCCCGCCAACACGACAAGCACCACACGCACCGCGGTCGTTGGCTCAAAAGCTTGAATCACTTCATAGAACCTCGCCCAACACGAATCAATGACGCGCTGCGGGTGGGACGCCTCACGTCTGATTCGGTATACTTATCAAGCAAAGGGCTTAAGCCCCTTGTCCGAGACAGCGAGGTTTGTTTGCGCTCCTGGGACGACGAGAGGAGTCGGCCATGACCGGACGTCTGCCCCCCCCAGACCCTTTTGACCCGATAGAGCGCGGTCGGCAGTTGCGCTCCAACTACGTCTACAACGCGCACTGGCTGCCGCTGGATTTCAGCGACCTGTTGTCGCTGCTGTGGCGGTACGATCAGGCCGACGCCGACGCACAACCCGGTTTGGCCGCCTACTACCACGCGGCGTGGGAGGCGTTGCTCAGGGCGTTGGCGCTGGACGACACCGAGCTGGGCCGCTGGCTGCTCACCGCCAAGCCGCCGGTCATGGCCTCCCTGCCGGCGTTTGTGGAGCGCGAAGCGCCCTTTGCCGAGGACTTAATGGCGCGCGCGGAGGCGGTGGCGAACCTGTTCGGCGTGCGCGCGGCGATCATCCAGCTTGAGACCGATGAGTTGAGTTTTTTTGGCGTCGAAGCGCCCTCTGTGGGCATAAAAGACGAGCGGCTGGCGCAGGCCATTGACGACCTCTATCTGAAGACGCTTCCTGCCTATCTGGATGAGTTAGGAGCCGCGCTCATCACCATCGACGAGTTGCTTTATGAGTTATTGCTGGCGTGGCATCCGCGACACAGCGAGACCTTGCCCAACCTGATCGCGCATTACGGCTTTCCCAATCCCGACACCCACCGCGAAAAGTTCAAGTTATAGCGGCGCGCCGCCGGCGATGGCATCTTGCTTATTTGGATAGGGACATGCACGACAATGAGTGGTTTGAAAGACAGGCGCATCTGACCCTCAAACGCCTCATGCCGCACATCACGCGGGTGATCGTTGCCCCAACCGAGTTACAGGTTTTTGAAGACAGACTGCAAGCGCACTTCCCGCGCGCGTTCCGGCTGTTATACGCGCTCTATGGCGATCAATACGACTTCTTCTACCATGTCAAGCAAATCCTCGCCTCCGCCGCCGAGATGTATGTCGCGCGCTCGCCCGAACTCAAAGCGCTGGACCGGAAGCGCGAGGCCGCCCCGCTCTGGTTTCAGAGTGAGCAGATGATGGGCGGGGTGTGCTACGTGGACCTCTTCGCGGGGGACCTGAAAGGGCTGCGCGCGAAGATTCCTTACTTTGCGGAGTTGGGCCTCACCTACCTGCACCTGATGCCGCTCTTCCGCACGCCCGACGGCGACAGCGACGGCGGCTACGCGGTCAGCAGTTACCGCGAGGTCGATCCGAAGCTGGGCACGATAGCAGAGCTGGCCGAGTTCGCCGCCGCGCTGCGCGCGCACGGCATCAGCCTGGTGGTGGATTTCGTGTTCAACCACACCGCCGACGATCACGACTGGGCGCGGCGCGCGCGCGCCGGCGATGAGGAATACCAGCGCTTCTACCTCCTTTTCGACGACCGAACCCTACCCGACCAGTATGAGCGCAACCTGCGCGAAATTTTCCCAGAGCAGGCTCCAGGCAGCTTCACGTACCTCCCGGACATCGACAAGTGGGTGTGGACGACCTTCCATAACTACCAGTGGGACCTGAACTACGCCAACCCCGCCGTGTTCAACGCCATGTTGCAGGAAATGCTTTTCCTGGCGAACCAGGGCGTCGAGGTGTTGCGCCTGGACGCGGTGGCCTTTGTCTGGAAGCAGATGGGCACCTCTTGCGAGAACCTGCCCCAGGTGCACTGGATCATCCAGGCGTTCAACGCGCTGGTGAAAATCGCCGCGCCGGCGATGCTCTTCAAGTCGGAGGCCATCGTTCATCCCGACAATGTGGCGAGTTACATCCGTTGGGAGGAGTGCCCGATCTCTTACAACCCCACGATGATGGCGTTGCTGTGGGAGTCGCTCGCCACGCGGCAGGTGAAGCTGCTGCAACGCTCGATGAGCAAGCGCTTCGCCCTCCCCGATGACTGCGCGTGGGTCAACTACGTGCGCTGCCACGACGACATCGGCTGGACCTTCGCCGACGAGGACGCCGCCGAGTTGTGGATCAACGGGTTTGACCATCGCCAGTTTCTCAATACGTTCTACACCGGGCAGTTTGAGGGCAGCTTTGCGACCGGGCTGCCGTTCAACTACAACCCGCGCACGCGCGATATGCGCATCTCCGGGACGTGCGCCTCGCTCGCCGGGCTGGAGCAGGCGCTCAAGCTCAGGAACGAGCTTTATAGGGAGCACGCCCTCCGCCGCATCGAACTGATCCACAGCGTCATCCTCAGCGCCGGCGGCATCCCGCTCATCTACCTGGGCGACGAGATCGCCACGCTCAACGACTACAGCTATCAGGACCACCCCGACAAGGCCGATGACAGCCGTTGGGTGCACCGCCCCCGGTTCGACTGGGCGCGCGCCGCCAACCGCCACGACGAGGCCACCGTCGCAGGGCGGGTTTTCCAGACGCTCTGCCGCCTGATTCAGATACGCAAGCAGACCCCTGCCTTCGCCAACGGTCGCACCATGTTCTTTGACACGCGCAACGCGCACGTGTTGGGCTTCGTGCGCAATGAGCAGGTGCTCGTGTTGGGCAACTTCTCGGAGTTCAAGCAGTCGGTGGCGCGCGCGGCGTTCGCGCCGCACTGGCCGGCGGAGACGGCGGTCGATCTGGTGACCGGGCAGCCGCAGGCCATCGGCGAGACGATCACGCTGGGGCCATATCGGTTTCTTTGGCTGAAGTGGGAAGCATGAAGTAAGCGACTGTCACTTTCACACGGAACGCCATGCACCGGACAGGAATCAGAGTTGAACCACGAATACCACGAATTACACGAATGAGAGCATAGAATGTGTAATTCGCATAAGACGCAGTCCAATACCTGGACAAAGACTCAGTGACCACCCCGCTCTACGACGCCTTCAGCGCCGACTACGACCGCTTTGTCGATTGGCCGGCGCGTCTGGCTTACGAGCTTCCCTTCATCGAGGCGCAACTCGCCGCCGCCGGCGCGCGCCGCGTGCTCGACGCGGCTTGCGGCACCGGGAGGCACGCGCTGGCGCTGGCGGCGCGCGGCTACGAAGTCGTGGGCGCGGACGTGAGCGTGGGGATGATCGCGCGCGCGGAGGCGAACGCCTCTTCCGGTCAAGTGGCCCGCTTTGTCGTCGCCGGCTTTGGCGAGCTTGCCGCGCGCGCCGGGCGCGGCTACGACGCGCTGCTCTGCCTGGGCAACAGCCTGCCGCACGCCCTGACTGATGAAGCGCTCGATGAGACGCTGGCGGACTTTGCGGCGGCGCTCCGGCCCGGCGGCCTGCTGCTGATCCAGAATCGCAACTTTGACGCGGTGATGGCGGGGCGCGCGCGCTGGATGCCGCCGCAGGCGCACCGTGAAAGCGCACGCGAGTGGCTCTTCATCCGCTTTTACGACTTCGACGCTGACGGTTTGCTGACCTTTAACGTGATGACCCTGTACCGCGAGGGCGACGGCGCGTGGACTCAACATATCGAGGCGACAGCCCTGCGTCCATTGCTTCGTGATGACCTGGCGCGCGCGGTCGAGGCGGCGGGGTTCGGTGATGTGGCCTGTTTTGGGGATATGGCCGCCGCGCCGTTTGACGCGGCGCGCAGCGGGAATTTGATCGTGGCGGCCCGGTTCGCTGGCAAGTAGAGGTATAATCAGAGAGACATGGTTTGAGGGAGTGTACGCAATGGTCACGCAAGAGAGACAGTACACCGTCCAGGACCTTTGGCGGCTGTCAGGCGAAGAAAAGCGCTACGAACTGATCGAGGGAGAGCTTGTCGAGATGTCGCCAACCGGAGATAAGCATACGGAAGTAACTCTCTGGCTTGGTTCTCTCATTGCGACTCACGTGCTGAAAAACGGTCTGGGCGCTGCGAGTGGGGCGGATGGCGGTTATATTCTGCACACTGCCCCGCTCACTGTTGTTGCCCCGGATGTGGGCTTCATCGCCCAGGCGCGCGTCCCGCCGATGACCGGGAAGTATTACCCGGTAGCGCCTGACCTGGCGGTCGAAGTGTTTTCGCCTGCCGACTCGCCGCGCCAACTCCGGCGAAAAGTGAAGCTGTATTTACAGGCGGGCACGCAGATGGTCTGGGTGGTTTATCCCGACGAGCGCTTTATCGACGTGTACCGGCCTGACGCGCCCACCATCACACTGGAGGGCGATGACGTGCTGGACGGCGGTGATGTGTTGCCCGGCTTTGCCGTCGCTGTACACGAGGTGTTTCAATATCTGCGCGGCTAGCGCGAGATGCCAGGCGATCAGGCGTCAGAATGGGCGGGGCAGGTCGGTGCGCACCCGCCCCGCCCCTTTCTGTTATTCCCTCACCGGCTCAGGGCGTCCGGCAACAACGGGAACCACACGTGAAACCCCGTGCCCTTCCCCGGCGCGCTGTCCAGGTCGATGCGCCCATCGTGGAGCTGGACAATCTCGCTGACAATAGCAAGCCCCAACCCTGAGCCGGGCACGCCCGACTCCAGGCCGGCTTTCCCGCGATAGTAAGGCGTGAAAATCTGCTTCTGATCCTCTGGGCTGATACCGGGGCCGTCATCGACCACCGAGAGCACGGCCCACCGACCGCCGCTGGCCTCGCGGATGTGGACGCTGAGCGCCACTTTTCCACCGCTGGGAGTGTAGGTGAGTGCATTGCCCAGCAAATTGACGAGCACACGCATGATCTGGCTAGAGTCTGCACGGATGTAAACATCATCGACGGGGGGCATGAACGTCAGGGCGATCTGACGGCTGTCGGCCAGCGCCGTAAAACGAGTCGCAGCGTCCTGCGCGATCTTCCCCAGGTCGACGGTGTCCCAATCGAGTTGTCTGCGGCCCAGACTGGCAAGCGCGAGGGTGTCCTCGACCAGAGCAGAGAGGCGGTTGATCTCGCGGTCGAGCGTGTCGAGGTAGACCTCGTGCTTTTCAGGGTTGCCCTTGCGCAACAGGCGCAGGTAGAGCTTAAGGTTAGATAGCGGGGTGCGCAACTCGTGGTTGACGTTGGAAACGAAGTCCGATTTGGCCTTGTCCGCTTCGTGCGCGTGGATCAACGCCTGGCGTAGCTCGCTGGTGCGTTCTTCGACCCTGCGCTCCAGTTCTTCGGCGTGCTTTTGGATTTCCGTGTGCAGGCGGGCGTTTTCGATAGCAACGGCAACCTGGTTCGCTACGCCGGTGAGCAGGCTCAGGTGCTCTTCGGTGTAGGCGTTCAGGGTGTAGCTCTGCACCGAGATCGCGCCGATCACGCGCGCGCCCACTCGCAGCGGCGCATACATCAGGGAGGCTGAAAGCCTTGAATGGTCGCCCATTGGGTAATTTAGCACCAGTGAATCGAGTTCTTCGGGCGTTCGATTAAGCAACTGCGGCAACGCAGTCTCGATGGTGCGACCGAGAAAAGTGTATGGCACCAGCGGCCCATCCTGCTCGTGATACCGTTGACCGCCGTCGTAGACCAGGGGGTAGCTTGTCCAGTTGGCCTCGGCATCATACAAGCAGGCGAAGAAAGCGTCTAGCGGCAGGCTGCGCTGGACCTGTTGGTAGGTGACTTCCAAAACGCCTTCAATATCGAGCAGCGAGGATACAGCGCGTCCGATCTCGTTCAACGTGGAGAGTTGTGCGGCGCGCTGCTGCGTTTGCTCGTACAGACGGGCGTTTTCGACGGCGATGGCGACCTGATTGGCGACTCCACTTAACAGGTTCAGGTGTTCTTCGGTGTAAGCGTTCAGGGTATAGCTCTGCACCGAGATCACCCCAATCATGTGCGCACCCACTTGTAGGGGGGCGAACATCAGCGACGCCGAAGGTTTGGAAGCGTCGCCGATAGGCCGCCGGGTGGCGAGAGACGCTTCAATCTCTTCGGGGGAACGGTTGATGAGCAGCGGTGTGGCCGAAGCAATCGCACGACCGGTGAGCGAATCCTGCAATGGTTGGGGAGCATTCTCATAGCGGCGTCCACTATCGTACACCAGTGGGAAGGTCGCCCACCCGGTGTCCGCATCGTAGAGGCAGGCGAAGAAAGCATCCAGTGGCAGGCTGCGCTGGATCTGCTGGTACGTCACTTCCAGCACACCTTCGATGTCGAGCAGCGAAGAGACCGCGCGCCCGATTTCGTTCAAGGCGGAGAGTTGCGCGGCGCGCTGTTGCGTCTGCTCGTATAGACGCGCGTTCTCGATGGCGATGGCCGCCTGTGTTGCAAACAGGCTCAGCAGGCGCGCGTCGCGCTCCGAGAAGGTATGGCGCGGCGTATCCCCGACCAGGGTGGCGTTGATGACGCCCAGGAACTTCTCACCCCATCGGATCGGCGCGCCCAGGACGGCAGTGAAGACATAGCCCTCGTAGGCGTCGGCGCGCCCCTCCCACTCCGAATAGTTGTTGACGAAGATCGACTCGCCGCTCTCCCACACCTTGCCGGAGAGACCCTCGCCGCGCTTTAGCTCCGTTCCCATCAGCGTCGGGTCAAAGCCGACACCTACGGTCAACTCAAGTGCGTCGCGTTCCGGGCGATAGAGGTAGATGCAGCCGGCGTTCGTGCCCAGCAACCGGACCGCGCTCTCGACCAGGGCGTTGAGGAGCGCGTTGAGGTCAAGCTGCGCGGTGATGTCCAGGGTCACCCGGCGCAACACCTCCAGTTCCTCAGCGTGGCGGCGGTGATCTTCGAAGAGCCGTGCGTTCTCGATAGCGACGGCGGCCTGCTGAGCAAAGCCGATAAAGAGGCTCAGGTCTTTTTCGGTGAAGGGATGCTTGGCGACCCGGTTGACCAGCATGGCCCCGGTGATGCGGTCGCGGAAGGCCAGGGGTGCGGCCAGGAGGTGTTCTTCCTCCTGCTCAGGGGTGCCGGCGACCTGCGCAGCGCGCGGGTCTTTATGCGCGTCGTTAGCAAGGACGGGCTGGTTGTGCGCGACGCTGTGTCCGGTGATCCCCTGGCCGACCTTGAGCGTGTGCGCCATCATCTGGTCGGCGTATTCCCCCATGGCGAGGATCGGTTTCAGGGTGCTGCCGTCTTCTTCCAGGTGGAAAATCGTGCACTCATCCGCGTCAAGCAAAGAGACAACGCGCTGGGCGATGTGTCGGAGCAATTGATCCAGGTCCAGGATGCTGGACAGGTCGCGGTTGGTCTCAAGCAGGCTTTCCAGTTCGCGCTGGCGCTGGCGCAGCGCCTCTTCCGCGCGCTGGCGCTCGGCGATCTCGGCCTGCAATTGCTCATTGACCCGTTTGAGGTCGGCAGTGCGCTCTTCCACGCGCATTTCCAGCTCATCGTGCGCGCGGCGGAGCGCCTCCTCGGCGCGCTTCCGCTCAGTGATGTCCCGACGTATGCCGACCAACCCAACAATCTGCCTGCGCGCGTCCCGCAGCGGCATCCTCGTGGTCAACACCCACCTGGCGTTGCCGTTGGCGTCCATGCCAGGCTCTTCCTTATCCAGCAACGGCTGACCCGACTGCAGAACCTCTTGTTCATCGGCGTAGAACTGCTCCGCCAGCTCGCGGGGGTAGAAATCGAAGTCCGTCTTGCCCAGGATTTCCGCCATGTCGCACCTGAGGAGGCGCTCATGTACGCTGTTCACAATGACAAACCGGCTTTCCAGGTCTTTGACGTGAACATAATCCGGCAAGGCGTCGATGAGGGTTCGCAGGAGGTTGCGCTCTTCGGCCAACCGCTGTTCGGTCTGCTTCTGCTCGGTGATGTCGCGGCCCACGCCCACCAGGCCGATAATCTCGCCGCGCGCATCCCGCAGCGGCAGCTTCGAGGTCAGCACCCAGCGGGGGTTGCCCTTGCGGTCAAGGCCTGGCTCCTCTTTACTGAGCAACGGCTGGCCGGAGCGGACGACGGCCTGTTCGTCGTTGTAGAACTGTTCGGCCAGTTCGCGCGGGTAGAAATCGAAGTCGGTCTTCCCCAGAATGTCCGCCTCCGTCTCGTACCCCAAGTGATGGACGTGCTGCTCGTTGAGGAGCAAGAACCTGCTTTCGGGGTCTTTGACGTAAACGTAGTCCGGCAGGCTATCGATCAGGATGCGCAGCAGGTTGCGCTCCCGCACCAGCGCCTCCTCGGCGCGTTCACGCTCGGCGATCTGTTCTTTGAGAGCAGCGTTTGCTCGCAAGAGTTCGGCGGTGCGCTCCTCAACGCGGCGCTCCAGCTCCTCGTGCGCCTGCCGCAGCGCCTCTTCCGTGCGTTTGCGCTCCGAGATATCGCGGAAGACCACCAGCATCGCCGGATTGCCTTTGTACGTGAAGGGCGATCCTGTCACCTCCACGTCGATGGACGTCCCATCAAGCCGGACAAACTTCTCCTCAATTGGGAGAGCTACCTCCCCTTTCTCTAACGCCTGTCGGATACGTTGAGCAACCAATGGCCGGTAATCGGGGTGCACGAAGTCCATCGCTGGCGCGCCAATCACGTCTTCAGGGGTCGCCGCGCCAACCAACCGCGCGCCGACCGCATTCACGAAGACAACCTCGCCTTTGCTGTGGATGATGATGCCGTCAGGCAAGAGGTCCACGAGCCGGTGGTAGCGCTCCTCGCTCTCGCGCCGCGCCTCTTCCGGGCATTTGCGCTCAGTAATGTCCTCAAACACAGTCGTGAACAGCCCTGGGCCGAGAGAAAACGCGGAAATGGCGAAGTGCTTCCGCATCGGCTCGAAGTACCCTTCAAACCGGGTGGGTTCGCCCGTGTCAGCCACGCGCGCGTAAATGTCCAGATAAGGCGGTTGGCCCGTGCCGTACAGTTCGGACGCTCTTTGGCCCGCCGCGCGTTCCCGCGCGATGCCGGTGTGTCTGGTGAAGGCCGGGTTCACGTCCAGGATGACATAATCCACCGGCGCGCGGTTCTCATCATAGATGATTCGATGGTTAACGACCCCCTCGGTCATGGCCTCAACCACCGCATGGTAGCGCTCTGCGCTCTGTCGCAACGCCTCATCCGGTGTGTGCGCAGAAAGATCGTGCAGGATGTAAACCTGCACCTCGCCCAGGTTGTGCGATGTGCTGCGGACCAGGCGCTCTGCGCCGTCTCTGCAATGGACTTTGAACGTTTCCTCCGGTTCAACCGTTTCAAAGCGCGCGGTTGACAGCGCGTCGCACGCCCCCGCCTGTCCAGGAGTAAACAGGTCGCCCAGAGGCAGGCCCAGCAGCTCAGCTTCGCCGTAACCGGTAAGCGCGCAGGCGGCGGCGTTGGAGGCCGCGCATCGCCCATCGCGGTCGGCGACGATAATGGCGTCGCTGACGTGGTCGATGATCTGAGGGGCAAGTTGCACAATATCCATCTGCGGTGTCCCTCGCATGTCGGAACTTTATTCTGGGGTTATTGTACAACAATTTTCCGATTTGGATTTAAAGCTCGGCTTTGATCGTCCGGGCCAGCGCCTCGGTGATGCCCGGCACGGCAGCCAGCGCCTCCACGCTCGCCGCGCGGATGGCGTCGAGCGAGCCGAAGGCCTTGAGCAACGCCTTGCGCCGGGCTGGCCCCACGCCGGGGATGCTCTCCAGTTGCGAGGCCATGCTGGCGCTGGTCCGCTGCTTGCGGTGCAGCGCCAGTGCGAAGCGGTGCGCCTCGTCGCGGACGCGCTGGACCAGGTACAGCGCCGGGGACTGTCTCGGCAGCAGGACGGCCTGTGGGCGACCCGGTACGTGCAGTTCCTCGAACTGTTTCGCCAGGCCGGTCACCGGCACCCTGTCGAGGAGACTGAACTCCTTCAGCACCTCCAGCGCCACGCCGAGTTGCCCCTTGCCGCCATCGACGATCAGCAGATCGGGCAGGATGCGCCAGGTGTCGTCGGGGTCGGGCTTGCCGGGGGTGACGGCTCTCGACTCGACAGGCTCGGCGTAGCGTTTAAAGCGCCGCGTGAGCGCCTCGCGCATGGAGGCGTAGTCGTCAGGGCCTTGCACGTTGCGGATGCTGAAGCGGCGGTACTCGCTTTTGGCGGGCATCCCCTGGACAAAGACCACCCGGCTCGCGGTGATGGCTGTGCCCTGCGTATTGGAAATGTCGAAGCACTCAATCCGGTTCGGCGGCCTGGGCAGGTCCAGCGCGGCCTGCAACTGCGCGATTGCCTCCTCCTGCTTGAGCGGGTCCGAGTCCCACTGCGCGCGCAGCATCGTCAGGGTTTCGTTTGCGTTGTTCGCGGCCATGTCGAGCAAGTAGCGCTTGTTGCCGCGCTGCGGTACGGTGAGCGCTACGCGCCGCCCGCCCCGGCGCTCCGCCAGGAACGCAGCGATGGCGGGCGCGTTTTCTTCGGTCAGCGCGACCGGCAGGATGACCTCAGCGGGGATGGACGACGCCTCGGCGTAGAAGCGCTCGACAAACTCGGTGACCACTGTCGCTTCGTCCTCTTCCTCCGCGCCCTTGAGCACGAAGTAATCGCGCCCGATGAGCTTGCCGCCGCGCACAAAGAAGACCTGCGCCACCGCGTTGCGCTCGTCGCGCGCGATGGCAATCACGTCCTCCTCTGCATCGGCGCGGGAGACGGCTTTGTGCCCCTGCGCCAGGCGCTCCACCGCCTTGACCTGGTCGCGCAGCGCGGCGGCGCGCTCGAAGTCCAGCGCGTCGGCGGCTTCCATCATGCGCCCGCGCAGTTCTTCGATGACCTCTTCGCTGTAACCTTCGAGGAAGCGCATCAGGCGGGCGATATTGGCGCGATACTCCGCCTTGCTGATCGCGCCGATGCAGGGCGCGCGGCACAGGCCGATGTCGTAGTACAGGCAGGCGCGCGCGTCCTTGCCGGTGATCTCGCGGTCGCACGTCAGGTAGGGGAACGCCTTGCGCAGTACGTCGAGCATCTGGCGCACCGCCCCGGCGGAGGTGTACGGGCCGAAGTAGCGGTGTCCGTCGTCCCGCTCGATGTGGCGCGTGAACTCTACTTTGGGGAAGTCGTCGCCCCAGGAAACCTTGATGTAGGGATAACGCTTGTCGTCCTTGAGGGTGATGTTGTAGCGCGGCTGGTGCTGCTTGATGAGGTCGTTTTCCAGCTTCAGCGCGGCGGACTCGTTGGGCGTGACGATGAAGTCGATGTCGACGATCTTGCGTATCATCGCCCGCGTTTTGGGCGTGTGGCCGCCTTGCGCGCCGAAATACGACCGGACGCGGTTGCGCAGGCTCACCGACTTGCCCACGTAGATCACGTCGCCCTTGTCGTCTTTCATCAGGTAGACGCCGGGGGTCGTGGGCAGGTTGTCCAGAATCACCTTGATGTGGTGCGGCGGCTCATTAAACATAAGGAGATTCTAGTGAGTGGACGCCAGAAAACCAAAACCAGGGGCACGGCGTCTCCTGACGATGAGGGCAAACAGCCGCGTCCCTGTTCTTTTCAGAGGTTCGTTTTACTCGCCCGGCGGCGCGCTGAGGCGCTGATAGCGCAGCGTGGGCGCCATCTTCGGTTCCAGCAGCCCTTCGGCGCGCAACTGATCCATCACGTTGACGGCCTGCTGCTCGCTGAGGCCCAGTACATCGCGCAGCGGCCCGGCGCTCAACCAGCCCAGGTAGGCCGCCAGCGCGCGCGCGCGCGGCAGGATCACCTCCATTGTCTGCGCCGCCCCGATAAACGGCGGGGGCGGCTCCTCACCCACCTCCAATGGGATGAAGAGGTCCGGTTCGGGTAGAGGGCCAGCCACCGCCGACCCCTCAACGGCCGGCGTCGAAACGCCTGCACGCTCGGTTTCGCGCTGGCGGGCGGCGCGGGTCCAGTAGCCGACCACCGCGGCGACCTCTTCAGGGGGCACTATGCACAGTTCGAGCGGAGTCGCGTCGCGCTCGGCTTTCAACAACAACGCATCGATGAAGCGCATCGGCATTCCCTGAAGCGGCAGCCCTTTGAGGTCCGCCGTCGCGCCGCGCAGCGCCAGCCGCGCGCCGAATGCCTCGCGCACTTCGGCGGGGAGCGCCTCGCTGCTTTCGCTGACCACGATCAGGTGAACGCCGACGCGCGGCCCGCGCTGCGCCAGTTGGGCCAGGGAAGCAGCCGCCTTGTCGCCGTCGATGGCAGTATCGAGCGCCAGGATCATACGCGGGAGCAGTGATTCGCGGTTGGTCTCCGCCTGGACGTTAAAAGCGTCCAGGTCGGCGGCGTTGTGCTGCGAGAAAAGCTGCTCGCGCAGCGCTATTTCCTCGACCATGCGCTGCACGGCCAGGCGAGTTTCCTCCAGGCCGCCTAAGGGCCGCCCCAGGAAATGTGGGGAGCCGGTGAACGCGCGGAACTGCTGCGGTTCTTTGCTCACCAGCGCCATCTGGAGTTCAGCCGGGGTGTTGAACAGCATCAGTGTGACCAGGGTGGTGTGCAGGAAATGCACCCGCGCCGCCGACGCGCCCAGGACGAGCAGGTGCGGCAGGGCGAACAGGTCTTCCACTACGACCGATTGCTTCAGGTCCAGCCCGAAGACCACGCACGACCTCGACTGAGCCTGCTGGAAGCCGGGTTGCATCAGCAGGCTGCGCAACACCAGCGGGCGATGGTTGGCGCTGCGCACCAGCACGCCGAACGCGCCCGGCGCCCCCTCGACCTCCGCCATCACGTCGATGGTATCGGCTTCCAGCGCCGGCCCCAACCTGGGGAGCGCCGCCTTCACGTCGTCTACCGTCACCTGGCGGCGGTTGGCGAGCCGCCCCGTGTGGCCGGGCTGCACGACGAGCAGGGTGTGAGAGGGCAGCCGCACGTGGCCGATCACCCGCGCGGGCGCGCCGGCGTCGCTCAGGAGTTTCTCCAGGGTGCGGGCCTGGTTGTTGACGTAGTTGTCGTCGTAGGGGAGCGGCGGCAGTGGGTTGAGCACCTCTGCCATCGCCGGCGTCATCCAGCCGGAGTCGTCCATTCGTGCCAAGAGTTGGGGCATTCTGCCTCCCCTTCGTCGAATCCAGAAAGGCGCGTTTTTCTACCCCTTTATTATGGAGCATTCGACAACTCTGGCAAGTCACACAGCGCCGAGTTGCACGTTACAACACCCAATGAGTGGGGTTCCCGCCGCCGCCTGGCGCCTTTACACTGCAAATGGCGTAGGGCGCGGCGTCGAGACTGCCAATCTCGTTTCTCAACGCGAGTTGGAAATCCGAATCGGCGCGCCAGAGTAAAAAGCGAATAAGAAAATCGGAGGATCAGCCGGCTTACCGGCTTTCTGGAGGGATATGCGATAGAATCGTATCAACAAACGTTGAACAGCTAACCTGCACAATAGCGAAGCAGTTTGCACACAGAAGGAGAGAACGCAAACATGACCGGCATAAGCAGCATTGTCAACATCCTGGCTCTGGTGTTCTGGGCGCTCGCCGTCGGTGGGATCGCGCTCGCGGTCTCGGCTACCTCTCGACGGGCCTCCGCGCGCCCCGGCGTCCTATTGCTCGTCGTCGGCGTGATCGGCGGCGTCATCATGAGCGTGATTAACGCCGGCCTAATCATCATCTCGCCCCAGGAAGTGGGCGTGGTCTTCCGCACCGTCGGCGGCGATGATGACTCCATCGTCGATGTTCCGCTTGGGCCAGGGATCAACTGGATCATTCCCTTCATCGACCAGGTGACCGTCTATCCCACGAACCGCCAGAGCGTTACCCTGGCGGCGTCTGAAGGCGCCGGGCGTCCTCCAATCCAGGCGCGCACGAACGACGGGCAAGAAGTGATCATCGACGTGACCGTGATCTACCGCGTCGCGCCAGACACCGTCAATCAGGTATATAGAGACTGGCGCGCCGGCTATGAGGAAGGAGCCGTCGTCCCCTTCACTCGTGAGGAGGTGCGCGATGCCATCTCAGAACTGAGCGTCGCTCAGGTCTACGGACAGCGCACCGGGCTGGGGCCGACCATCTTTGAGTTGCTGACGCAACGCCTGCGCAACGAGGGCCTGGAGCTGGTTGAACTGGCGGTCCGCAACATTACCTTCAGCCAGGAGTTCGTGGAGGCGGTGGAGCAAAAGCAGATCGCCGAGCAGAACGTCGAGCGTGCCAGCAACGAGGCTGAGGCCGTGCGCCGCGTCGCCGAAGGTGAGCGCGACGCCGCTGTTACCCGGGCCGAGGGTGAGCGCGACGCCGCCATCGCGCGCGCCGAAGGCGAGGCGAAGGCCATCCTTCTACGCGCCGAGGCCGAGGCTGAAGCGTTGCGCCTCATCAACCAGCAGATCAGCCAGAACCCGAACCTGATCCAGTGGCGCTACATCGAGCAATTGGGCGACGACATCCAGCTCGTCATCATCCCCAGCAACAGCCCGTTCCTCTTCGACCTGCAATCGTTAATGGAAGCGCAGGGCATGTCTGCTGCCCCAACCGAGACGCCGCCTGAGGGACAGTAGCCCTGTTACGCCCTCGATGCGGCGGTGATACGCTCCCCGCGAGCTGCCGTTTCGCGGGGAGCGAAGCCAATGGGGGAAGACAGATCAAATCCGAAAAGCCTCCTCGGCGTGGAAAGTTAACATTTGATAAGAACCGGCGCAAAAACCTTTACAAGTAGAGGCTGAAGATTTACAATCATAGTGCCTTTAACGACAGCTTATGTTAAGTATAGGCGTCGGAAGATATGGAATATAAGGACTATTACAAGATACTCGGCGTAGACAAGAACGCCAGCCAAAAGGACATCAAGAAAGCGTTTCGCAAGCTGGCGCGCGACTACCACCCCGATGTGAACCCCGGCGACAAACGCGCCGAGGAGAAGTTCAAGGAGATCAACGAAGCCCACGAGGTGCTCAGCGACCCGGAGAAGCGCGCCCGCTACGACCAGCTTGGCGCGAACTACTCCGTCTGGCAACAGATGGGCGGGCAGCCCGGCGGCTTCAACTGGTCTGAGTGGGCTGCCGGCGCCAGGGGCGCGCCCGGCAATGTCCGCGTGGAATACCGCAACCTGGACGATCTCTTCGGAGACCAGGACGTTGGCGGCGGCAACGTTTTTTCAGATTTCTTCAACACCATCTTTGGCGGCATGGGCAGTCGCGCCAGCGAGAGCCGTCGGCGTCCGTTCCGCGCACAGCACGGGCGGGACCTGGAACAGCCGATCACGATTACCCTGGAAGAGGCTTATCACGGCGCGACGCGCACGCTCCAGGTCAGCGGTCGCCGGCTGGAGGTGAAAATCCCCAAAGGCGCGAAGACGGGGACGCACGTGCGCCTCTCCGGGTTCGGGGAGACGGGTCAGGGCGGCGGCAGGGCCGGCGACCTGTATCTTGTCGTCGAGGTGCGCCCGCACGAAGTCTACGAACGCGACGGCGACGATCTGCATATGACCTTACCGGTAGACCTGTTTACGGCGGTGCTGGGTGGAGAAGCACCGGTGCAGACCCTGAGCGGCGAAGTGATGCTGAAGGTTGCTCCCGGCACGTCATCCGGCCAGAAAATCCGCTTGCAGGGCAAGGGGATGCCCAGGCTTAACCAGCCGGGGCAGTACGGCGATCTGTACGCCCGCGTCGAAGTGAGGGTGCCGCGCCACCTGAGCGCACGTGAGCGTGAATTGTTCGAGGAATTGGCGCGCCTCCGCAAAGGGCGTGGCCTGTAACTGGGCAACCTGGTGGACAGTGGGCTTAAGCCCACCGTCACCTAGAGATCTTGAAAATCAGCGGCATTGGGTAGTTGAAAGTTGTTGATGATGGCGAAGAGGATCATCCCTGTTCTGGCGTTCGTCTTTGTCTTGGGGGCGTGCTCACCGGCCCAGCCGCAACCTGCCGGCCGGCCCATTGATGAGACGCTGCGCACGGTGGCGCAGGAAGTCGCCACACCCACGCTGGTATCCGACGCCGTCATTGCCGAGGCCGACGCCGAGGAGCTGTTGCTCATCAACCTGTACGAGCGCGTGAACCCCTCGGTGGTCAACATCGACATCGGCATTGACGAGAGCACCCTGAACGTGCGCGGTGGATCGGGCTTCGTGTACGATAAAGAGGGCTACATCGTCACCAACAACCACGTCATCGACCAGGCGGTCGAGATTTGGGTGAAGTTTCACGATGGATTGGTCGCGCGCGGCGAGTTGGTGGGTTCCGACTCGTATAGCGACATCGCGGTGGTCAGGGTGGATGTCGATCCCGCGTCGCTCCACCCGGTAGTGCTTGGCGTTTCCCATACCCTGCGCGTCGGCCAGCGCGTGGTCGCCATCGGCAACCCATTTGGCCTGGCCGGGACGATGACCACCGGCATCATCAGCGCGCTGGGGCGGACCCTCCCCTCGGCGGCGCTGGTGACCGGCAGCCTCGGCGGCTACAGTAACCCCAACATCATCCAGACCGACGCCGAGGTGAACCCCGGCAACTCCGGCGGGCCGCTGCTCAACTCCAAGGGCGAGGTGATCGGCATCAACACGGCGATTCGCACCGATAGCGGCGTCTTCCAGGGCATCGCGTTTGCCGTGCCGGTGGACACGGTGCGGCGCGTGGTCCCACAACTGATTGAAAAAGGTTACGCCGATTACTCCTGGCTGGGGGTTGAAACCCAGACTGGCGGTTCCAGCACAGAAGGCTCGAACTTCAGCGTCGCCGAGTTGCAGGAGCCGTTGGGGTTGCCGGTCAACTACGGGGTGCTCATCAGCCGTGTCACGCCTGGCGGACCGGCGGCGACGGCGGGCCTGCGCGGCGGCAACCGCGACGAATTCGTGCGCGGCATCCGGGTCTCCGCCGGCGGCGACGTCATCATCGCCATCAACGGCGAGTCCATCCGCGACTGGGAAGACCTGGTGGGCTACCTGGTCTCGCAGACCAGCCCCGGCGACATCGCCATCCTGACGATTGCCCGCGACAGCCAGACATTTGAGATCGCCGTGACGTTGGGAACTCGACCGAGGTGAGTTGCGATGCCCGTGCATGATGCGCCTGATCCCGACGCGCCGCTGTACGCCATCGGCGTGGTGGCGCGCCTGGTGAACCTGCATCCGCAGACGTTGCGCAACTATGAGGAAGCGGGCCTGGTCGCGCCGAGTCGTTCGGAGGGCGGGTTCCGGCTCTACTCGCCGCGCGATGTGGAGCGCATCAACAAGATCAACCGCCTCACGGTTGAACTCGGCGTGAACCTGGCCGGGGTGCAGGTGATCCTCAACCTGACCGAGCAGATCGAAGCGCTGCAAGAGGAGCTTGAGGAACTGCGCGCGCAGCTTATGGCGTTGGAGATGGACCGCTGACAAAGCAGCACAAGACGATGCGGTAATCCACAGGATACCGACGATGTCATGCCCCCCAAAAAAGTGGGCTAAGAACCTATCCGAAAAACCGTCTCAAACGACCTGGACAAGGGGCTTAAGCCCCTTGTCCAACGTTATTCGGATAGGCTCTAGGTATGCGTGGCTTCTCTGCCCTCGCGCACCTTTCTAGACCTAATCCACGAATTTACGCTTCTCTGACGCTGCTCTGATGTGAATTTGACGTATACGCAGCATAGTATGGCTGTCGCTGCCATTTGACGCGCGACGCCATCTTGCTGTAGAGGAAATGGCAATGGACCTGAATCGTTTTACCAACAAAGCCCAACAGGCTGTGCTTGCGGCGCAGTCGTTGGCGATGGAATACAACCACAACGAAATTACCCCGGAGCACTTGCTGCTCGCGCTGCTGCGCCAGGCCGACGGCGTGGTCCCAGAGGTGGTCAGCAAGATCGGCGCGCGGCTGGCCGCGTTGGTCGCGGAACTGGAAAGCGCGCTGCAAAGCCGGCCCAAAGTCTACGGGAGCAACGCCCAAATCGGCCTGAACCGCGCGGCTGTGGACGCGCTCACGCGCGCCGAGAAAGAAGCGCGCAAGATGCGTGATGAGTACGTCAGCACCGAGCACATCCTGCTCGCGCTGACCGAGACCCCGCCAATCGGCGACACCTTGCATCGTCACGGCGTGGACCACAACGCGACGTTGCAGGCGCTTGCTGGCATCCGAGGGGGGCAGCGCGTGACCAGCCAGGACCCGGAGAGCACGTACCAGGCGCTCGACAAATACGGGCGCGACCTGACCGCGCTGGCGCGGCAGGGCAAGCTCGACCCGGTGATCGGGCGCGATGACGAAATCCGCCGCGTGGTGCAGGTGCTCAGCCGGCGCACCAAGAACAACCCGGTGCTGATCGGGGAGGCGGGCGTGGGCAAGACCGCCATCGTCGAGGGGCTGAGCCAGCGCATCGTCAACGGCGACGTGCCCGAAGGCTTGAAGCACAAGCGCATCTTCGCGCTCGACATGGGCGCGCTGATCGCCGGCGCGAAGTATCGCGGCGAGTTTGAGGAGCGGCTGAAGGCTGTGCTCAAGGAGATCGCCGACGCCGGCGGCGACATCATCCTGTTCATCGACGAGTTGCACACCGTCGTGGGCGCGGGCGCCGCCGAGGGCGCGATGGACGCGAGCAACATGCTCAAGCCGATGCTGGCGCGCGGTGAACTGCACGCCATCGGCGCGACCACGCTCGACGAGTACCGCAAGCACATTGAAAAGGATGCGGCGTTGGAGCGGCGCTTCCAGCCGGTGTTTGTCGATGAGCCGAGTGTGGAGGATACCATCAGCATCCTGCGCGGCCTGAAGGAGCGCTACGAGGTCCATCACGGCGTGCGCATCCAGGATGCGGCGGTGATTGCGGCGGCGACGCTCTCGCACCGGTATATCTCCGACCGCCACCTGCCCGACAAGGCCATCGACCTGATCGACGAGGCCGCGTCGCGCCTGCGCATGGAGATCGACTCGAAGCCGATGGCGCTCGACGCGGTGGACCGCCAGATCATGCAGTTGGAGATCGAACGTGAGGCGCTGAAGAAGGAGAAGGACAAGGCTTCTAAAGACCGGCTGGAGAAACTGGAGCAAGAGGTCGCCGACCTGCGCGAACGCTCCAACGCGCTGCGGGCGCGCTGGGAGACCGAGAAGGCCGCCATCGCCGCCGTGCGCGCCACCAAGGCCGAGATCGACCAGGCGCGGATTGAACTGGAACGCGCCGAGCGCCGCAACGACCTTGAGGCTGCCGCGCGCCTGCGCTACGGCGCGCTGCGCGAGCTTGAAGGCCGCCTTGTTCAGCAGGAAACGCGCTTGAACGAACTGCAACAGTCCGGCGCGCTGCTCAAAGAAGAGGTGGACGCCGATGAGGTCGCGCTCGTGGTGAGCAAGTGGACCGGCATCCCGGTCAGCAAGCTGCTGGAGGGCGAGGTCGAGAAGCTGCTGCGCATGGAGGAGCGCCTGCACCTGCGCGTGGTGGGCCAGGACGAGGCGATCAACGCGGTGGCGAACGCCGTGCGCCGCAGCCGCGCCGGCCTGCAAGACCCGAACCGCCCGGTGGGGACGTTCCTCTTCCTGGGGCCGACCGGCGTCGGCAAGACCGAACTGGCGCGCGCGCTGGCCGAGTTCCTTTTTGACGACGAGGACGCGATGGTGCGCATCGACATGAGCGAGTACCAGGAGCGCCACACCGTCAGCCGGCTGATTGGCGCGCCGCCGGGCTATGTCGGCTACGACGAGGGCGGCCAGCTCACTGAGGCGGTCCGCCGCCGACCCTACGCAGTGGTGCTGTTCGACGAGATCGAAAAGGCCCACCTGGAAGTGTTCAACACCCTGCTGCAACTGCTCGACGAGGGTCGCCTGACCGACGGACACGGGCGCACGGTGGACTTCAAAAACACGGTGGTCATCATGACCAGCAACGTCGGCAGCCAGATTATTAAGGAGATGGAGAGCCGCGCAGCGCAGTCCGCCAACGGCGCGGGCGAAGCGCTGCGTCGTGAGATGCGCAGCGTCATGATGGCCGAACTCGACCGCACCTTCCGGCCTGAGTTCCTGAACCGGATCGACGAGATCATCTTGTTCCACGGCCTGGGGCGTGAGCACCTGCGCCAGATCGTGGACATCCAGATCGCGCGGCTGAACCGGCTGCTGGCCGAGCG
>DAOTXU010000327.1:0-23270 GCA_034435135.1 Anaerolineae bacterium | reverse complement strand
AGTCCGGCGTAGCCGGGAGAGGGGGACGGGGGGTGAGGTGCCCGCCAACACGACAAGCACCACGTGCACCGGGGTCGTTGGCTCAAAAGTTTGAATCACTTCTTTGTAAAAATCGGGGGTTTCCCCTGCTTTTGTTATTCGAGCGCTTCGGGACCTTTCCAGCCCCGCCAGCCGCGCGCCTGCCACACGGCGTACAGGCCCACGGCGCCAGCGGTTGCCACGTTCAGGCTGGCAACCTGGCCGCGCATCGGCAGCTGGATGGTCAGGTCGCACGTCTCGTGCACCAGGCGGCGTAGACCCTTGCCTTCGCTACCCAGCACCAACCCTACTGCCCCACCCAGGTTAACCTGGTCGAGGGGCTTCGCGTCGGGCGCGGCCTCCATGCCGACCATCCAGACGCCGCTCTCCTTGAGGCGACGCATGGCGTTGACCAGGTTTTTGACCAGGGCGACGTTGAGATGTTCCACCGCGCCGGATGAGGCGTTGACCACCGCTGGCGTGATGCCCACGGCGCGCCGTTCCTGAATCACGACGCCATGCACGCCGACCGCCTCGGCGACGCGCAGCAGCGCGCCGACATTCTGCGGGTCTTGCAGAAGATCAAGGATCAGCAGGAAGGGTGGCTCGTTGCGTTCTTGCGCGAGCGCGAGCGCCTGCTCCATATCGACGTAAGGGTAATCTTCAACCTTGAGTGCCACACCCTGGTGGTCGGGCGTGCGCGCCATGTCGGCGAGCACCGCGCGCGGTGCGCGCCGCACCGGCACCTCGCGCTCGGCAGCCAGGCTTAGCAGGTCACGGATGACGCCGCTCTCTTCGGTCCCTTCAGCGATCAGCAGCGTGCTGACCCGGCGGCGGTTGGCGCGCAGCGCTTCATACACAGCGCGTCGCCCGTAAAGATGTTCGGTCATGTCCTTCCCCCTGATTGGTAGCGTGCCCTGCCCCTATAGACCGCCAACCGTAATTGTGCTCAGATCGAGCGCGTCGCCCAAATCCGCGCCATCTGCGTCCGTGACGGGCAGGCGTTGCCCGTCGTGCCATGTGTAGAGGATCAGCCTCAGCGTGTACTCACCCGGTGGCAGGTCCCTGGGCAACAGCAGCGCGTGATTGTCGCGCCACACCTGACCCGGCTCCCAAAAGTACGTCTGCCCGAATCCGCCCAGCGGCTCGCTGTGCCGTTCGGCGCGCGGCAGGCCCTCCGGGCCGATCCCGAACAAACCGACGGTGTAATCCGTCGCTGGTGAGCGCTCCACGCGCCATGTCAATGAGACGTTGACTGGCTCGCCTGCGCGGAAGGGTTCTCCGATCAGATCATACCCGACCAGTGTCAATGTGTCCCCAAACGTCGCGCCGACGGGGTTCTCCGGCCCAGGCGGCGCAGCCGGCGGCGGCGGGTCGGCGGCGCTGTAACGCACTACACGCACCTGCGGGGAGACTTCATACTGGTCCATAGGGAAGTAGTGGCGCGCCATCCACCGTTCCGTTGAGCGCACGGCTCCGGTGACGTAGCGGTTGGCGTCAACCACCATCCAGAACGTATCGTGGTCCCTTGCCAGTCTGTGAACTTCGCGCAGGATGCGCTTCAGGACAAGATGTTCGGGGTTGTTCCAGTCCACGAGCAGCGGGCGGTCAGGCGGCGGCTCGTCACCAGGGCTGTCAGGCAGCGGGACGAGGTAAAGCCCTGGATGCTTGTTGAAGTTGTAGAAGAACAATTGGTAGTGCGGGTTGCTGAGTAGTACCACGTCATCAGGCGCGACGTTTTGCTTCAGGTGCGCGAGCATCGCGTCCAGATCGGTGTTTTGCACCATGTAGCGCTCGTCCCGCGCCGTGTAGCGGGTCAGTGCATAGACGAACAATCCGCCAACTAGCGTGACTGCCAGCAGCGTGAGCGCGGCGACGTGGCGGGCTGGCACCCGGCTCTCTCGCTGCCCGATCAAGACTACACCCACCAGCGCGGCGGTCATGAGCAGGGCGCACAGCGCGGGGATGGAGAAATCACGCCCCAAGACCCACCAGGCTACATCGCGGTTGCCAAACAACCGGAAAAGCAGGAAGTTAATGAAGATGTGCGTCTGCGTAGGCTGCCACACGCCCACGTCCCAGGCCGTGCCGCCTCGAATCCAGGCGTAATAATTGTGCACGGGCATCACCGTGCCGAGCACCTGAATCGCTATACTCAGCAGCGCCAGGTAGGTTGCCGCGACGCGCGCCCAGGTGCGTTTGTGGGCAAGCAGGTCATCCACCGCCGGGAGCGCCGGCAGCAGCAGAAACGCGGTCAGCGGAACCAGGTAGCGCGGCCCCCAGCCGATGCCGCCAATCCACTCCGCGTTGCGCAAGACGGCGTAGCCCAGCACGAAGCCGGCCAGCATGACCAGCGGCGCAAGCGTCTGCCGCCACGCGCGACGCCGCGCCAGAATCGCCAGCCCGGTCAGGCTGAGGAGGAGCACCGGCGAGTAGATGAATAAGCTCTTGCCAGGGCTGACCGTGTAGCCGAGAACGGCTTCAGGCAACCAGGCAAGTTGAGGTTGTCGTAGCAGCATCCTGATTCGGTCGGCGAGGGAACCGAAGGCGAGCAGTATAGCAACGACAGCGACGGCTGCCAGCCCGATCACCAACACGGCTTTTCGGTGCTGGCGCCACCACGCATTCAGCGCTGCCCTTGTAACCGGCGCGGGTGTCGGGATGGCGACAATAAACAGCGCCGGCAGCGCGAGGATGACCGCCTCTTTGGTGAGCAGGGACGCGAGGAGCGCCGCGCCTGCCAGCGCCAACCAGCGCCAGTGGGGCGACCTGCTCAGGTAGGCCTGCCGCCAGCGCTCCAGCGCGTAGGCGGTCAGGAGGAGGAGGAAGCCGGTCAACGGCTCGCGGAAGAAGGTTTTACTGTAGGGCCAGGCGATGGTCCCCACGCCGAAGAGCAGCGCGACCGTGAAAGCAGCGGCAGGGCTGCGTCCCAAAGCGAGCGCGTAAAAGAACAGCAGCCCGGCGGTGGCGCTGGTGACCAGGTTGTTGAACACCAACATGCCATGCACCATGCCCACGCCCGGCAATCGCTCGACGACCCAGAACAGCGGGGCAGCGGCGATGGCCTGCATCGGCTCGTCCAGAAATTGCACCGGGCGGTAGCTGGCGGTGAGGTTCAGCTCCAGGTTGCCGCGCCGCGCCAGGCTCTCGGCGGCGTCGAACAGGAACATCTCGTCCGTGCTGATGAACTCACCGCCGTAGGTGAGGAAGAGCGCGGCGGAGAGGAACGCCATCAGGCAGACGGCGATAGCCAGGCGGTTGGTGGTGTGCGTCACGCCGGGCATTCTACCGATGGGATTGGTCCCGCTGCAAAAACTCGGCGGACGATGTTTGGCTGCAATGGTACAATCGAGGATGGGAGGGGCGCGCGTGCCGATAGTTGTAAGCGTGGTCTTGACCTGGAACGGCCTTGGGGATACATTGGCCTGCCTGGAGTCGCTGGCGGAGGTGCGCTATCAGGAGGGGGCGTATAGCGTCATTCTGGTGGACAACGCCTCGACCGACGGCACGCTTGAGGTTGTGAGCGCGCATTTTCCTGCCGTGCGGTTCATCGTCAATCGACGCAACCTGGGATACGCCGCCGGCTGCAACATGGGGATGCGCGCGGCGCTCAATGCCGGGGCAGATTATGTGTGGCTGCTCAACAATGACGTGACGGTCGCGCCTGACGCGCTGAGCGAGATGATCCGCGTGGCGGAGAGCGATCCGCGAGTCGGCGTCGTCGGGCCGCGTGTGCGGACCCCAGCCGGCGCTGATGAACTCGGCGCGCAAGTGGATTTCGTGGCGGCGCGCGTCAAACCCGTGCCTGGGACCGATGCGCCGCCAGGCGTTGATCGCTTGCCTGTCGATTACGTATGGGGCTGCGCCATGCTGCTCTCGGCGCGGGCGCTCCGTGACGTCGGCTTGTTCGACGAACGGTATGTGGCCTACTTTGAGGACGCGGACTTGTGCTGGCGGATGCGGCGCGCCGGCTACGAGACGCTGGTGGCGCTCAACGCCCTGGTATGGCACGCCGGCGCGCGCGCAGCGGACCGGCGTCTGTTGTGGCAGGTGTGGCGGCGCGCGGTGGGACGGCTGCGCTTCTTCTGGAAGCACGCGCCGCCGGGTCAACGTCCAGACGTAGTGGTCAAGACCGTGCTGCGTGAGTGGCCGCTGCTTGCGGCAGGCATGGCGCTTCGCTACCGCAGGCGTCGGGTCGGCGGGCAGCGATCAAGGTTTGGGAGCGGTTTGTAGTGGACATCAACCGGCTGACGCAAAGGGCTAATAAGGCTGTAGATGAGGCGACCCGCCATGCGGTATGGCGCATGGACCGCCCGCCGGTCAAGCCGCGACAGGTGATTATCGACGTGACGGATCGCTGTTTCTTCCGTTGCCCGACCTGCGACAAATGGCAGGCGCGGGACACCCCGCCCGAACTCACCACAGGCGAGTGGCGGCGCGCTTTGGAGGCGTTGCGCGCCTGGCTGGGGCCGTTCCACTTGAGCATCAGCGGCGGCGAGCCGATGGTGCGTGACGATCTTCTCGACATTGTGGCGATGGCGTCCGAGATGAGTTGCACCACCAATCTGATGACCAACGGCTGGCTGGTGGACGAAGCGATGGCAAGCGGCTTGGTCCGCGCTGGGCTGGGCAACCTGACGCTCTCGCTCAACGGATTGAACCCGGAGACCCACGACGCCACGCGCGGAGTCAAGGGCAGCCACGCGCGCATCGTAGCGGCGATTGAGCACTTCCAGCAGGCGCAGCAAAAGCTCCCCGCGAGCTTTAAGCTCGCGGGGAGCTACACGAACGGTCGTCGCCGGCCCCCTACCCTGAGCCTGAACGTCATTCTCGCCGGCTATAACGCGCATGAGCTGCCCGGCCTGGTCCGGTGGGCGCGTGAGAGGGGCATCGATGCAGTGGGCTTGCAGCCGTTGGTAGATGCTGCGAACTATCAGCCGTACAGCCGGCGTTTGCGCACCTATACACCCGATTGGACGCTCCAGAGCGCGCTGTGGTTTTCGGAGCCAGGCGTGATGACCGCGGCGCTGGACGAATTGATTGCGCTCAAGGCTGCCGACTATCCGATCCTGAACTCGGCGCGGCAATTGGCGCTGATGAGAGGCTACTTCGCCGACCCGAACGCCCGCCCCGCGACGCGGTGCTACGTGGGGCTGAACAGCTTCCTCATCGACCCTTACGGCGGCGTGCGCCTATGCTACGCGATGGACGCCGTCGGCGACATCCGTCATCGAGACCCGCGCGTGATCTGGCGCGGTGAGGCGGCAGCGCACGTGCGCGCGGCGATCCGTGCGTGTAGGATGAGGTGTCGGTTGCTCAACTGCAACTACCAGCCTGCACTGGGCGAGCGGCTGGCTGGCTTGTTGCGCGCGCGATGATATATCTGTGTTATCACAGTATCGCTAACATAGATGATCCCTGGGCTGTATCGCCGGGGCGATTTGCCTGGCAGGCGCGTTGGCTGGCCCGGTTAAGTTCAAACTCTCGGTTTGGGGTGGCTCCGGTGGCTTTGTGTTGTGATGATGGCTACACGAATTTCGCGGATGTATGGCCGGCGGTGCGCGACTTGCCTTTTCGCACAATCCTTTTTGCGGTGAGCGGAAAACTGGGCAAGGTTGCCGACTGGGAGGGCGCGGCGCCCCTCCCCCTGCTGAACGCCGAGGCGTTGCGTGACCTGGCCCGTCAGGGCGTTGAGATCGGAGCGCATTCCGTGACGCACGCGCGTCTGAGTCGCCTGCCGCCGGACCAGGCGCGCGAGGAGATGGTGCGCAGCAAGGCCGACCTGGAGGCGATCACTGGCGCGCCGGTGCGCAGTTTTGCCTATCCCTATGGTGAGGCGACGCCCGCGCTGGCGCACATGGCGGAGGATGTGGGCTTTGCCCGTGCGTTCACGATGCGCTCCGGGCGCGGCGGTTCGTCATTCTGGATGCGGCGCACGCCGATCCTCCGGCGTGATGGGAAGCTGCGCTTCATGCTCAAAGTATTAACCGGGTATGCAACCTGGCTTGATGTGCGCATGGACCTCATAGGAGCGCCGGGGTGACGGGCCATCGCCCTTCCCTATCGGTGGTGATTCCCGCTTTCCGGCGCGTGGCGGCACTGGCGCAGGTGCTGGACGGGCTGGCCGGTCAAGATTGTCAGGTTTGGTCTTTTGAGGTGGTGGTGGTGGTTGATGGTGGGGATTTGGCTGTCTGTGATCTTTTGTCGGGGTATGACTACACGAAAGAAAATAGAGGTCGTTTGCGCTATACCGTGATCCCGGAGACCGGGCCGGCGGTCTCGCGCAACCGGGGAGCAGCGTTAGCGCGCGGCGACGTGCTGCTCTTTTTAGATGACGACATCATCCCCTCCCCTGCTCTCGTGCGCGAGCATATGGAATTGCATCAGCGCGAGCCAGACGCTGTCGGCCTGGGCCGGATCGACCTGGACGGCGCGCGCCCGCTGACTCCCTTCGAGCGGTACCTTTACGGCTTTTATGAGGCGCACTATCGAAAGATGGACCGCGCCGCCCACCGCCCCACGTTTTGGGACGCGCTGACCGGCAACCTCTCCGTGCCAGCGGAGGCGTTTCGCGCGCTCGGCGGTTTCGACGAGGCGTTCTCGCTGCTGCGCCACGAGGACGTTGAACTGGCCTACCGCATGGACCGGGCCGGGTTGCGTTTTCATTACCTGCCGAACGCAATCGGCTATCATCAGTATGTCAAGGAATTTAAACGTGGGTGTGACGAAGCTTACGTCAACGGGATCAGCAGCGTAATGCTGGCGGCGCGTTACCCCGAACTGCGCGACGCGCTCCTCGTAAACCGATGGAACGCTCTACCCCTGCCGGCGCGTTGGGTCGCGCCGCCGTTGCTCCAGACAAGCCGCGTGCGCCTGTTGGCGTGGCTGGGAAGGCTGCGCCCGACGGCGGAGCGGGTGCCAGGGGCGCGCCGCCTGTTCTACCGCGCTGCGTATCACCTCAATTTCTGGCTGGGGGTGCGGGATGCTGGACGCCGCGACCCTGCCGCCCGGCGCAGGTTCAGTTACGCACCCTGAATGTCACGCGGTTTGTCTGCTGAATTTACGGATTTATCGCATCCGCAACTGAATCACTTACGGGCGCGCCATTGCGGAAGAAAGCCGCCTCCAAATCCAGGTCGCGCGGGATACGCAGGCGTTCACCGGTGATGATCGCCTCGATCTCGGCCACCGTCTCATCAAGCCGGTCCTCGTCGTTGATAATCAGGTAGTCAAATTTGCTGGCGCTGCGCATGTGCTCGCGCGCTTTGGCGAGGCGGGCTTCCAGGTCTTGCGGATCGTGGCCTTCCTCGTGCGCGCGGTGGAGGATGCGCTCGCGCAACACGGCAGGCGGCGCGGTGATGAAGATAGCAGTGCACCGTCCAGGAAAGCGCGCTTCCAGGAAGTTTTTGCCGTTGATATCCACTTCGATGAGCACGAACAGCTTGTCGGGTGGGGCGGCGCTGAGCAGGTTCGCCGGTATTCCGTACCAATCGCCCGTGCCGTAAACCTCGGTGCGCTCCATGATCTCGCCGGAGGCAAATTTCGCTTCAAATTCCTCGCGGGTGACGAAGTAGTACTGCCCCGCCTCGACCTCGCCGGAGCGCGGCTCGCGCGTGGTGAAGGTCTTGGCGCGGTAGATGAACGGGTTTCGGCGGAGCAATTCCTGCGTCACCGTGGCCTTGCCAACCCCGCTCGGCCCGGCGATGATGAGCAAGCGCTTGCGCGGGGTGGATAGTAACCGTTCAGGGCCAATCAGGTGATCTGCCATGGCAGTCCCTTCCAAAACAGTCGCAGTTGACAGGAGGTCGGTATAATGATAACCCAAAGTGCGCGAGCCTGGGGGAAATTCGTTGGCAGTCGTTGAGTGTTACGCCGGAGCTGTATACCCGGAGCGGCCCCGCGCTTTTACCTGGCAGGGGCAACGCTACCAGGTGACCGTCGTGCGCCGGCAGTGGCGCGAGCAGGGCACAGATGCAGACTCGACAGTGATAGTCTTCGAGGTGGAGGGAGAACCAATGGGCGGCGGGCGCGGTTTTGTGCTGCGCTACACACCCGCCGCCGACAGTTGGGAAATCATCCCCCTATAAATCAGACAGGGGGCTTAAGCCCCCTGTCTGATGCCCTTCGCACACCGTTTCAGAGCAAGGTATCCAGCGGCGTATATTCCACACCCTGGAAAGCATCCGCGACGGCCTTGTATGTCACCTTGCCCTTGTAGACGTTTACGCCCTTCGCCAGCGCCGGGTCGGAACGCACGGCGTCCACAAACCCCTTGTTCGCCAGCTTCACCATGTAGGGCAGCGTAGCGTTCGAGAGGCCGTAGGTCGAGGTGCGCGGCACCGCGCCGGGCATGTTCGCCACCCCGTAGTGGATCACGCCATCCACCACGTACACCGGGTCGGAGTGCGTGGTCGCGTGGATAGTCTCCACACAGCCGCCCTGATCCACCGCCACATCCACGATCACGGTGCCGGGCTTCATCGTGCCGATCATCTCGCGCGTGACCAGGCATGGCGCTTTCGCCCCGGCGATCAACACCGCGCCGATTACCAGGTCCGCCCGGCGCACGGCGGAGGCGATGTTGAGCGCGTTCGACGCAATCGTGTTGAGACGCCCCGGCATCACCTGTTCCAGGTAGCGCAACCTGTCCAGGTCGATGTCCAGCAAGGTCACGTTCGCGCCCATGCCCAAAGCCAACATTGCCGCGTTCGTGCCCACCACGCCGCCGCCGATGATTACGACATCGGAGGCGCGCACGCCGGGGATGCCCCCCAGCAACTTGCCGCGCCCGCCGTGCGCTTTCTCCAGGTAGTGCGCCCCGACCTGGACCGCCATCCGGCCCGCCACCTCGCTCATGGGGGTGAGCAGGGGCAGATGGCCGTTGGGTAACTCGACCGTCTCGTAAGCGATGGAGGTGGTGCCGCGTTTCATGAGTTCACGCGTCAGGCGCTCCTCCGCCGCCAGGTGCAGGTAGGTGAAGAGCACCAGATCGCTGCGCAGGCAGTCAAATTCCACCGGCTGCGGCTCCTTGACCTTCACCACCATCTGCGCAGCCCAGGCGTCTTCCGCCCTGGACACGATCTCCGCGCCCACCGCCTTGTACTGGTCGTCGCCGAAGCCGCTGCCTTCGCCCGCCCCGGACTGCACCAAGACGCGATGTCCCTGGTCGAGCAGCTCCTTCGCGCCACCAGGGGGCAGCGCCACCCGATATTCATTATCCTTAATCTCTTTAGGCACGCCGATAATCATGGTATCCTCCTTGCGTGTCTGGTGAACGAGAGAGGCAAAATCGCAGGCGATCATCTCCACTGCCACTGACTGCTCGTGAACACTGTACAGGTAACGGGGTAACCGTGGGGGAGACTTCAGGAACCTGGCGAAAGCGCGAGGAGCGCTTGCCAGAAAGAGCGTATCAAGCTTGGGCACCAGGCGCATCGCGCCCCTCTTCAGGTCAGTTCCGCTTTACTTATTCCTCTGGCGTCGCTCAAGCGCCTAGCTGGCCGCTATGCAACGCCAGGTCGGCGGATAGACCGTCGATCCATGCGAGGTAACGCGGTTCTTCTTCAATAGCTTTCGGCGGCAGTGCATCGGCGACCGCTACCAGGCGGGCGTGTGCGTCTTGCAAGGCGATCAGCGCCTCTGCCCACGTCATGCCTGCGCGCGTTTCCACCGCCGCTTGATTAAACGCGCTCCGATCCCGTTCGAGGTCGGCTGGCTGACCGATCTCGAAACCTCTCAAGGCTTCCTCGGTCCAGGCGGCCAGGTATAGGATGATGTCTTTGCAGGACCAATTCCCATCGGTGCACTTCTCTACGCGCTGATCGGGCGGCAACGCCACCGCCAAGTTGACAAAGCGCCGGTGTTCGCCTTCATAGCGAACCAGCGCGAGCGAAAATTCGCCCATCAGGTCTTGCACTAAAGGCCGGTCGGCGCGCGGCTCGCCCAGGTTGTGCTTGCGCCGCCAGGCGCGAATCTCCTCGGCGTGCTCCTGTTTGTGTTCCCAGTCGTTGTTGGCGATCAACTCGATAAGGGTGCGGCCCTCACCGAGCCAGGGCCAGAAGCCCGGCGTCTCTAATTCCTCCAGAGAGAAAAGCGACAGGGTGCGCAGCACTTCGCGGTAGCGCTGGCCCAGGTCGATCATGATGGCCTCAAGCGGTCGGCCTTTGTTCGCCGCGACCTTGTGTGCATTGAACGTATCGACGCCGATTTTAACCGCCTTTGAATAAATAAACGGTTCGCGGCCGGCGACCAGGCAATCCAGCGCGTCAAGCATGGCTTCCTGCCAGGTGACGATGTGGCCCAACACATCCGCGACAGTCCAGCCGGCGTTCTCGAAAAGCGGCGGATCGTAGAAGCTGGCCTCGTCCAGCCCTTCGATAGCCGCCATCAGGTCGCCGTGCCCTTCAATGATTTTCGCGCGATACCTTCTCTCTGCCATTGTCATGTTGGTCCTCGGCACATCACCTCAGAAGATTCTGCGCAACGGCGGTTGCCGTTGTCTCAACGTTAGCACGAGCTTTAGGGTGTGTCAAGTCGTTCTCAATCTTCACGCCGCTTATGCCGCCTCGCTAACGCGCAAACGTCGCGCGATACTCACCTTTCGGCGCATTCACAGCGCCGCTGATGGTTTGCATCTGGCCGTCTACCGTCAGGGTGATCTCGAAATCGACCGGCGCTTCGGGGCCGAAGCAAGAAAACTGATACTGGACCAGAATCTCGTAGTTGCCCACCGGGGCCGATTCGACCTCCCAGGTAATCCGCTCATTGGGACGGTCGGTCAGGTTTTGGCAGAAGCCGTTACCGTCAGCGGCAAAAACGACCCCCGCCGGCAGCGGGTACTCCTCCGGGTAAGCAATGTTGCGCCAGTCGATGGAAGCAGCGCCCTCGCCGCTGGATGGGTAATACAAGATCAGGTCTATATCAGCGATCGTATTCCAGGTCAACGTAATGTCGATAGCCGGCGCTGTCGCCTCCGGCGTCGCCGCAGGCGCGAGAGTCGGAGCCGGGGTTGGCGTCTCAGCGGCTACAATTCCCAGAGTCAGTTCGAATTCGCCAGCGGTCGTCTCGCCGTCGCCGTCCACGCGCCCGACGCCGATCACATAGTAGGCCGTCTCCGGCAGAATGTAAGTGATCGCAGCTTCTCCCGCATTGGCGGAGTCCTCGGCCTCAGCCAACGTTGTCTGACCGGTGCGGTCAAACAGGGCTACGCGCAGCGCCAGGTTGCCGCTTGTGCGGCGGGTGGTGAGTGTGATCGTCTCGCCGGCGCGCCCCTGAAAAGCGTAAGCGCGCGCGACCGCTTCATCCGCAACCGCGCCGGAAACCGTGTCGCCATAGGCGATCATCTCGTAGGAGAATTCGCCCAGATCGGGCAGTTCGCCAAACGCATCAACAGAGCCTTCCGCCGGCGCGCCCCCGGCGGATTGCGCTATGAGCGTGAGTTCATAGTCGCCGCTGGTGTCCCCCTGCGCGCGATCATAACGGGTAGCGATTACACGATACGCGCCGGCGGCCCCGACCGTGTACGTGATGAAGGCGTTTCGTCCCTCCCCGCTGTCGTCATCCTGGGTGATGATCACCCCACTCGCATCGGTCAGAATGAGCAAGGGATCGAGGTCCCCGGAGGTGGCCGTCAACGCAATGGAGACCACGTCGCCGGCTTGCGCGGTGAAGACATAAATGTGCTCCGGCGCGGCGTCATCGATAGCCCCGGTTACCGTGTCGCCATAGGCCAGATCGCCGTCCTGGGCGGCTGCCGGGCTGGCGACGATAAACACAGCGATGCAAATGATGAGAACGACCACCGCCCTGGCTGTTCGGAACATTGAGCCTCCCCTCACAGGCGCACCGCGAACAGATCCGGCCTGACTCGGCGTGAAACCGCCATAAGGGTAACGCGGCTTGCATGAGACAGCAAGCGCTCCCATCGGCATCATTCGGCGGGACGCCGCGCCGATGGGTCCACAGAACATGCAGGGGCGTCGCCAAAGGCGTTCAACCCAAGCCCAGCACAACTCCCACCAACCAGAGCAGGCTCATCGCGGTCAGGAACACGTTCGCCTGAATCTGCACTTTTCCGCTGACGTCGGCGGCTTCACCGCCGCGCATGTCCACTTTGGGCCGGAAAACGATGAAAATGAGGGGCAGAACCATCACGCCCACGACGACCAGCCATAGCGGGATTAACCCCGCCAGCAGCGCCAGCGCGCCGCAAACAGCCGCCCCTGCTGTCGCGCCGTACATGAGAACGCGGGTGACCTGCTTGCCGGTCATCACCGCCGTGTTGTGCAGGCCGGCGGCCTTGTCCATGTCGTAGTCGCGCACCTGGTTATAGAGCTGCCCGTAGGCCGACCCCAAGAACGCGGCGGCGACGATGAGCCACGCCGGGCCGGGGTCGGGGTGATACGTCACGTAGCCGGCCAGCACCAACAAGGCGCTGAGCATCAGCGCGTGCGAGACCACGTCCAGCGCCGGCCACGCTTTGAGTCGCACCGGCTTCCACGAGTACAGGTGCGACAAGATCAACCCCAAAACACCGACCGCCAACGCAGGCAGACCGCACATCGCGTAGAGCACGACCGCCATCCCTGCCACTGCCAGCGCACTGACCCACGCCACGACCGGCGAAAGCTCCCCACACGTGACCGGGTTCCGCGCGGCGCGGGCCGGGTCGCGCGCGTCGTCGGGCGCGTCTTCGATGTCGTTAATCATGAAAGCGTAGGCGACCATCAAGTTGTTCGCCAGCAAAACCGCCAGCAAACGCAGGTCGGGCATACTCGCGGCGCGGGTGAGCGCCAGGTTCGCGCCGGCGATGGTGGCGGGGATCACGAAGGGCACGTATTCCTTCCAGCGCGTCAGGCGCACCAACCCGCGCGCCTGATGGGTGAGGTTTGCGTAAGTCAGCCTGGCCCTCCTTTGACGCGATTACCTTGCTGACGGCTCATTGTACCGCATCCTGTACAAGGTCGCAGACTGGACTCCGGCGCGAGCTTAGCGCGCGGTTCGCCGGCGTGCTGGCAGGAAAGTTCCGACGCTGGCTCCACCAAAGGGTGGGCACACATTGCCGCCGGCAGCGTCCCTTTTTGTCCCTCAAGCAAACCACGCTATACTACCCACGCAAGCCACACGCGAGCAGGAGACCCTATGTCGATCCAGGCGGCACACCTGATTCACGGGCAGGCCAGCGCATCCCCGGAGAATCTCCGCGACGAGGCCGTATACACCTTCACCGGCGCGCTTAACGGCGCCGGCCGCGAGTTCAGCTTCAATCTCTTCGGGCTGGCGCAGGGGGCAGAAGACGCCGGCGCCATTCTCCGCGCCGCCGCCCAGCAGCTGTTGCGCGAGATTTACCTGCCGCTGCTCCCGTGGGACGCCACCAACCGCCCTGACGCCCTCGATGCGCTTGCTGCGGTGCTCACAGCGCCGCAGAAAACGCTCACCGGGATGGCCTTAGCCGTCATTGTGGACCACCGGGCTTACATGGGATGGCAAGGCGACGGGCGAGTCTATGTGCTCGCCGACATGAGCATTGAGCAGTTCGACTTCGAAGGCGCTGAGCCAGTCGCGTCACAGGTGGTGTCGCCGGGTATGTCGTTGCTCCTCTGCACAGGCGGACTGTGGAGAAACCTGTCCGACCATGACATCCTACGCGCGGTAGAGCAGACCCAAAGTATACAGAGCGCCTGCGATCAGTTGGTGAAACAGGCGTTGCTCCATGACGGCGACAGCCGCCCGTTTGTCGTCCTGATTCACCGCCCCGCATAAGCCGATTACCAGAAATCTATGCCCGGTACAACGCCGACGCCCATCGAGAAACCCCATATGAAACGCCAACCGAAAACCACTTACCCGGTACGCTTTGCCGTTTTCCTGTCCGTCGCATTCGCCCTGGCCGCTCTGGCGATGTTGACTCTGCTCGGCCAGACGCCCAGCGCTGCCGCGCAAGGGAGCGCGCCGACGCCCACCTTTACACCCTTCCCCTGGGCGCCAACGCCTGTACCCCTTGTCCCGCGTGGCGACGACGACATCGTGAATATCCTGCTGCTCGGCACCGACTTTCGCAACCCGTATGAGCCGTTCCGCACCGACGTGACGCTCATTCTGTCGGTCAACCGCACCGCGCAGACGGTGAGCCTCCTCTCGATTCCGCGCGACACCTACGTGTGGATTCCGGGCTGGAACTGGGACCGCATCAACACCGCGTTCTGGCGCGGCGATTATAACCGTTGGCCCGGCGGCGGCTCGGCGGCGCTGGCTTACACGGTCGAGTATAACTTCGGGGTCGCTATCGACTTCTACGCGCTGGTGGACTTCAACGGCTTCCGCACTGTCGTCGATACGCTGGATGGAATCACCGTCGCGGTAGACTGTCCGCTTGAGAGCTACAAGCTCCGCGAGATCGGCCTCGACGAATCGGATGCGGCCAACTATGACTGGACGGTGCTGCCCATCGGCGTGCACCATCTTGACGGCATGACGGCGTTGTGGTACGCGCGCTCGCGCCTGGGCACTAACGACTGGGAACGCAACCGCCGCCAGCAACAGGTCTTGCGCGCCATGTGGCGTCAGGCGCGCCAGGTGGACATCCTCCCGCGCATCCCCGAACTGTGGAACGAGATCACGCAGATCGTCATCACGGACATGCAACTCGGCGACGTACTGGGGTTTGTCCCGTTAGCGCTGGCGCTGGACGAAACCCGCATTGAGAGCCACTTCCTGGGGCCGGACCAGTTGCGCTTCTCCAGCACCCGGCAGGGAGCAAGTATCCTGGTCTTCAGAAACTATGAAGCCATCCACCAGGTGATGGAGAACATGTACTCCCCACCCACGCAGAACGTGCTGGTCCAGGAGCCGCCGCGCATTGAAATTCTCAACGGGACGCCCAACACAGATTGGGACGTGGTAGCCGCCGACCGCCTGACGTGGGAGGGCCTGCTCCCGGTCGCCGCCGGCCCTGCCGAAAGCGTCGATTTCCCCAATACCGTCATTTATGACTACACCGGCCAGAGCAAAGGCAGCGCCCGCAGTATTTTGCAGCGCGTGTTCAAGGTACGCGACGTGGACATCATCGAAGCGCCGAATCCAAACCGCGAAGTGGACTACCGGGTCATCCTGGGCGCGTCATACAACTCGTGCACGTACAACCCTGCTGCTCCTGTGCCGGGCGAACAGGAGTAACGCGCGCGTCAAAGCCAATTCTGTGAAACCCGACAAACGGGTTCAAAAGCGCTTCAGCTTACGTTATAATAAGGTTATATCCGACATTTCGCGCGTGCCCTTAACCGGAGGCCCCTTATGAAGCAAACCCGGCGCATTCTCGTAGCATTGGTCTTGGTGTTTGTTGCACTCGGCCCGTTTCTCGGCCATGCGCCGCAAACAGCGGAGGCGCAAGGCCCGCCTTTCACCAATTGCCTCCCGACGTGCAGCGGAACCGACGGGCGCTTCTTCAGCGTGCCGGGCGGGGGCCTCAGCACCATCACGGAGGCTGTGATCGACATCGAGATCGGCGCGCCTGCGGGATCAGCGCAATTCAGCCTCGGCGTCTTCGACGGCGACACCAGCGCCGGCCAGCAGATTTTTGCCGGCACAGGCAACTGGGACCTGAACCCTCCTGGGAACGACATGGACCTGACCTATACCCTATACACCGACCGCCTCGGCGACGGCCTCGACGCGAGCGATACGCAGCTCAACCAGTGGGCTGGCAATACAATGCCCAACAACGACTGGTGGAGCGTAACTCTGGCGAACGCCCCCGGCGCGCAGTCTCCGAGCGGCAACTACTTTTACGTCCTAGAGATCATGAGGACCGGGGCCGTCACCGTCGGCTCGCTCAGTAACTTCAAGGTCAGTTCCGACGTCTACCTTGCCATCAAACCGACGGTGTTCGCGTGGACCGCCGCCGCGATCACTGCCGCCGACACGGTCATCATCGGCGGGCCGCCGGGCACTTACGACGGGGGATGGGAGTTCAACCTGGACGTGCCCACCACGACTGCTTCCTTCACGGCGTGGGATGGGGACTTTGACTTTGGGGACTGGAACTGCGTGAACAGCGACACGGACGACCCTGACACGCCGCCCGGACCTCCGCCCTGGTCGCCGACCTCGAATGCAGAGGGCGTGGCAGCCGGCCCTGCCTGCCCCGCCGGCCCAGGAAACGTGACCGGGGTGCCTGCGGATGACGTTAACCCTGGCGGCAGCCCTGGGAACTTCAACCAGCGCCCGCCTAACGTCAACTACCAGATCGACATCCCCGGCGTAGGCGCTTTTGCCAACGCCAACCCCTCCGGCAACGGCGAATGGGAGCAGTTTCACATCACCAGCGGCCCCGAACCGGCAGACTACACGGTGACGGGATTCCTGCCCTCTGGCACGTACACGTTGCTCACCAACGGGCTGGACATGAACAACCTCAACGCCTGGCGGTTTGACTATGATGCCATGTGCGTGGACGGCGCGGGCACGCCGTGCACACCGTTGCGCCCCTTCCTCATCGGCGACACGGTGTGGCTGGACAATGACGGCGACGGCGTGCAAGATGTCGGCGAGTCGGGCATCGCCGGCGTGGTGGTCGAGCAGTTGGATTTCAACGGCAACGTCATCGCCACTGCTGTCACGAACGCCGCCGGTTTTTACCAGTTCCCGGCGCTGCCGCTCGAATATACCGCGCGGGTTGCCGCGTCCAACTTTGCTCCCGGCGGCGCACTCGAGGGCCTCAGTTCCACTCTCCCCGGCGGCGTGGACGAGTTGACCTTCACCGTAATCGACGATAACGTCTGGACCTACGATCTTGGCTACGCTGGCGCTCAGCCGCCGCCAACGCCCGATCTGACCATCAGCAAGGACGACGGCGTCACCGAGGTCACCTCGCCCGGCAGCACCACATACACCATCACGATCACGAACACCGGCCTCGGCGATGCCCTGCCCGTCGCCGGCCCGGAGGTCGTGGACACACTCCCCACCGGCATGACCTTTGCTGGATGTGGCATCATCCCGCCGCTGACCGGCACTTGCGCCGAGACGCCGGCTGGCTCTGGCGTTGTCGCCTTCGAGTTGCAGGCGCCCGCCTTCCTGCCCGCCGGCGCCAGCGGCTCAGTGACCGTCAGCGCCAACGTGGTCGCCGGGCTGGCCGGCGGCACGCAATTGACCGACGTCGCTGAAGTCAACTGGACGGATGCCGCCGGCGCGAGCTACCCGCCCAGGACAGACGATGACACCGACGTTGTTCCCGGCCCAAGTATAGGCATCGCCGACCCGGTCGTCACCAAGCGATCCAGCGTCCAACAGGCCGCCATCGGCGACGTGGTCATATTCACGCTTGAGGTGTTCAACCGGGGCACGGTGGCCGCCGAGAACGTGGTCGTCACCGACGAAATTCACGAGGCGCTGGACATCCTGGAAGTCACCACGACGCGCGGGACGGTCAGCGTCGTCGGGAACACGGTTGAAGTGACCATCGGGACGCTCAACCCCAGCGAGACGGTCACCATTACCATCAGAACGCGCGTCAGCCAGCGCGCAGTGGCGGGGACGACGATCCCCAACGTCGCGTTGGTGTCGGCGACCGGGATCGGCTCCCGGCCCAGCAACCGTGTGGAGGTGGTGATCGGCCTCGGCGTGGAGCAGTTGCCCCCGCTAGGGGAAAGGCCGGTCAGCCAATAAACAACCCGGGCGGGGAGTTGCGCGACGCTCAACGCCCCGTTTCTTTTACGATGGCACAGGAGTATTGGTGTACCTTATGGCCCCCACGACTGAAGGCGCGGGCGAATTCGCAATCATGGTGAACCGATACGTACAGAATCCCTGACCGTCGAACGCCCCGCCGCTTGGCCGATTACCTGCGCGTGTCTATAATCTGAAGCGTATATCGGACAGATATAGTCCGAGTATGGAGGGGAGCCGCGATGTTTGGTTTTGGGAAGCGTCGCTCGGAGCAAGGTCGCGTCAAGGATGAAGGCCGCCTGCCGCCGGGTCAATCGCTGACGTTCAAGTTTCCCGTGCTCCACTACGGCCCAACACCCATGTACGAGAACCTGGATAAGTGGACGTTCCGCATGTTTGGGTTGGTCGAAGAAGAGAAAACCTGGTCCTGGGAGGAGTTCAATAAACTGCCGCGCCGCAAGGCCGTTCTTGACATCCATTGCGTCACGCGGTGGAGCAAGTTCGACACCGAGTGGGAGGGCGTGCATGTGCGCGACCTGATTGACGCGGGCATGATCAAGATCAAGCCGGAAGCGCAGTACGTCATTCAGCATTGCGAGTTCGGCTACACGACCAACACCCCCCTTGCGGCTGTGCTGGCAGACAACTTCCTCATGGCGACCCACTACGACGGCAAGCCGCTGGAACCGGATCACGGCTATCCGCTGCGCGGGCTGATGGGCGCGCTGCCCGGCCAGAAAACCGACACCGATCTTTACCTCTGGAAAGGCGGCAAGTGGCTGCGCGGGCTGGAGTTCGCCGCCGAGGACCGCGCCGGCTTCTGGGAAAACGCCGGCTATAGCATGACGGCCAACATCTGGCGCGAAGAGCGCTACCGGACGCGCTGGTAAACGACAGGGTGGGTCACACGGGATGAAAGCCGAAACCGCCGCGACGACCAGCGTATCGCCACATTGGAGCGCGCTCTGAACGCGCTCACCCTCAGCCGCGAACCGGCAAGCCTGCTCTAACCGCCTCCAGCACGGCAGTAGTCTGCTCGACCAGCCGTTCCCACGAAAAGCGCTCCAACCCTGTCGCGCAGCCAGCCGCCAGGCGTGACCGCAACCTCGGCTCGCGGACCGCACGGCGCAGCGTTTCCGCGAGCGCGGGCGAGTCGGGCCAGGGGACGAGCAGCCCATTGGTTTCGGGCTTCACGACCTCCGGGTTGCCCCCTTTGTCACTGGCAATGACCGGCGTGCCGACCTGAAGCGACTCCAGCAGCGTGTGCGACAGGCCCTCGTAGCCTGAATAGAGGACGGTGTAGTCCGCCGCGCGCATGTACAGCATCAACTCCGCGTGCGGCACCTCGCCGAGAAAGGTCACGCGCTCCCCCGCCATCGACCGGAGCGCCGCCATCTGCGGGCCGTCGCCGGCGACCAACAGGCGCACGTCTTCCAACCCATTGATCGCTTCGATCAGCGTATCGACGCCCTTCCACGGGACCAGGCGCGCCGCCGTGAGCAGCAGCAGCCCGCCAGAGAGGCCCAGCCGCGCGCGGGCGGTCGCCTGGTCGGGTAAGTCGGGCGGCGGCGTCAGCGCGTTGTAGATAATGCACACGCGCTCCGGCGGCACACCCCACCCCTTGACCATGCGCGCCAGGTACGCGCTGGGCACGATCACCCGCGCCGCGTGCCGGGCAAGGGTCGCGCGCACCCACTTGAGCGCCATCACCGGGAGGCTGTAGCGCCGATGTTGAAACTCGTCAATGTCCGCGCGCGCGCCGATCCACCCCTTATTGACCGACCGCTCCCACGCCGGGTCGCCGACCACCTTCAGGACGCGCGGACGTTTCCCGGTCAGCGGCAGGAAGAGGCTGTGCACATACGTGATCTCGCCCCACGCCTCAAGCGGCCACGCCGCGCGGGCATAACGCGCGTAGCGGACCGGCGCGGGCGCGCGCCGCGAGATGCGCGTCACCGGATATGGGTAGGGGCGATCCGGTGGATCGCCCTCTGGTTCCTCGCCAAACGTGAGCACGCGCACCTCGTGCCCGCGCGCGACCAACTCCGGCAGCAGGCGATAGAGGTACATGGCCGGCCCGCCCGACTCCGGGTGAAAGATGCCCGTAGCGACGAAAATGCGCATGGCGCAGGCGGGCTAGCCTTGCTCGCCCTGAAGCGGCGGGATGGCGGCGAAATACTCCTGTGTCTCGGAAGAGATCACCGTGCGCGCGTCGTCGAGGAGTTTCGTCGTCGCGTCGAACACGATTTGAACCGCCTTTTCCTCGTCCGTTTCGTACCGGGCGCGTAGAACGTGTAACTCCCACGACTGAGCGAAATACTCTAGCGAGAGCCGGGCCTGCAAGAACTTCTGCCACTTGCCCTGCCACTGAAAGAACGAGTTCAACCCTGTCAGCCCGGCGATGAGCAGCGACACGATGGGCAACACGACCGTCTTCCAGGGGTCATCTAACGTCGCCAGGAAGGGCACGGAAACGCTCAGGACGATCACCGCCGCGCCGACGGTGCGGAACAGGATCGCCGGTTGCCAGCTACGGTCCCGATACCACTTCAGGTTCCTATCGACGTACTCTTTCTTGATCGCGGTCAGTTTGTTCAGCGCCTCGACAAACCGCGCGCTGCTCTGCTGTGTTGTGGGTGCATTCGGTTCTGTAGACATTTCCGCTCCCTCAATGGCGCTCTCGAATCATGGTGCCAATCATAGCGGGTTACGCGGTTCTGTCCAACGCACGCCGCAGCCCCGCCACGAAATCGGCGGCGGCCTGCGCGGGGTTCCCCGCACGCTCCACTGTGCTGATGAGCGCCGAGCCGACGATCACCCCGTCCGCCAACCCGCCGACTGCTCGCGCCTGCGTCGGCGTCGAGATGCCGAAGCCGACCGCCAGCGGTGTATGCGCCGCCGCGCGGACGCGCGCGACGAAGGCGGCCAGGTCCGGCGGCAACGAGTCGCGCGCGCCGGTGACGCCGGTCAGCGACACCAGATAGAGAAAGCCGCTTGTCCGCGCTGCCGCCAGCGCCACCCGCTCTGGTGTGGAGGTCGGCGCGAGCAGGTAAACCAATGCGCGCCCATGTGCCCGGCACGCCGCTTCGAGCGCGCCGGCTTCTTCGGGCGGCAGGTCGGGCACGATGAAGCCGTCCGCGCCGGTTGCTGTAGCCCCCTCGACGAAACGCTCAATCCCATAGGCCAGCATCGGGTTGTAATAGCCCATCAGCAGGAGCGGCTGCTCTACGCCGCGCGCGCGCAACGCAGCGACCATCTCCAGGCAACGCGCGACGTTCACGCCGCGTTCAAGCGCGACCTGCGTCGAGCGCTGGATGGTCGGCCCGTCGGCGAGCGGGTCGGAGAATGGCACGCCGAGTTCGATCAGATCGGCTCCTGCATGGGCGACCGCCTCAATCACATCGAGTGATGTTTCAGGGTCGGGGTAGCCCAGCGTGAAGTAGGGCATCAGCGCGGCGCGCCCGGCCTGTCGGGCAGCCGCAAACGCGGCGGTGATATGCGCGACTCCGGTTCGCGTGTTGACTGCAATGCTCATGGTCAAGCCCCTTCCTGCATGTTGAGCGCGCGCGTGACCGTATCCAGGTCCTTGTCGCCGCGCCCGGAGAGGTTAATCAGGATGATTTGCTCAGCGCCGAGCGCTGGTGCGCGCTTGATCGCCTCTGCCACCGCGTGCGCGGACTCCAGCGCCGGCAGGATGCCCTCGGTGTGCGCGAGCAATCGGAACGCCTCAAGCGCCTGCGCGTCGTCGGCATAGGTGTACTCGGCGCGGCCCGTCTCGCGCAGGTACGAGTGCTCCGGGCCGACGGCGGCGTAGTCCAGCCCCGCCGAGATCGAGTGTGTCAGTGCAATCTGCCCGTCGAGGTCTTGCAGCACGTAGGTGTATGTCCCATGTAGCACGCCGGGCCGCCCCAGCTTCGGGTCCGCGAAGCGCGCCGCGTGCCGGCCTGACGCAATCCCCTCGCCGCCGGCCTCCACACCGACCAGCCGCACGCCGGGGTCGTCGCGGAAGGCGTGGAACAGCCCGATGGCGTTCGAGCCGCCGCCCACGCACGCGATACACACATCCGGCAGCCGACCGGCCTGCGCGAGCATCTGCTCGCGCGCCTCGTCGCCGATCACCGCCTGGAAGTCGCGCACCATCGTCGGGTACGGGTGTGGTCCCAGCGCCGAACCGAGCAGGTAATGCGTCGTCCGAACGTTCGTTACCCAATCGCGGATCGCCTCGTTGATCGCGTCCTTGAGCGTGCGGCTGCCGCCGTCCACCGGGCGCACCTCCGCGCCGAGCAGGCGCATCCGCAGCACGTTAGGGGCCTGCCGCGCGATGTCCACTGTGCCCATATAGACGACGCACTCCAGCCCCAACAGCGCGGCGGCAGTCGCCGTCGCCACGCCGTGCTGGCCTGCGCCGGTCTCCGCGATCACACGCCGCTTGCCCATCCGCACGGCAAGCAACGCCTGGCCGAGCGCGTTGTTGATCTTGTGCGCGCCGGAGTGCGCCAGGTCCTCGCGCTTGAGGTAGACCTGCGCGCCGCCCAGACGCTCGGTGAGCCGGCGCGCGTGCGTGAGCGGCGTGGGCCGGCCCACATAGGTCCGCATCAGGCGATCCACTTCCGCCTGGAACGCGGCGTCGGCGCGCGCTTCTGTATAGGCGGCTTCCAGTTCCGCGAGCGCGGGCATCAACGCCTCCGGGACGAACTGGCCGCCGTAGACGCCAAATTTGTGGTTGAGAGTCTTCTCAGACAGGGGACTTAAGCCCTTTGCCCTAGCTCCTAGGGAGCTTGAAGCTCCCTGGGAGCTACTCAATACTTCAATCATGCGTGATTCTCCTGTTCAAACTGCCGCACGGCGCGGACAAAAGCAGTGATCTTGGCCGGGGCTTTGCGCCCCGGCTCCGACTCGACGCCCGAAGCGACATCTACACCCCAGGGCTGCGCCTGCCGCAGCGCGTCGATCACGTTGTCGGGGCGCAGCCCGCCCGCGAGCAGAATGGGCGCGGTCTCGGCCAGGGCGCGGGCGATAGTCCAATCGCAAATCTGCCCCGTGCCGCCGTATGCGCCGCGACGGTAGGCGTCGATCAACAGAGCAGGCGGGGAGTCGCGGCGGGAGTAGCGGTCGAGCGCGGCGCGCGCTTCATCCACAGTCTGCGGGCGGACCGCCTTAAACGCGCGCGCGCCCAGCGCCGCCGCCAGCTCAGGCGGCTCGTCGCCGGAGAGTTGCGCCAGGTCGAGGCCGCATTCCTCCATGATGGCGGCGATGTTCTCAACCGAGGCGTTGACGAACACGCCCACTGTCGTCATCAGCAGACCCCGGTCCCGCAACGCGCCGATCAAGGCGGCGCAGGTGGACCGGTCCACATAGCGCGGGCTGGGCGGGTAGAAGTTGAAGCCGAGCATATCCGCGCCCGCTTCCGCCGCCGCGAGCGCATCATCGAGCGTCTTCACGCCGCAGACTTTGACGTATACTTTCATAGTACTACTGAACTGATTCAAACTTACGCCAACCGGTGTCCGTGCTAAGGCCTTTCTCTACCTCACCCCCGTCTCGCCTGCGGCTCGACACCCCCTCTCCGCTTGCGGCTATAGTCCGGC
>DAOTXU010000326.1:0-7926 GCA_034435135.1 Anaerolineae bacterium | reverse complement strand
GCGGCAGGGGGTGAGGTCAAGCGTTCTGAAAAACCATCAACACTTTAAAGGGAGACCACCCTTTTTTTGGAATTCGGACAAAGGGCTTAGGCCCCTTGTGGGGTCAATCTATGGCGCGGTGACTTCCCAGTAGTCCCAGCCCCACGTCACGTCGCGCGGCACCACCTCGAACCAGGTGTTGCCGGGCTTGAAGCGCAGCGGCTCGCCGTTGGCGTCCACGAAGTTCAGCATCGCATCGTAGCTGGTGCGCACCCACGCGCCGGCGACCATCTGGCCGTCGCGGAAAAGGTAGGCGGGGCCGCTATCGCGCAGCACGACGCCGACGGAATAGTTGCCGAACTGGTCCTCGATGATGGACTCGTCGCTGTAGTGGTACGCCTCCAGGACCACCACGTTCGCCGCGCTGAGCGGCTGGCCGGTGGCGGCGTCGGCGTGCGGCGCGCCGTCTTGTGTGCGCACGTAGCGCCCGGCAGCCGGGTCGTAATCCCACACGACGCTGACGCCCCGGAAGGCGACCGTGAGCTGCCTCGCTTCCGCGCCGCCCGCCGGCGGAGTTTCGTGGAAGGCGATGCCTTCCAGGTCCCCGCGCACGTTGAGCGGGGCTTCACCGCTGGCGACGCGCCGGGCGTCGCGCGCGTCGGCCCAGTTCCACAGATCGACCGTGCTGGTGAAGAGGGTGTGCTCGTAGTAGTCGGAGGCCTCCGGGAAGCGGCAGAAAGGCGGGCAGCCGACGCCCAATTCCGGCGTGATGCTCTCGTCGTAAATCCGTGCGAGCGCCTGGTTAAAGATCCCATTTGAAGCGCCGGAGTAGGCCAGGAACGCATCGTACATCGCCTGGAGGTCGAAGTCGATCAGGCGCATACTGCGGATCGAGCCTACGCGCGCCGCGTCTTGCGAGAGATAGATGGCGCTGAGGCGGGTCGCACCGTTCTCAAGGATCGATTCCCAGACCGCATCCGCTGCCGAGAGGCCGTACTGCGGCACGACGACGCGCGGCCAGTTGGAGACTTTGATCGCCAGCGGGCGGCGTTCCAGGCGCGTCGGGTCAACGAACAGGCCGGTGAGCGGGTTGACGTTCGGCGGGTAATCTGCCGGGCCGGCGAAGAAGGGTGTCGGCGTCGGGGTGGGTGGGTTGGTCGGCGTAGGGGTTGCGGTAGCGGTCGGCGTATTGGTGGGCGTGCTGGTTGGGGTAGGCGTGGGGGTAGGGGTGTGTGTCGGTGTCGCGGTAGCGGTCGGCGTCGGAGTCGGCGTATAGGTCGGAGTCGGCGTGGCGGTCGATGTAGGTGTATAGGTTGGCGTATTCGTCGGCGTCGCGGTAGCGGTCGGCGTCGTGGTAGCGGTCGGCGTATTCGTAGGCGTGGCGGTAGCAGTGGGCGTCGCGGTGGCGGCCCGCGTGGCAGTGGCCGTCGGCGTGTGCGTCGCGGTCGCCGTAGCCGTGTCCGTTGCGCTCGCCGTAGGCGTCGCGGATGGCGCACGTGTGCGCGTTGCGGTCGGGGTGGCTGTATCGGTGGCGGTCGCGGTCGGGGTGGCGCTCGGCGCACGGGTCGCGGTTGGGCGCGGCGTGCGCGAGGGGGTGCTGGTCTCGGTTGGCGTGTGGGTGGAAGTTGCTATCGGGCCTGGTGTGCGCGCAGGTGTACGGGTCTCGGTCGGAGCGGCGGTGGATGTGGCGCTAGCCGTTGGCGGGGCGGTAGTCGTCGCCATGAAACTGGATATAGCGGTCGGCGTGACGGTGTTGGTCGCGGTTGCGGTGGCGCTGGGCGTAGCGGTCGCAAAAACGACCGTCGGCGTCCCGGCAGTGGGCGCCAACGCGAGGGGCGTGCCGACCTCCAACCCCTCAAACCAATCGATGGCAAGCACCACGACCGGGACCGTAATCTGCGCTGGCAGGTCTTCAGCGCCGCCGAGGAGTTGCGTCACTGCGTCCAGCGCGGCAGCGCTGAGCGCGTCTTCCGCGAGGGTGGCGGTGCCCCGCAGGTAAAAGCCGGAGGCGATGTGCTCAAGCGCCTGTTGCTCAGCGCCGATGCTGAACACCATCACCTCGTCGGGCGCTTTGCCGGCGGCTTCGAGCGCCTGGATCGCGCCATAGGCCCCGGCGTTGTTGACGGTGATAATGATGTTAATATCCGGGTGCTCTTGCAGCGCGCTCTCGACGCTGGACCGGGCATCTTCGACGGTTGCGCCGAGGAAGCGCCCCACAAGCGTCGCGTCGGGGGCGGCGGCCGCGAGCGCGGCTTCGGCGCTTTCGGCGCGGACGAGCAGGCCGGGCAGGTCCGGGGTGCCGAGAATCATCACCGTAGCCTCGCCGCCTAGCGTCTCGACGATGACCTGCCCCGCATACGCGCCGATGGCTTCCCCGAAGTCGGCGTTGCTGGCGGTGATGGTAATCCCTGCCCCGTCAGGCGGTTCTTGATGCGCGGGCCGGGCGACCCCGTCGCCTGGCTTGGCAAAGCGGTCTTGCAGCGGCACGCTCGCGCCCGCATCGCCACTATTCTCCAATGCGCCGGGGTCGATGATCTGGATCACGTCGATCCCGGCTGCCTGGGCGGCCTGGAGCGCGTCTTGCACGACCTGCGGATCGAGCACGCAGATGATGATCGCCGACGCCGCGCGCGCGGTGAATCCTTCGACGCCGGCGCGCTGCCGCCCGGCGCTTCCCTGCGAGTCGAAGATCTCCGCATTCCACCCTTTTTCTTGCGCGCGTGCGGCGAGCAACGCCGCGACTTTGGCATGGTACGGGTTGCTCAAGTCGCAGGCGATAATCCCGACCAGCGCCTCTCCGGGCGGCTGTTGAGTCTCGTCCGGGACGGTCGTTGGCGGGAGGGTCGGAGGCGTGAGGGTGCGCTCAACCGTTACGGGCGTCCTGGGCGATGCGACAGTCTCCGGCGTTTCCGTCCGCGGGGGCGCGGTGACGGTCTCGGTGGTGGGCGTAATCTCGGTGGGGATGGCTGTGTCGGTGGCCTGCTGTGTCATCGTTGCGGTCGGGGGCGGAGGGGTTGGCTCGGTGGTGCAGGACCGGATCAGGAGAATGATGGCGATGGCAAGCGCGATCAGGGTCGCCATGACAATGATAACGTTGCGTGTCGGCAGTGCAGGTCGAGACTCCATAGGGGCTGAACTCCGGCGTGCAGAAATAACAGCAAAGGGGCAGGGCCTCTGTTAACCCCGCCCCCCTTTGGTAGTGTACCGCTAATCGCTTAATCGTCAAGTTTGCTTGTGTCGGGGGCCACAATAGGGGTATAATGCGCCCCGAAAAGCCGGCCCCAGGTGGGCCGGTTCGTCTGTGATTGTCAGGTCGCGCGTTCGCACTGCACGCGCGGCTTCGCAGGCAATTGTCCTCGAAGAAAAGGGGGCCGGTAACTATGTCCTCTCACTATCGATGGCTGGCGGTGATCGCCGTCGTCACCCTGATCGCCATCTGGATGGTCCTGCCCAACCCTGGCATCCATGCCGACGCCAACGGGGACGGCGACTACCTGGATGGCGACCTGGGCGACATCAACAAAGACATTGAGATTCGCCTGGGGCTGGACCTTCAGGGCGGCATTCGCGTGTTGCTGTCCGCCGACGTGCCGCCGCAGGACCTGGGGCCGGCGGATATGGAAGGCGCGCTTGGCGTCATCTCAAACCGGGTGGACGCGCTGGGCGTGACCGAGCCGTTGGTTCAGCTCAGCGGCTCCAACCGCATCATTGTCGAGTTGCCCGGCATCTCCGACCCGGAGGCCGCCGTCGCCACCATCCGCGAGACAGGTTTGCTGGAGTTCGTGGACTTCGGGCGCACCCCACTGGCGGACGGTACCCCTGTTAACACCGACTGCCGCGAGCCGGGCGGCGCGTGCGGCATCAGCGCCGCCGCCGAGGGCGAGACGCCCGCGCCCGGCGCGACGGTGACAGTCGAAGCCACGCCGCCGCCGACGGTTGAGATAACTCCCTCGCCGACGCCGGAAGAACCGGTCGCGCAGCCGACGCCGACCGGCCCGACCTATCACACCGTGATGACCGGGCGCTTGCTTAGCGATGCTTATCCCATCCCCCCCAACGCCGAAGCGGGGCAGACGCACTGGTCGGTCGGCATGACGTTCACGGCGGAGGGGCGGCAGGTCTTCGCCGAGCACACCCGTACCCACGTGGGCCAAATCCTCGGCATTGTGCTGGACGGGGAAGTGATCTCCGCGCCCAGCATCCGCGAAGCCATCGACAGCGACAGCAGCATGATTACCGGCGACTTTACTTATGAAGAAGCGCGCGCGCTCGCCATCCAGTTGCGCTACGGCGCGCTGCCGGTGCCGCTGCGCGTCGAATCGATCCAGGCCGTCGGCCCGACGCTGGGCGCGGTCTCGGTGGACCAGAGCATCAAGGCCGGGGTGATCGGCGTGCTGGTGGTGCTGGTCTTCATGTTGGTGTACTATCGCGTGCCGGGCGCGGCTGCGGACCTGGCGCTGATCATCTTCACGCTCATCAACCTGGCGCTGATTAAGTTCATCCCGGTCACGCTGACCCTGCCCGCCATCACCGGCTTCCTGATCTCGGTGGGCACGGCGGTGGACGGCAACATCCTCATCTTTGAGCGCATGAAAGAGGAGTTGCGCGGCGGGCGCAACTTGCCGGCGGCGGTGCGCTATGGCTTCGACCGCGCGTGGACGTCCATTCGGGACTCGAACCTCTCCACCATCATCATCTGTTTCATACTTTACTTCTTCGGCAGCCAGTTTGGGGCGTCGGCGGTGCGGGGTTTCGCGGTCACGCTGGCGATGGGCCTGGTGATTAACATCTTCACCGCTGTGGTCGTCACGCGCACGTTTCTGGTTCTGTTCATCCACTTCGGCGCGCAAACGCTGGAAGCGCGCCGCTGGCTCCTGGGGGTTTAGGCGATGTTCAACCTGGTACAACGCCGGCGCTGGTTCTTCATCATTTCGGCTGTCGCCGTCGGGCTGGGTCTGCTGGCGATGCTCTACTCGACCGTCACGCATGGCTCGCCGGTGCTGCTCAGCGTGGACTTCACCGGGGGCAGCCTGTTCGAGATCAAGTTTCTCACCGAGCAAGAGCACATCGAGTCGATCCTGTCCGGCTACGCGGACGCGGCCAGGCCGGCAGTCGAGTCGGTGGGCGGAGGCGTCTGGCGAGTCAATGTTGATGCGGAGACGACCGAAGAGGTCCGCGCGGATGTGCTCGCTGCACTCCAGGCGCTAGACCCGGAGGCGACCCAGGACGGAGACCAATACACGTTGACGCTGCCGGCCTACGCGCCCAGCTCTGAGGAGGTGATCCGGTCGGTGTTCACGTCGTTCGGTCTGGACGATCCGCGCATCCAGCACCTCGGCACCCCGGCGGAGCACCGCTGGCAGATTCGCACCACTTTTGTCGAAGAAGAGCAGCAAGCGGAGATTATCGATGCGCTGGAGGGGCAGATCGCCCCGATTGACCAGGGCACGCTGCTCACCGAGCGCGTCACGCCCACCATCGGCGCGGAGGTGACGCGCGCGGCGGTGTTTGCGGTGCTGGCGGTTGCGGTCATTATCCTGGGCTTCATCGTCTTCGCCTTCCGCCAGGTTCCCAACGCGGTGCGCTACGGCGCGTGCGCGATCATTGCCATGTTCCACGACGTGTTCATTACGATGGGCGTGATGTCGGTCCTGGGACTGCTGTTCGGCTGGGAGGCCGACGCCCTGTTCCTGACCGCCGTGCTGACCGTCGTGGGCTACTCGGTGCAGGACAAGATCGTGATCTTCGACCGCATCCGCGAGAACATCCCGCGCCGGCGCGGCGAGCCGTTCGAGACCATCGTCAATCGCAGCATCCTGGAGACGGTGCACCGCTCGCTGGCGACGCAGTTGAACGCCATCTTCATCATGGTGGCGATCCTGCTCTTCGGCGGCGAGACGATCAAGCAGTTCCTCGCCATCCTGCTCATCGGCCTGGCGACCGGCACCTACTCGTCGATCTTCGCCGCCGTGCCGCTGCTCGTGGCGTGGGAGAAGGGCGAAATCCCGCTGTTGAGCCGCATCGGCGGGCAGCGCCCGAAAGCCTCTGCGTAGTGGGAGCCATCAAAGTAGGGGCACAACACACTGTGCCCCTACGGGTAATCTGGACGCGAACGGAGGGGCGACCTTCCCTGCGGTCAGGTTCGCCCCTTTGCACCCTACATTTTGAACCAGTTCATCATCGCGTTGGCGAGCATCATGTCGCCCTTTAGCCTGATCTTGCCGGTCATGAAGAGTTGCATCCCGTTCGCCTTGCCGGTAATTAAGTCGACGAAATCACCGACGGCCATCGAGATGGTGGTCTTGGGGTTTTCGGCGGTGCCCTGCGTCGTTGTGGCGGCACCGTCAGCCACGGTGAGGTACCACTGACTGCCGCCCTCCCCGGTGAGATCGAACTGGATCACCGCGTTGACGCCTTTCGCCCGCTCAGGCAGGAAGCGCTTGGGCATATCCTCAAAGATTTGCTGGGGAGTCATATCGGTCATTCACATTTCTCCTTTTGTGCGCTGTTATGCGCCAGATCAATGCAGACTCTCGAAGATGCCGGCGGCGCCCATGCCGCCGCCGATGCACATGGTCACCAAACCATAGCGGCCCTTCCGCCGCCTCAGTTCGCCGATCAGTTGTACCGTGAGCTTGGCCCCGGTGCAACCCAGCGGGTGGCCGAGGGCAATCGCGCCGCCGTTGACGTTGGTCTTTTCTTCGTCCAGGCCCAGCTCGCGGATAACGGCGAGCGCCTGGGCTGCGAACGCCTCATTTAGCTCGATCAGGTCGATGTCCGCCAGCGACAGATCGGCCAGGCGCAGCGCTTTGGGCACAGCCGTGACCGGTCCCATGCCCATGATCTCCGGCGGCACGCCGCCCACCGCGTAACTGATGAAGCGCGCCAGCGGCGTCAGGCCCAGGCTCGCGGCGAAGGCGCGCTCCATGAGCAGCACGGCGGCGGCCCCGTCGCTGGTCTGGCTGGAGTTGCCGGCGGTCACGGTGCCGTTTTGCGCAAAGACCGGCTTGAGCTTCGCCAGGGCTTCGAGGCTGGTGTCGCGCCGGATGCCCTCGTCTTTGTCGAAAACCGTCTCTTCGGTCTGGAGCCTGCCGGCGTCGTTCACGAAAGTCCGTTGCACGTGGAGCGGCGCGATTTCATGATTGAGGCGACCTGCGTCCTGAGCGACGGCGGCGCGCATGTGCGAGCGGTACGCGAAGGCGTCCTGATCCGCGCGGCTGATGCGGAATTCGCGTGCCACGTTCTCGGCGGTGAGGCCCATGCCCAGGTATACGCCGGGGTGCTCGCGCGCGAGCGTTGGATTAGGGGCGAACCTGTTCCCGGTCATCGGGATCAGGCTCATCGACTCGACGCCGCCGGCGACCGCGACGCGCGTGAAGCCGGCCATGATCGACTGGGCCGCCGAGGCGATGGTCTGCAAGCCCGACGCGCAAAAGCGGTTGAGCGTGTATGCGGGGACGCTATCGGGCAGGCCGGCGCGCAGCGCGGCGATGCGGCCCACGTTTAAACCTTGTTCACCCTCTGGGAAGGCGCAGCCGAAAACCACGTCGTCGATCAGGGTCGGATCCAGGGCGGGCGCGCGTTCGAGCAGCGCCTTGATGACGGCGGCAGCCATCTCGTCGGGGCGGGTGGTGCGCAGCGTCCCGCGCGGCGCTTTGCCGATGGCCGTGCGCGCGGTGGCAACGATTACGGCTTCTTTCATGATGATGAGGGATTCTCTCTTTGTGCGTGCGCCTCCGGCGAGCGGGTTTACGGTGTCCACTTTACATCAGCCAGTGGAGACGGTCAAATGAGACAGGTGCTCGAAGCAGGCAGCTCCCTGAGTGCTTCAAGTGAGCGGGGAGCTATGCGTGAAGTGATTCAAGCTTTTGAGCCAACGACCCCGGTGCTTGTGGTGCTTGTCGTGTTTGCAGGCGACCTTACCCCCGTCCCCCTCTCCGCTTGCGC
>DAOTXU010000325.1:0-2595 GCA_034435135.1 Anaerolineae bacterium | reverse complement strand
CCGCAAGCGGAGAGGGGGATGGGGGGTGAGGTTGTGCGGGAAATGCGTTAAGCAAGAATCAGCCCTTCGTATCCAATGGCCAGCGCTTGAGACCCAGCTCTTGCAGCAGCACATTGTAAATGAACAGCGGGTTGTTAATCAAGTACCGCCGCCACAGCCGGCGCGGCTCGCGCGCGAGGCGGTAAAGCCACTCCAGCCCGGCGCGCATCATCCAGCGCGGAGCCTGGGGTGCGTGCCCGGTGAGGAAGTTGAAGGCCGCTCCCACGCCGATCAACACCGGGATGTTCAGGCGTGGCCGGCGCGCCGCCATCCAGCGCTCCTGCCGGGGCGCGCCCAACCCGGCCCACAGAATGTCTGCGCCGGACCGGTTGAGCAAGTCGATCTCGGCGGCCTCCTCCGCAGGCGTGAGCGCGCGGAACGGCGGTGAGTGCGCGCCGACGACCTGCAGGCCGGGGAAGCGCGCCGACAGCCGCTCGGCCAGGGCCTCAGGGACGCCTGGCTCACCCCCGTAGAAGAACTGGCGATACCCCTCCCGCGCCGACCGTTCGCAGAGCGCCAGCACGAGATCGGGGCCGTACACGCGCCCGACATGCCGGTGCCCCGCCCGGCGCGAGAGCCAGACCAGCGGCATCCCGTCCGGCGTCACCAGGCCGGCGCGGTTAACCTGCGCGCGCAGCGCCAGGTCTCGGACGCACTCCATAATCACATGCACGTTCGCCACGCAAACGTAATGTCGCTCGCCGCGCTCAATCCACCCGGCGATGATGTCCAGGGCAAGGGGCATGTTCAGGGCGCTGACGCCTACCCCCAGGATGTTGGCCCGTGCGACCGGCGACATGGTGGTTTCTGTCTATCTGGCAGGCACCAGGAGCACGTCGCCTTCTGAGACGGGGTAGGTGGTGGTGCCGGGGAGGGGGCTGATGTTGTTGAGCGCGGCGATTTCGCGGTAGCGGTTCGGGTTGCCGAAGACCGCGCGCGCGACGTCGGTCAGGTCGTCCTCGCCGGCCTTGACCACATAGGTGCCGTAGCGGAAGTTGGGGTTAAACGACACCCACATGACCTTGGACCCCAGTTCGCTGGTGTAGATCAGGTGGAGCAGGTTGCCGAACTGGGTGAGCGTTGGGGCGGCGAGGGTTTTGCCCACGCCGGGCGCGGCCTGTGGGAGGCCCCACGTCACGCCGTCATAGGCGGACAGGTAGATGCGGTTGTCCTCGCCGCGCACAGCCAGGTAGAGCTTGTCCTGAAACGTGCTCAGCGATGGCTGGCTGGCGGTGCGCACGCCCGGCGCGGAGCCGAACTCCACCCACTCGCGCCCGTCGAAGCGCAGGATCGTGACCTCGTTGTTGTCGGGCCGGCGCGACGCCATGTAGAGGAAGTTCTTGTACACCGCAAGCGCCGGGCTGAGCGGCGAGCCGAGTTTCTTGACCTGAGTCGCCATGGAAACGCTCCTCTCAAATCAAGGAGTAGAGGCACAGCGCGCCGTGCCTCTACACACGGGTTATGGATACAGCCGCGTGAGCGTGCGCGGGTAGGGCACGGCTTCGCGGATGTGCGTCAGGCCGCAAATCCACGTGACCATGCGCTCCAACCCCAGGCCAAAGCCGGCGTGCGGCACGCTGCCGTAGCGCCGCAGGTCCAGGTACCAGGCGTAAGCCTCGCGGGGGAGGCCGATCTCGGCCACGCGCTGCTCCAGCAGATGCAAATCGTGGATGCGCTCGCTGCCGCCGGTGATCTCGCCGTAGCCTTCGGGCGCGAGCAGGTCCACCGAGCGGCATACCTCCGGGCGGCCCTCGACCGGGGTCATGTAGAAGGCTTTCGCGGCGGTTGGGTAATGGTAGACAAAGACCGGCTTGTCAAAGCTCTCGGCGATGGCGGTCTCGTGCGGCGAGCCGAAATCGGTGCCCCAATCGATGTCGAGCAAGGTTTTCTGTTCGGGGTCGTCGGTCGCGTCGCGCAGCTTCTTGAGCAACGCCACCGCCTCGTCATAACTGATGCGCGGGAAGGGGGGCGTGACGTTCTGAAGCCGGGTCACGTCGCGCTCGATCAGCTCCAGCTCGTAGCGGCGCTCTTTGAGCGTGGTCTGCACGATGTAGCTGATGAACGCCTCCTCCATCGCCATCAGGTCTTCGAGGGTGAAGAAGGCCATCTCCGGCTCACACATCCAGAACTCGCTCAAGTGGCGGCGCGTTTTGGACTTCTCCGCGCGGAAGGTAGGCCCGCAGCAATACACCTTGCCGAAGGCGGCTATGTTCGCTTCATTATAGAGCTGGCCGGTTTGCGCTAAGTAAGCTTGTTCGCCAAAATAGTCAATACCAAAGAGCGTCGTGGTGTTTTCGCCGGCGGCGGGAGAGAGGATCGGCGTATCAATCAGCAGGTAACCATGACTGTCGAGCCAGTCGCGGATCGCTTTGACGACCGTTGCGCGCACGCGCAGAACGGCCCACTGGCGCGAAGAGCGCACCCACAAGTGGCGGTGGTCCAACAAGAACTCGACGCCATGCTCTTTCGGCTGGATGGGGTATGTCTCGGCGCTTTGGATGACGCTCAAGTCCCTCACGCCGACTTCGTAACCGCCGGGGATGCCGGGCGCGCGCC
>DAOTXU010000324.1:0-30812 GCA_034435135.1 Anaerolineae bacterium | reverse complement strand
CTCATCGTCGCCCTATCCGGTCAGGTTGCCGACCCAACCAACCTGAACCTTTATGCGCCGGGCGTGAGCCGTTCCGGGACCGGTCTGCACCAGATGATCTACGAGTATTTCTTCTACCAGAACCTCCAAACCGGCGAGTACATCCCGTGGCTGGCCGAGAGCTATGAGTACAATGACGATTTCACCGCCATCACTGTCAAGCTGCGCGACGGCGTCAAGTGGAGCGACGGCGAGCCGTTCACCACTGAAGATGTCGTCTTCACCTACGAGACGCTGCTGGCAAACCCCGGCATGACCTGGGCAGCAGAAGTAGCGAAGAACGTCGAGTCGGTGGAAGCGGCTGACGCCCTGACCGTCACCTTCAACTTGAAGGCCCCTAACCCCCGCTACCACCTGAACCGTGAAGCGTTCCCCGCGGTCGGGATTTGGGGCGGCATCACCATCCTGCCCAAGCACATCTGGGAAGGCCAGGACCCGTTGACCTTCAAGAGTTCCGACCCGATCGGCACCGGCGCTTACACCCTGGCGAGCGCCTCGCAGACGGCGATGGTCTACGAGCGCAACGACAACTGGTGGGGCAAGGATGTCTTTGGCGTGCTGCCTGCGCCGCGCGTGGTGAGCTTCCAATTCTTGGGTGACCCAACCAACGTTGCTTTCGCCCTCGCCGGCGACGAAATCGACACGCCTTTCATCGGCATTCTGGGGCTTGGGCCGTTCCTGACCGTGGCCGCCCGAAACCCGAATGTTTCCGCCTGGAGCAAGGAGGCACCCTATGCCTGGCTCGACCCGTGCCCGCGCGCGCTGATGGTGCAGAATGCGACCCCGCCCTTCGATAACCCCGAAGTGCGCCGCGCGCTCTCGTTCTACATCGACCGCCAGGCGGTGGTTGACCTTGCCTACCAGGGCACCACCGTGCCGAGTTGGGGCATCTGGCCGTTCTATGACGGCCTCCAGCCTTACTTCGACGCCGTACAGGACCTCGTTGAGCAGTACCGTGTGGGCGAGTATGACCCCGCAGCCGCCGATGCGCTCATGGAAGGCCAGGGCTTCTCGAAGAACGACGACGGCATGTGGGTTTCGCCTGAGGGCGAGGTCGTGAGCATCGCCTACGTCGTAGAAGGCACCAGTCCAGAAGACCAGAGGAACGCTGCGGTGGTGGCCGATCAGCTTAAAGCCGCCGGGTTCAATGTCGAGGTTCAGGTGTTGAGTGGCAGCGTGCACTCGGATGCGAAGCTGCGCGGTCAGTACACGCTCAGCCAGAATGCGTTCTGCCCCGGCTACATCTACGAGAACCTGGAGTTGCTCCACAGCAAGTTCTACGTCGAACTCGGCGAGCCTGCGCCCTGGTATGAGCGCAACTCGTTCCGCTACAAGAACCCGGAGTACGACGCCATTGTGGATGAGATCGGCCGCACACCCCCCAGCGATGTCGAAACCGTTGCAGGGCTGTACCGCCAGGCGGTAGAAATCCTGTTCCGGGATATGCCGATCATCCCGTTCGTCCAGGCTCCGGCGCTCGTGCCCTTCAGCTCCACCTACTGGACCGGATGGCCCTCGGCTGAGAACCCCTGGAACATGCCGGTAAGCTGGTGGGCGACGTTCAACCTTGTCATCACCGGGTATCCTGATCCGGAAACGGGCGAGTGGGTCGGGGGCATTCAGCCGGCTGGCTCGTAGCGCGTTAGCCAAGCTAGAAGTATGAGGAAGGCGGCCTCCGGTGGGGGCCGCTTTCCCCCCTTGCGTGACCTTAGATCAATCGCCTGAGAATGTGTTTGAAAAGGTCGCCCTTGCTTCCCCTCACCCCTAAATCCCCTCTCCCACAAGGGGAGAGGGGATTATAAACCCAGATTTGGGGTATCTTTGCCCCCTATCCCGTATGACGGGAGAGGGGGACAGGGGGTGAGGGGGCTTTTCAAACACTTTCTGAGACGTAACTTTCGCGGTATCTGTTCACCTTGTCCGCGCGTTGCTTGGTTACATTGCGTGTTTCGCAACCCACCGACTAAAGTCGGCGGCTAATCGCAGATCAGTATCGCCGAGGTTACGAATTCGCCCGCGACTTTAGTCGCGGGGAACCATAACAGATACCTTTCGCGCTCGAACGCACGGCGTCGGAAGAGGCACATGTCCGCATATCTGCGTTACATCTTGAACCGATTGGCGATCCTGTTCGTGACCGTGTTTATCTCCATTACCGTCGTCTTCCTGGTGCCGCGCCTGGTGCCCGGCAACCCTCTCGGCGCGGTGTTTCTCAAAATGGCCGAGATGGGGGGGAGTGCAGGGGCGCCGGAGCTTGTCGAGGAATACAACCGGATCTTCGGCCTGGACAAATCTCTGTGGGAGCAATACCTCAGCTTCTGGCGCGAGTTGCTGCGCGGCAACCTGGGCTACTCGATCAGCACCTTCCCGTCGGAAGTGGCGGACATCATCGGCTTTGCCCTGCCCTGGACGATTGGCCTCCTGTCCCTCACGACCGTCACCAGTTGGGTTCTCGGTTCGGTGATTGGCGCTGTGGTCGGCTGGCGAGGGGACCGGTCGCGGCTATCGCGGCTTGTCGTCGCGCCGGCGTTGCTCCTTTACACCACACCCTACTATATCCTGGCGATTATCCTGATCTTCATCTTCGCGTACCAGTTGGATATCTTTCCGCTTTCGGGGGCCTACACACGCGGGGCCAAACCTGAGCTTTCCCTCAAGTTCATCCTGGACGTGATCCGGCACGGGATGTTGCCGGCCTTGAGCATCATCCTCGTATCTCTGGGGTGGTGGTTCCTGAGTATGCGCAGCCTGATTACCTCGCAGAAGGGCGAAGACTACATTCTGAACGCCGAAGCCAAGGGCCTCAAAGAACGGCGCATCCTGTGGGGCTACGCCTTCCGCAACGCGCTCTTGCCCCAGACCACCGGCCTCGCCATCTCACTCGGCCACATTGTGGGCGGGGCGATCATTACCGAGGCGATTTTTGGCTATCCCGGAATCGGGTGGGTGATCTTCAATTCGATCCGAGGCCTGGACTTTCCGGTGATTCAGGGCGGGGTCTTGTTGATTATCATCGCGGTAGCGGTCGCTAACTTCACCATCGACATCTTATACCCGCTGATCGATCCGAGGATTCGCTACCAGAGAGCGGGCGGGGGATAGAGGACACAGGCAAATGGCTGTCGTGACAGGCCAGGAGCAGCTTGCAGCGGAAGGAGCGCAGATTCCGGAGCGGCGGGGGGTTATCCGGCTGCTCATGCAGAATCGGAATTTCGCCATCGGGCTTGCCATCTTCCTTGTCGTCGCCTTGATCCCGGTGTTGGCGCGCATGACGATTGACCCCGCCCAGCGCCGGACCGGCGCTTTTCCGTCGCAGCAGCCGCCCAGCGCGGAAGCGCCGCTGGGGACCGAGGCTTTGGGCCAGAGCATCTACGTGCAGATGACTGAAGCCGTGCCGAACTCGCTGCAAGTGGGGTTGATCGCCGCGACGCTCGGCACTTTGATCGGAGCGGTCATCGGCTTTGTGAGCGGCTATTTTGGTGGCCTGATCGATGCGCTGCTGCGGATTTTGATCGATGTCTTTCTGTCCGTGCCGTCCCTGCTCTTCCTGGTGTTGATTGCGGCTTTGGTTCGAGGCGTGAGCGTTCAGAGCATGGCGCTGATTATCGGCCTGTTTGCCTGGGCCTGGCCGGCGCGGCAGGTGCGCGCCCAGGTGCTCAGCTTGAAAGAGCGCGGTTTCGTCGAAATCGCGCACCTGTCGGGGATGTCTGGCCTTGAAATCGTATTTTTCGAATTGATGCCCCACATGCTACCCTGGCTCGGCGCGAATTTTGTCAATGCCTTCATCGCCGCCATCCTCGCCGAGTCGGGCCTTTCCATCCTGGGGTTGGGTCCGCAGAATGAGATGACCCTTGGCATGATGATCTACTGGTCCAACAACTACAGCGCCATGCTGCTCGACCTGTGGTGGTGGTGGCTGACACCGGTTGTCACCTTGATTCTGCTCTTTTTCTCCCTGTATCTGATCCACCTCGGCTTCGACGAGGTGAGCAATCCGCGCGCGCGCGCGGAGGGCTAAGCAATTCAAGAGAGGCGCTATAAGGGGACCAAGTCCGTGCATCGCGTAGAAGGCCACCGCGACGGTGGCCTTCTTGTACAGTAGACGGGGCGAACCGGCATGATATGAAACCGATCCTTGCGCGGCGGGTCGCAGCGGGCAATGTGATGCATATCTTCTCAACGCTGTTGGGTTGGATGCGGATCGCATAGGGTGCCAAAACGCTATCTGATGCCCAGGCAGCGCTCTGCGTTTGACACCGTCACCACTGTGCTATACACTCTCTAGCCATCCGCATTGAACCGAAACGCTTGAAAAACGCCATTTTCGTGAGAGTATCTACTCACTTCGGCATCTGATAGGTATACTTCCAATCGGTATCTTCATCAGTCCACGGCTGCTGGAAGCAATACCCTGTAGTAAACACTGCTACAGCGTCTTGGGCTGACAACTCGCAAAGCGGTCTCAAAATGCAACCCATTCTTCAACTAGAGCACATCAGCAAGAAATTCCCCGGCGTGCAGGCACTGAGCGACGTCCAGTTCGACGTGTATCCTGGCGAAGTCCACGCGCTTGTGGGCGAGAACGGCGCGGGCAAATCCACCCTGATTAAGATCATCTCCGGGGTGCACAAGCCGGATACAGGCGAGATCCGCGTTGAGGGGCATATGGTCCACTTCAACAACCCGCACGGTGCACAGGCCGCCGGGGTCGCCACAATCTATCAGGAGCTTAGCCTGTATCCTGAATTGACCGTCGCCGAGAACATCTTTATGGGCCATGCCCCGCGCAACCGCTTCGGCATCCTCGACTGGGGCGCGATGCGTAGCCGGGCGAACGAAATCCTGGCCTCGCTCGAAATTCACGACATGGATGTCAACGCCAAAGTCAAGACGCTGACCGTTGGTAAGCGCCAGCGGGTAGAGATCGCCAAAGCGCTCTCGCAAAACGCGCGCATCCTCATCATGGATGAACCGACCGCGTCGCTCACCGATGCCGACGTCGAGGCGCTGTTCAAAATCGTCCGCCTGCTGCGCGAGCGCGGCGTCGCCGTGATCTACATCAGCCACCGCCTGCAGGAAGTCTTCGAACTTGCCGACCGCGTGACGGTCTTGCGCGATGGGCAGTTTGTCGGCACCAAGTCTGTCGTCGAGACCAGCGAGGGCGAACTCATCAGCATGATGGTCGGGCGCACGATTGACAACCTGTTTCCCAAGATGCCCACCGAAATCGGCGAGGTGGCGCTGGAGGTGCGCGACCTGTGGCGCAGACCTCTGACACGCGGCGCCAGCTTTCAGGTGCGCGTGGGCGAGATCGTGGGGCTGGCAGGGCTGGTCGGATCGGGGCGAAGCGAACTGGCGCAAGTCATCTTCGGCATCACCCCGGCAGAGTCAGGCGAGATGTGGCTCGACGGTAAGCGCATCCGGGTCAGGCACCCCGGCCAGGCGATGAGCCTGGGTATCGCCTATGTGCCGGAGGATCGCGGCACGCAAGGGCTGGTCCGGCAGATGAAGGTGCGCGAGAATCTCTCGATGGCAGTGCTCCGTTCGCTCACGCGCTGGTTTCTTGTCGAATCCCGAAAAGAGAAGAGCCTGGCCGAGAGGGCGGTCGAGCAATTGCAGATTCGCGCCTACAGCGTAGAACAAATCGTCAACAAGTTGTCCGGCGGCAACCAGCAAAAGCTGGTCGTGGGCAAGTGGCTGGCGAGCGAGCCGCGCGTCTTAATCATGGATGAGCCGACACGCGGCATCGACGTGGGCGCAAAGGCCGAAATCCATCGGTTGATGAGCGAACTGGCGCAGCGCGGCCTTGCGATCATCATGATCTCAAGCGAACTGCCGGAAATCCTGGGGATGAGCGACCGTATCCTGGTCATGCGCGAGGGCAAGGTTGTTGCCGAATTTGCGCGCGAAGCGGCGACCCAGGAAATCATCGCCGAGGCGATGATGGGCGGCGCGAAAGTCGCCGCGCCCAACAGTGCGCCGGTAACAGCGGGCGCCTAGCGGTCTCATCCACTCACATTAGCTCCCGCGATTCCGGTCGCAGGAGCATGGGCAAGCCATTCTGCAAGGAAGCACGTTCTCATGACGGCAGCAACAAGTAAACCCGCAACCGCAGCGCCTCTGGGGTGGATCGGCAACTTGCGCGGCGTCATTGCGACGCAGGAAGGCGTCCTGACGCTGGTCTTGCTGGCCCTGGTGATGGGCGTCGGCCTTGCGAATAACCGCTTCCTGGAACAGCGCAACGTCTCCGTCATCCTGTCTAACAGCTCTTATATCGCCGTCGCCGCCATCGGCATGTCGATGGTCATTATCTCCGGCAACATCGACGTGTCGGTCGAGTCGCTCATCGGCGTGGTGGCAACCGTCGCCGGCACGCTGGCGGTTAACGGCGCGCCGATCTGGGTCGCGTGGACAGTGCCGGTCCTCGTTGGCATTCTGATCGAGGCGATCAACGGGTTCTTCGTCGCCTATCTGCGCATCCCGGCCATTGTGGTCACGTTGGGGATGATGAGCATCTTGAAAGGCGGGTTGATCCTGGCAACCGAGGGCAAATGGATTTACGGCCTGCCTGAAGGTTTCGCGCTGTCGCAACTGAGTCCGCTGGGCATTCCCATGCCGGTCTATTTCATGGTCATCCTGACGATCCTGGCCGCCCTGTGGATGCGTTACACCCAGGCGGGCCGCGCGATCTATGCCATCGGCGGCAACAAAGAGGCAGCGCGCTTATCGGGCATCTCGGAGCGGCGCGTCATCATGCAGGTGTTCATCGTCAACGGACTGACCGCCGGGATTGCGGGCGTGCTGTACGGGACGCAATTTACCGCCATCCAATCCACCGTCCCGGTAGGGCTATTGCTGTTCATCATCAGCGCGTCGGTTGTAGGCGGCGTGAGTATCCTGGGTGGAAGCGGCACTGTCATCGGCGCCACCATCGCGGCGATCCTGCTGAAGGCGATTGACTCCGGCATGGTTTTCATGAGCATCTCCGCCTACTGGCTCGAAGCCGTGCAGGGGTTGCTCATTCTGGTGACGGTGCTGGCGGACATCTTGCGCCGACGCCGCCAGGTGGTCAAGATTTAGGGAGCGTGGACATGGCTGCAAGCAAACCCCAGGCGCAGGCTCCGGTAATCTCGCTCGGCGACCGCATTCGTGAGCTTGCCTTCCGCCAGGAAGGTATCCTGATCGTCATCATGGCGGTCGCCATCGTGCTGATCGCTTCACAAAACGTCAACTTTCTCAAGGCCAGTAACCTGCTCAAGCAGGGCCGCCTGCTAACCGAGGTAGGGCTGATCGCCATCCCCATGACCTTCATCATCATCACCGGTGGGATCGACCTCTCGGTCGGCTCTAACCTGGCGATGAGCGCCATCATTATCGGCTTGCTCTGGCAAGACTCCGGCTTTCCCCTTGAGCTGGCGACGGTGATCGGCCTGTTGGTCGGCACGTTGGGTGGGTTCCTCAACGGCATCTTCATCGTGCGCGTGGGTGTGCCGCCGCTGATTATGACTCTGGCGACGCTGGCGCTGTTCCGGGGCGTCGCAGTCGGCCTCAGCGAGGCGCGCTCGGCGCGCGGCTTCCCAGAGTGGTTCTATTTCTTCGGCAAAGGGGATATTCTGGGAATACCCATTCAGATCGTACTGCTGGTCATCGCGGCAGTCATTGGGGGAGTCGCGCTGGCGCGCGCCCCGTTTGGGCGCGGACTGTACGCCGTCGGGCACAATGAGACGGCGGCGCGCTTCGCGGGCATCCCGGTGGATCGCTATAAGCTCATCATCTACACCCTTTCCGGCTTCATGTCGGCGCTGGCTGGTCTGATCCTGATTTCGCGGGTCACTACCACCCGCTCCGATATGGGCACCGGCATGGAGCTGGACGTGATCGCCGCCGTCGTGCTGGGGGGCACTTCGATTATGGGCGGCAGCGGCACCATCGCCGGCACAATGATCGGCGTGGTGCTCATCCAGTTGCTCAAGAACGGCCTGTCGCTGGCCGGCGTCAAAGGCGACGCGACGATTGTGGTCATTGGCGCCGTCCTGATCTTCTCGATCCTGGCGAACAACCTTTTGCAACGCCGCACCAGCAGTGTATAGATGAGCGTTTTAGTGGTATTATGATAACATGAAGCGAAAGGGGGTGAGGCCTGGGAGCACACAGCCAATGCCTAACGCTCTTGTCGTTTACAACAACCGCGTCCATATGACAGGAGGAGAACCCACATGAAGAAGCTATCCGTAATCGTATTGCTCGCCCTGGTGTTGGGTCTGTTGAGCGTCCCCGCCGCCGGGCAGGAAGAAGAGCGCTGGGTCGGCGCGGACAATCTGCCGGTTCACCCGCTGGCGTGCCCCGGCGAGCCGGATGGCGCCGCGCTGGTCGCTGAGCGCTGCACGGTCTGCCACAGCGCTGAGCGCATCGACGCCGCGCAGAAAGACGAGGCCGGCTGGACCGAGACCGTTGACCGGATGATCGCGAACGGCGCACAGCTCGACGAAGCCGAGCGCGCGGCGGTTATCAGCTACCTCGCCGGCAAAGTGCCTCCGCTGCCCTACGACGGCGGTCAGCCGACCGGCGCGCCTGACCTCGCCGGCCAGCCGCTCAACCTGATTGATATTCCCAAGCTGATCGGCATCGGCTACTTCAACGCGACCTCACTGGGGATGCAGCAGGCCGCCGAGGAACTGGGCAATGTCACCGTCAAAACCGACGGCCCGACCGAGGGCGACATCATTCTCCAGATCGAGTTCATCGAGAACGCCATTGCCTCCGGCGAGTATAACGGCGTCCTCTTTGCCTCCAATGACCCCGTCGCCATCTCCCCTGTGCTGCGCGATGCGCTGGCGGCGGGCATCCACGTGATCGGCTATGACGCCAACTCCGAGCCGGACGCGCGCGAGTGGTTCCTCAACCAAGCGACCTTCGAGGGCATCGCCAAGGCGTTGATGGACAGCATGGTGGCCGAGATCGGCGAAGACGGCACGTTCGCCATCATCACCAGCTCGTTCACCGCGCCCAACCAGTCGCGCTGGATCTCGGAGATGTGGGCCTACACCCAGAAGTGTTACCCCAACCTGAAGTGGCTGGAGACAGTCGAGTCGCAGGAGGACCAGCAACTCGCCTTCGAGCAGGCCCAGGTCCTCACCAATAAGTACGGCGCTGACGTAGACGGCCTGTTCGGTATGTCGAGCGTGGCCTTCCCTGGCGCGTCGGACGCCGTGAGCCAGGCGAAGCTGTGCCCGACTGACGCCACCGGCGGCTTCGCTGCGCCCAGCGATGAAGAGGCGGTGCATGTCGTCGGCCTCTCCACGCCGAACCAGATGCGCCCCTTTGTCGACTCCGGTTGCGTGAAGTCGGTGGTGCTGTGGAACCCGGTTGACCTGGGTTACGCGGCGGTCTACGCCATGCGCGCAGTCGTGGATGGCACACTGACGCCGGAATCGACGTCGCTTGAGGCGGGTCGTCTGGGCACGCTCCCCGTGATGAACGGCAGCGAAATCCTCCTCGGCCCGCCCTTCATCTACACCAAGGATAACATCGCGGACTTCGACTTCTAGCCTGAGTCTATCCGAGTTAGCGGCGGTCCCTTCGAGAGCCTGCTCGAAGGGACCGCCTTTTCGTTTCTTCCCGGTCTACTTGAGCCGGCCTATAGTGTAACGAAGAGCACAGATTCGGCCAGCGCGCGGCGCATGGCGGCCTGGACTTGGGGAGTTGTCTGATGCTGCCCCAGGGCGCTTGGGTTCACGCCGGTATCTTGTACCTGGCTGTAAACGATGCGACTGGAGTCGGTTATCAGCACGCGAACCGTGCTGCCGCCCCCATCGATGCCCATGACGTACATTAGCGTGTTATTTCTCGGTTGTGGGCACCGGCTGTGCGATCAGGTAGTGGATCAGGTGCGCTCGGTAGCGCGCGCGCAGCTTCTCGTTGTGCGCGTCGCCGTGCGGCACGTTGGCGCTGACCAACACCGGCGGCTCGACCCCTCGCTCGGCCACGAGCGCCGCCGCCTGCACCACCATGGCCTGGATAATCGCCGAGCCAACTGCCGTCGACGTGGCCCCGCTTTTCAAGTCGCTGTTGGGCAGGTCGATGGCTGCGTCGCCGGGCACGCCCCTGGTGTCGATGACGATGTCGGCGATCTCGTACAGCTTCTTGCCGCTGGAGTGGCGCGACGTGACCGACTGGCTGTGCGCCAGAGAAGTCAGCGCGACCACGGTCAGCCCGGCGGCCTTGCTGAGCATGGCGATCTCAATCGGCACGGCGTTGACGCCAGAATTGGAGATGACCACCATCACACCCCCGGCTTGCAGGTGGTAGCGCGAGAGGGTCAGCGCGGCGATGCCCTCGATGCGCTCTGCCGCGCCCTCAGCGATATCCTCGATGCAGATGGCGGGAGCCAGGCCACCCGCGCGCCAGAAACCGTCGCGCGCAATATACGCGGAGTGTCCGCTGCCGAACAGGAAGAAGCCTCTGTCGCTGGCAATCGCGTCGGCGACAGCCTCCGCCGCCGCGTAGATGGCGTCGCCCGATCCATCGACGACCTGCTGTAACTGCGCCGTGACGGCGGCAAAGTATTGCCTGATGTAGTTTTCCATAAACTGGTGGGCCTTTCTCGATTTACGTGAAGTGACAGGCGCAGGAGCGACTGTGAGCTGAGGAAAATTCCTCGAAATAGGCAGAGCAAAACCTGTTCGTCTGCCCCGACAACGAATCGCGTTTTTGCACCATAAGAGGATCTCGGCACATCACAGAGTTTTCGGCCCTGACAGGTGCACCGCTGCATTGATGATGCCCCAGTCATAGGCCCTGTTCGGTGTGTTGTTGACATGTGGGGCAGATGCCATGCACGACAACTTTGAGGTCTTGCGCATTGAAGCCAGCCTGATCGACTGCGCGCCGGGCTTCATTCAGCAGGGCCTCATCCAGCACATCGATGACCTTGCCGCACCGTCGGCAGATCAAGTTGGCGTGGGGATCGCTGCGCGTGTCGTAGCGTGTACTGCCATCCACCCTCACTCCGACCGGGTAAATCAGCTTCAGCTCTGCAAGCAGTTCCAGGGTGTTGTAGATCGTCGCCATGCTCATCGTGGGAAACGCATCGCGCAGCGCTTCATGAACATCGGCGGCGGCGGGATGGATGTTGTTCTGGTGCAGCCAGGCGCAGATAGCGATGCGCTGCGCGGTAATCTTCAGTCCAGCCGCTCGTAACCCCTGGATGAAAGGATTATTCTCCATCGCCCTTGCTGACCATCATCTCTTCAGCCGATTCTTTGTTACGATCGTTTCTTCGCCTGTAATCGGTCTTGGTTAAGATACCATCAAAAGAGCTTCTGCGCCAAGCGCATTGGCGGTATGTGCGCAGCCCTGCTGTCCTCGTCCGGCGTGGCGTAGCTGACGAGGTGACACTCTTGTCATTTGGGGGAACATCCGCTATACTTTCACACTAAATTGGAACAAATATCAATTAGCTTTGGTTTTTATTTTTTAATCAGTATAATATTCCGATGTCCTTGTCAGTGTCCGGGACAGGTGCAGCACAACCCGTGTTCGCTCGACAGGTCCCTGATGAGGGGACCGCTCTCTGAATGATAATCCATGATGACGAAAGGATGTACACAATGGCGAAAGTGGCACGCGAAATGGTAGTACGCGCAGGCGTCGACGTCGACCACTTGTTGCAGCTGCTGATCGACAATGCAGCGGCGGAGCTGACCACATACTACTACTACACGATCCTCCGGGTCAATCTGATCGGGCTGGAGGGTGAAGGTCTCAAAGCGATCGCCGAAGCCGCTCGCATCGAGGACCGCAACCACTTCGAGGCATTGGTGCCGCGAATCTACGAACTCGGCGGGGCGTTGCCGCGAGGCATGAACGAGTTCCACGACCGCTCTGCCTGTGCCCCTGCGTTCCTGCCCGATGATCCCACCAATATCAAGGCGATGTTGACGGTCTTGGTGGAGGCGGAGCGGTGTGCGGTGCGCGGGTATACGGAGGTGTGCAATATGACCGCGGGCAAAGACCACCGCACCTACGCTCTGGCGCTGGCCATCCTCCAGGAAGAGATCCAACACGAATCGTGGTTCTCCGAGTTCTTGGGTGAAGGGCCATCCGGTCACTTCATGCGCGGCGGTGAGAACTCCCCCTTCGTCAGCAAGTTTCTGGAGTAAGCCGCGCCCATCCGCACGGTTCGCACGTGCGTTGCCAGATAGAATGCACCGTCCCGGACAAAGCGTCGGGGAGACTCCCAATGGGTCTCCCCGGTCTCTTCAAATGGGTGATGCAGAGAGGAGCATGAGAAGCCGTTTGAAAAGGGTTCCCCCGGCTGAAGCCGGGGGTGAATTCCCCCCCGTGCCTGGCTTTCCGGCGATTAGCCGCCGACTTTTGTCGGCGGAACCTAAATAAACTTCCATGACCGGACTTCTCAAATGGCCTCTGAGTACGATAGACGCGGTATGCCCATTGCGGTGGCCAGCGCCCTTTTGCTTCATATCCAGCGAACGAGATTCATGGCCCCACACTGGTATGCTCTGATGAAGTTTTGCTACAATCATTAAATCCATACGTTTCAATCGGAGAGATGCTATGTGCCCTCTGCCAGTAGACACGAGCCGCGAGCCTGAATCGATCCGCCTGTTCCAATCTGACTTTCTCGAGTTTTTCACGCACATCAGCCCGGTGACCATCCTGCTGGTGTGGGTGCCGGTCACGGCTGCCCTGATGGGTTACACTGTAATCACAGTATCCGGTCCGGGCTTCCCGTGGTACATCCCACTGGGGATGGCTCTGGGTGTGCTCCTGTGGACGCTTACAGAATACCTCCTGCATCGTTACCTGTTCCATTATGAGCCTCGCACGCCGCGCCAGGAGAAGATCTTCTTTCTGTTCCATGGCGTACATCACGCGCAACCCCAAGACAAAACCCGCCTGGTAATGCCGTTACCGGTGAGCATCCCGCTCGCGATTCTGTTCTACGGGTTGTTTTATCTGGTGCTGGCCGTGCTGCTCAAAGCCCCACAGTGGGTCAATCCGCTCATGGCAGGGTTTGTGATCGGTTATCTAATCTACGACATGATCCATTACGCCACCCATCATCTCCCGATGCGATCCCGGTACGCCAAATACCTCAAGCGCCATCATATGATGCATCACTACAAAGACCCGGACGCACGCTTCGGCGTCAGTTCGCCGCTCTGGGATTGGGTCTTTGGCACGATGGGGAAACGCTCGTAAGACTGGGGACGAATTTGAGCGCTGGCTGAACCAATGACACCTGGACAGGGGGTATAAGCCCCCTGTCCTCTCCCGCTGATTCCGGCGATTCGGCCTTGATATGGGGGGTGGGGTGTGATCACCCACTCCCAGGCGCTCCACGCTATTCTGTGGTCCTACCGCCGGTGCGTCAGGCAAGCAATGGACCTATAGCATTGCTCCAGATGAAGCCGTGACTATTTCACAAGAACCTGGATCAGTTGTTGCTTTCAGGCAGGCTCTATCTTCAGAACACGCACACCCCGCCTGGGGTCTTGTCTCGTGGCAATAGGCAATTGAGGCGCGCAAACTCGCCCTCATCATAGACCTCCGTTATGTCCGTCCAGAGGTCTGTGACTTTGTAACGCCCTGATCCAGCCAGATGGATCGATGCCAGCGGGATCGACAGGCTCAGCGCAGCGTCTTTTTCCGAGGAAGGGTTGCCCGCAACGACAACGGCCTTCCCTGCGGCCCACCGCACATAAGGCGACGGGCATGGAACGTTCGAGGTAAAAGGGATCCCCTGTGCAACATACGGATTCTCGCCCGTGAAACCCTCCCACCCGTCGTCATGGCAACTGAGTTGTGCGCATGACCACGCCCATTCAGGGGTTTTCGCATCCGCTCCCGTCCCCGATGAACACAACCGTGATTTTCACGATCGCCCCTCACATGATTTCATACTTCTCAAAGGCCTCTTGAGCGCTCACGCCCGCTTCAGGCGAACATCAGGCCAAAAGGCTTCTCCATCAACGCATTGGCACTTCCGGCGAGCGACTCGGAGAATACGTCGGCTTCGAGAACCGGCATCGCCCGACCGATGACGGCCATGTCGTCGCGCAACGGTTGGATCGCAGGCGGAAGGAACTGGTGGCGCAACCCCAGAGACTGCCAGCTCTGTAGAAGACACAGATATGCTATAGCTGAGCTTTCAAGCAATCGCCCTACGGTTTTCATCCGCTTCACTTTTGGGGAGATTTCATACTCTTGAGGAAAGAGATATACAATCGTGTTGCCTGGCACCTGCACGCATGATACAGTACTCCGCGCAATCGACTCAAGCCGATTCGCAGGTGGAACAGCCGGCAGTACGCGCCCGCGCCTCTTTGAGCGGATATGAGGAGCAATGACACAATGCACACGAAAACGGATCGACGGTGCTTTCTGAAGACGATGGCTATGCTGGGTAGTGCGGCCTGGTTGTCGGTGTGGGGCGCTGGCAGGGGCACAGCGATGATCCGCCCCACTGCGGCGCGCACGGCGACCCAGAGGACGGAGCGTACCACAACGCCGATCGCGTTCGTCAAAACGCAGGACCGGGCCACAGGCGTGAACACAGCGCTGGACCTGCTGTGTATCAACCCGGTGAAAGGCAAAAACCTCTTCGTCAAACCGAATTTCAACAGCGCCCACCCGACGCCGGGTTCGACCCACGCCGATACACTGAGCGCGCTAGTCCGGCGGCTGCAAGACATGAGCGCGGACCGCATTACGGTCGGCGACCGCAGCGGCATGGGCAACACCCGGCAGGTGATGGAAGCCAAGGGCATCTTTCGCATGGCGGACGAGTTGGGCTTCGAGGCACTTGTGCTTGATGAGTTGACAGCGGATGACTGGGAGCTGATGCAGCTCCCTGACAGCTATTGGACGAACGGTTTCCCGGTGGCGCGTCCGGCGCTGGAAGCGGACGGGATCGTGCAGACCTGCTGCCTGAAAACGCATCAATACGGCGGGCATTTCACGCTCTCGCTCAAGAACTCGGTGGGCATCGTCGCCAAGTATGTGCCCGGCGCGACCTACGACTATATGAACGAGCTGCACTACGGCGGGCATCAACGCGAGAAGATCGCGGAGATCAACGCGGTCTACGCGCCGGATTTGGTGGTGCTGGACGGCGTGGAAGCGTTTGTCAACGGCGGGCCGCACGAAGGAAAGCGCGTCAACGCTGAGGTGATCCTGGCGGGCACGGACCGCGTCGCATTGGACGCGGTGGGGGTGGCGCTGCTGCGCTACTTCGGCACGACCGACGCGGTCAGCCAGGGGCCGATCTTCGCACAGGAGCAGATCGCGCGCGCTGTCGAACTGGGTCTGGGCGTCGATAGCGCCGACAAGATTGAGTTCGTCACCGGCGACGACGATAGCGCGGCCTATGCCGAGGCCATCCGGGCAATTCTGTTGCAGGGATAGGGTTCTCCTGGCGACTGATGTCACCTGACCCCCGAAGGACCTAGAGAGACCGCGCCTCGCACCAGGACCTCTGATTCCGCGATGAACCGAGCGACAGGATGAACGGCAAAAACGTCGAGACAAACTACAAGTGGTACATGCTTTCCCTGGCCGCCCTGACTCATACCCTCGTAGTCGCCATGCCCTCCATGTGTATGCCCGTTCTCTTTAAAGAGATATCAGAGGACCTCGGACTAAGCCTCGTTCAGATCGGCGCAGTATGGGGCATGGGTTCGTTGACAGGCATCTTTACCGGTCTGATTGGCGGGTCCATAGGCGACCGGTATGGTGCCAAACGCACCCTGACCATAGCCTGCCTGCTGGTCGGGATGGCAGGCGCTTTGCGGGGACGCGCAACCGATTTCGTGACCCTGTCAGCAACCATTCTTCTATATGGATTACTGACGCCGGCCATCCCGATGAATGTGCACAAAGTCTGCGGCATCTGGTTTTCAAAGCAACGGCTGGGGCTGGCGAATGGCGTTGTGTCTGCCGGGATGGCGCTGGGGTTTGTGTTGGGGTCAATGATCAGCGCCACCGTCTTGTCCCCCCTGCTCGGCGGCTGGAGAAATGTGCTTTTCCTCTACGGCGCTATCTCGGTTGGAATGAGCCTCCCCTGGGCGTTCACCCGCACTACACCCAGCAAGAGCCGGCCTGCGACCGGTAATGAGGGCACAGTGTCCATCCGCCGGGCACTGTCACATGTGGCGCGTATCCGGAAAGTGTGGGTTCTTGGATTAGCCATCATGGGGCTGGGTGGTTGTGTTCAAGGAATGCTGGGCTACCTACCCCTTTACCTGCGAGAGATCGGCTGGTCAACTGCTGGCGCCGATGGGGCCCTGGCCGCCTTCCACACCGTTAGCTTGCTTTCTGCCATCCCAATTACCCTGTTGTCTGACCGACTCGGCTCGCGGAAAGCGATTCTGGTCACCGCCACGCTGATGACTGCCATTGGCGTGGGCTTGCTATCCATTGCCACTGGCCTGATGGTCTGGGTCTCCGTCATCATCGCCGGTATGTTCAGAGACGGTTTTATGGCGATCTTCATGACCACAATTATCGAGTTGGAGGGTGTTGGTGCGATGTATGCGGGAACGGCCATGGGGTTGGTTATGGTCTTTTCCGCGCTGGGTGGATTGATTTCCCCGCCTCTTGGGAACAGTCTCGCGCAGATCAGCCTGAGTTCGCCTTTTGTTTTTTGGGCGGCTCTGGCCGCCGTGGCCTTCTGGGGCTTCTTTTCTGCAAAGGAGAACCGTTAAGTGCGAGAAACCCAGGCAGCGCCCGCAGGACTGTGGGAAAACCTATTGGAGCCTATCCGAATAATGGTGGACAAGGGGCTTAAGCCCCTTGTCCAGGTCGCTTGAGAAGATTTTTCGGATAGGTTCTTGGTCTGCCACATTTCCCCTCACTTCCCCATACCCACCTGCTATGCGATTGCCCTGGGTTTATTCACGGGACCTTTTCGTAACGGAGTGGGATGCGCGGCACGTAGTACAACATGAGTTGTTTATCGACCGGGACGTTGTATGGACTCAGCCCGCGCGCCTCGATGCGCGGGAAGTGATAATACAGGCGATGCAGGGTTTTCTGGTCGCCCTGCAAAATATAGAAAGCGTGATCGACGGTGCGCGGCAGGTCATCGAGGTACTGGGACGTGAACTGAGCGGGCGGGGTGACGTGCAGCGTCAACCTGTCGCGCAGGAAGGCCAGCAAGTCGCGCCCATATCCTACATCGAACGACGAATCAGTGATGATGTGAATGTGCGTGCCCGGCGGGAAGTCAACCGAGCGCAACAGCGCGTCTTCACCGTCGCCGTCTTTGGACGCCCGCGCCTCGACGTTGAGGATTTCCAGGTGCGGCCCGAAGTAGTAAGTCACCTGGGCGACGCCGACAACGGCGACCAGCGCGCCGACCAGGATCAAACGCTGGTAAACCGCGCGTCCGTCCGGCCAGATCAGCGCCAGCGTATACCGCAGCCCTGCCGCGATGGTTAACGCCAGTGCGGGCAGGACCACGATGTACCGCGCGGAGGTGTAGCTGCCGAGCAGGAAACTGTTTCCGAGCACGTTGAGGCCCATCCAGACGAACAGGCCGGTACAGAGCGCGCGCGGATGCCCGAGCAGAAAGGCAAGCCCCAATAGGAAGAAGGGTGCCACATAGGACAGGATCAAAGGTTGCCTGCCGCCATAATAGTAGATAGCCGGCTGCTCCGACAGGTGGACATGATAGAGCAGCGCGTTTCTCAGGTGCTCCAGATAGATTTCGACGTTGAAAGCGCCGGCCTCATCCAGCAACACGTTGGACTGCATCCCAGAGACCGGCAACCGCTGTGCGAACGGCGCTCTGATCCCGAACAAGGTGTAGTAGAAGGGCAGCCCGACGATCAGCGCCGCCAGCGCCATGACGAGCAGGTTCCGCAGCCGGGGGCGCGGACGCCAGATCAACGCGCCTAGCCCCAGCCATGCCGCCGTCGCCAGCGGGAACAGCAACCGCCCGCCCTCGAAGAAGTATTGGGTCATGCCCAGCGATGCGCCGCCCAGGGCGAAGTCGCCGCGTCGGTTGGTCTTCAGGCCGCGCGCGATAAACGCCAGCGCCAGTGTGCCGAACAGGGGGTCGCCGATAAGGGGCATGGCGATGCGGCTAAAATGCACGTGGGGCGGAAAGACCGTCAGGAAGAACGCGCCCAGCACGGCGGTCGCGCGGTCGAAATATGTGCGCCCCAGCAGGTACACCGCCGGCACCGTCAGGGTTCCGATGACAGCGCTCGCAGCGCGGAAGCCGGTCAGGTTGCGCCCGAAGACGGGGACCAGCCAGCTTTGCCAGTAGGGGTAGAACCAGGAATACGGCGAGATGCCGGTCATCGGCGTCAGGAGCCGGACATCATCAAACACCCAAAAGCTTAAGATGCCGGTGGCCCAATGCATTTCATCGAGGAGCACGCGCAGCGTCGTGTCGAGTCCCCACATGCGTAGGATGAACGCAACCCCGGTGAGGAGCGCCAGGATCAACGCCTCGTAGCGGGTGAGGTCGATGCGCCAGCGCAAAGGCCACCGCGCGCCGCTGAGGCCCCACACGGCCAGCGCGACGCCCCCGCAGAACAGCGCAAACTGGAGGTGGTGGGACATATTGAAAAGCATTTCGACACCGAGCACGCGCCCGTTCGTCTCGGATACGAGGAAGATGGCGAAGATGCCGACCCCCACCAGGCCCCAGCGCGTGCGGGGAGGTGTCAGCGGTGCGTCAACCGCTACAGGTGGGTGGATGGGCTGGTCGGTCACGCGGAGCGCCGCGCCCAGCGCGAGGCCGCCGATCACCATGAGCCAGAAGCCCGTTTCCAGCGTTCCAGGACTGTCAGGTCGGAAGCTATGCGCGCTCAGCGCCATCAGCCCCAGCGCCGCCAGCGCGTACAGGTGAGGCGGGCGCCTGACCGCCGCCAGCGCGCCTTTCACGTGCAGGCGCAGCGATTCTTGCACGATGGCGGCGGCAGTCGCTTTGATGCTGTCCCGCCGCGCCGATGGAAGCACGCGCTCCGCAACCACGATTACCCAGACGCCGCCGATCAGCGCGAACAGAATCGTCGAAGCCGGAGGCGGCAGGCTGAGAAGCAACCACGCGCCGACAAGCGTAATCCCAACGAACGCCAGCCAGCGCGCAACTTTGGGAAAGCACGCGTTGGAAATAGGCTACTCCTGGTGTGCTGCCGCTTTCTAGCCGGGAGGTCCTCTGCCACAGCGTTCACCGAGGGCGCGGGGAGGTCCTGTCTATCTGAAACCCTGTGCTCCCTGCGTTCTTCGTGGTGAGATCACACCTGCGATTACCTAACCGTGTGGCGGAGATGCCTCGCCGGGCCGTAAGGTCATCCTTCGGTGTCGGCTCCTCGTCACTTTTGGGATCGTCCTGGTCGCCGTCCTTGCTGTCTTTCTCCATCTTCTCGTCGAGTTCGATCAGGCGGTCAATCACCGCGCGGTTGACCGTGCCTTCGGGATAGGTGCCGTCTTGTTGCGGTTCGCCCGCCGGAACGCCGGTGAGCACTTCAATGCCCTGGTCGACAGTCTCCACCGCCCAGAGGTGGAACTTCCCTTCCTCAACTGCCTGCACCACCTCGTCTTTGAGCATCAAATCGCGCAGGTTGGCGGCGGGGATCAGCACGCCCTGGTCCCCGGTCAGGCCGCGCTTTTTGCACAGATCAAAGAAACCTTCGATCTTAGCGTTGATGCCGCCGATGGGTTGCACTTGCCCCAGTTGATTGACCGAGCCGGTGACCGCGATCCCCTGTTTGACCGGGATACGCGCCAGCGCGGATAAGAGCGCGTACAGTTCGGTGGACGAGGCGCTATCGCCGTCCACGTGCGTGTAGCTTTGCTCGAAGGTCAGGCTGGCGTTCAGCGAGAGTTGCCGGTCCTGGGCGTACTTCGCGCCCAGGTAGGACCGGAGGATGAGCACGCCTTTGTTGTGCACAGGGCCGGTCAGGTTGACCTCGCGGTCGATCTGCACCACACCATCCCGCCCCAGGTGAACCTGCGCGGTGATCCGGCTGGGTAGACCGTACTCGTGGTCAGGGCTGCCGGTGACCACTAGGCCGTTGACCTGGCCTACTACCGCGCCGTCGGTGTCTACGAAGATCATGCCGTTTATGATCGATTCGCGCGCGTGTTCTTCGTCCAGGTTGTGGCGGTAGAGTCGCTCACGGATGGCCTGCTCCACATCCTCGGCGTTTACCACGTCGTGGTGGCGCCGGCGCGCCCAGTAAGCCGACTCGCGAATCAGATCGGCGACCTCACCAAACAACGTGCTGAGCTTATTTTGGTTCTCCGCCAGGCGCGACCCGTAATCGACGACCCGCGCCACACCGCCGGGGTCAAAGTGGGGCAACCTCTCTTCTTTGCAGCGCGCGGCGACGAAGCAGGCGTAGTTCTGCTCGTTCTCCGGCCTCCGGTCCATGACGGTGGCGAAGTCAGACTTGACCTTAAATAGTTCGGGGAAGCTATCCTCTTGCTCGTAGAGGGTGTAATACAGCCAGGAGTGGCCGAGCAGTACCACTTTCACGTCCAGGGGGATCGGTTCGGGTTCCAGGGTTTGGGTGGTCATGGCGGTGACATCTTGCGCTTCAGGGTTCTGGATGCGGATTTCGCGCGTGGTCATCGCCCGCTTGAGCGCCTCCCAGGCATAGGGGTGGCTGAACACGTCCATGGCCCGGATCACCAGGTAGCCGCCGTTGGCGGTGTGGAGCGCGCCGGCTTTAATCATCGTGAAGTCGGTGTGGAGCGCGCCGAGGATCACCTGGTGATCGACTCGGCCCACCAGCTCCCGAAACGTCGGCTGGTTGACGACCAACACTGGCGCGCCCTCAGCGTCTTTGTTGTCAACGATCAGGTTGACCTGGTAGCGCCGAAACGGATCGTCCGCGCTGCCGGGCAGGATTGGTTCCGAGGCGCCGCTACGCAATCCCTCTACGTTGGCGATTACGTCGGCGCGCACGGTTTCCAGGTAGGCGGCGGCCTCTTTGAATTCGGCCCAGCGCGCTTTAAGCTCGTCCAGGTGCGCATCGACCGTGTGCGCAGCCACCTGCTGCGCCAGCGCGTCGAGCGCCCCCTGCGCCTCGCGTTCCAGTTCGCGCACCTCCCGCAACCTGTCGGTGATGGCGTCCTCTAGCTCTCCCCTGGCGGCGTCGATGGCCTGGCGCTTCTTTGGGGGCAGTTGTTCGTAGGCTTCAGCGTCCATCAACTGGCCGTCCTCACGGAGCGGCACCACCGCCAGCCCCGCCGGCGATTGTACGATGGCGAGGGCGCGGTCGGCTGCCTGAGCCTGTAGCGCCTGCAAGACGCTGTCGCGCCTGGCGTCGAGGCTGCGTTGGATGGCCTGGGCGGCTTCCTGGTAGGCTTCGCTTTCAAACGCCTTGGGCAACTGCTCGCGCAGGTACGCGACGAAAGCCCGCATATCCTGGTCCAGCTGGTGGCCTTTGCCGGCGGGCAGAGGTAACGCTTTGGGCCGGTGCGGCGTGGCAAAGTTGTGCACATACAGCCAGTCGTTGGGGGTGGGGTCGTGTCGCGCGCGCTCACGGATGAAGCGCTCGACCGCAGTCAGGCGACCGGTGCCGCTCGGCCCCAGCACGTAGATGTTGTAGCCGGGACTTTTCATGTCGATGCCGAACTCAATCGCCCGCACCCCACGCGGCTGTCCGATGATTTCATCCAGGGAGGGGAGTTCGGCGGTGGTTTTGAAGGTAAATTGCTTGGGATCACAGCGGCGGCGCAGTTGCATCGGTGTCACGCGCCATTGGTCGGCGGGCATACGGTTTCTCCTGGGGGATGAACAAACCCCGTAAGGGTGTAATGTGGCGTACTGTACCCGTGCGCTTTTCTTGGTGAAGAAGCGATGACTGCATGTATTAAAGGCTTCAGGCCATGTATTTGTATATCTTACCCAATCTTTGCCAAATCTGCCCCACCGAATGGGAAAAGCAACCAAAGATCATTCTACTATGAAGCTACAATGAAGCAAGCCGGCAGCGCTATGGGCAACAGGGACTAGCGCCGGTAAGCCACCCGCCCCTTGACCATCGTCAGCGCGACCTGCAAACTCCCATCCAGCGCCACGATGTCCGCGTCCTTGCCGACGGCCAGGCTGCCCTTGCGCGCCTCCACGCCGATGGACTCGGCCGGCGTCAGGCTTGCCATGCGCCAGGCGTCTGCGAACGGCGCCCCTGTCGCCTTGATCACGTTGCGAAGCGCCGCGTCCATCGTCAGGCTGCTGCCGGCCAGGTTGCCTTCGGACGTGCGCGGCAGGCCGTCTTTGACGATGGCGGTTTGCTTGCCGAGCCTGTACACGCCGTCAGGCAGCCCGGTCGCGCGAATCGCGTCGGTGATGAGGCAGACTCGCTCAGGCCCTTTGAGCTGCACCAGCAGGGCGATCATCGCGGGGTGGACGTGGTGCAGATCGCAGATGATCTCGACGTATGGCTCCGGCAGGGTGAGCGCGGCCAGCGCCACGCCCGGCGTGCGGTGATGCAGGCCGCTCATGCCGTTGTACGTGTGCGTGATGTGGTTCGCGCCGAGCGCCACCGCCTCGACGACCTGCTCGTAAGTGGCGTTGGAGTGTCCCACCGAGACGGCGGCTCCCCGCTGGCGTGCATAGGCGATAAGCGGCTGGTTCTCCGGGAACTCCGGCGCAAGGCTAATGATGCCGATGGTGCACAGGTCAAACCAGCGTTCGTATTCCCTGGCGTCGGCGCGGCGGATGTAGTCGCCCGGTTGCGCGCCCTTCTGCGCGGTGTTGAAGTAAGGCCCTTCCACGTGCGCGCCCAGAATTTCCGCGCCTTCACCCCCATCCGCCATGTCCTGGCACGCGCCGATGTTCGCCAGCGCCGCCTGGATCGCTTCGAGCGTGTCGGTCATGGTGGTGGGCAGGAACGCGGTCACGCCATGCCGCGCCTTGAAGGCGGCCATGCTGCGCAGCGCTTCGGGCGTGGCGTCCATCGTGTCGTGGCCGTCCGCGCCGTGCACGTGCACATCGATGAATCCAGGGCCGACACGCCACCCCTGCGCGTCAATGTAAGCCGTGTCCTCGCGGCGGAGGTCTTCAGGCGGTGTGCCTTCGCCGAGCGCGACGATCCGCTCGCCCTCAGCGGCGACGTAGCCCCTGTCAATGACGCCGGTCGGCGTGACGAGTTGGCCGTTGTAGATAACGGTAGTGGTCATGCTGTCCCCGTGTCGGCAGCCGTTGGTTTCAATGCAGCCGAATCATAGCGCCGACGTTAGGGGAGGGCAAAGAGACGGGGTGAGCGCGCGTCCGGGTGTGGCAATGAGGATTCATGAAGTCAGGCTCAGTCGCTCGGACTGTCGCCCAACTCCACGCGGAGCGTCTCCAATTCGGGGATCGTGTAACGCCCGGTGTCAACCGTCGTGACGCCCGGCCAACCACGCACTGGCTCCGGCAGGACCAGCGGCAGCGTCAGGCGCACATCGGTGCCAACACCCGGCCAGCTATCGATTTTCACGCGCCCGCCGTGCGCCTCGATCACGCGCCTGGTGATGAACAACCCCTGCCCGGTGCCGGGGGTACGGATCGGTTTCCCATCGGCAGTGCGCGGCTTGCCTCGGAAGAAACGCTGCCCAACGAAGGGCATGTCGTCCTTGCTGATGCCCACGCCGCTGTCGCTGATGGTAAACACCGCCTCCGAGTCGCTGCCGGTCGCCACCACAATGCCGATCTCGCCGCCGGGCGGGGTGTATTTGGTCGCGTTGTCGATCACGTTGCCGATGGCCCAGCGCAGGCGGCGCTCGTCGCCGAGGATGAACATATCGCGGTCCATGAGCATCACGTGCACGCGCAGCCCGGCCTCGTCGATGGCAGCCTGCCAGTCGCGCACCAGGCCCCAGACCAGCTCTTCCACCGAAAGCGGGAAGGCCCCCACCTGAAGTACGTCGCGGTCCAGGGTGCTCAGGTCGCGCATCTCCAGGATCATGCGCTCCAGCGAGATCATGTTGCTGCGCAGGCCGACCACCAGGGCGCGCAGCGATGCGCTGTAGTCGTCGCTCCCTTTCAGGAGCGTGTTGCGCTGCAACGCCGCCAGCGGCTCGTAGACCTCGCGCGCCATCCGGTCGATTAACCGCTCACGCTGCCGCTCGGCGAGGGCCTGCGGGGTCACATCGTGCAGCACGACCACCGTGCCGATGCGCCGGGGCGTTTTTGAGCGCTCGTCGAGGATCGCCGCCGCCTGCACGTTCAAAACGTGGTCGTTGACTTCCACGCGGACCGGGTCGCCCAGCGCGTACACCCCCGGCGCGAGCGCCGCGCCCAGCGTGTCGGTCACCAGCGCGGTGAGCCGGTACAGGCTGCTGTCGCGGAACACGCGCCGCGAGCCGAGCAGCTTCCGCGCTGGGTCGTTCATGAGCATCACGCGCCCGTCATTATCCTGCACGATCAATCCATCCGGCACTGAGTCGAGCACCGCGCTGAGGCGCGAGGTCTCGCGGCGCTGCGCCCGCAGCGAGAGCGCCAAGAACTCCATGCGCCGCTCCAGACTGTCGGCCATCGCATCGAAACTGCGCCCTAACGCGCCCACCTCGTCAGTGGGGTGCATCCGGGTTCGCGCGCGGAGGTCGCCGCCGCCCAACGCCTCGGCGGCAGCCCGGACGCGCGCCAGTCGCCACGTGTAGAGCCAAGACAGGGTCACGAACAGGCTCACCATCGTCGTCGCTGCCATGCCTGCAAATACCAGGCTGAGCGCCTGCCGGCTCGCCTCGGTGGCGGCGAACAGGCCGTTGGGCACGTATACCCCGATCACCGCCAGAACCTCGCCGCCAACTGCAAGGGGCGCATAGGCGATCTGGTAATGGCGTCCATTCACGTGCGCCGTCTCCAACCGCACGGCGCCGGAGGTCGCCGCTTCCTCGGCAACCGATGGCTCCAGGTCGCCGACGGCAGTTTCATCGAGGGTGGCGCTCGCCAGTTCGCCGGAGGGTAGATACAGCGACACCTCGGTGAGCGTGTTCGCGCGCAGGGTTTCCGCCAGCTCATCCAGCGTCGACCCGACCAGCGCCACGCCCACAAACTGCCCGTCGCGCGTCACCGGGCCGGCGGTGAAGAGCGCGTAACCCTGCGGCGTAAGCGCGATGGCGGACGGGCGGCGGCTCAGGTCGGCGCCCTCGACCAGGAAGTCGGACACAATGGGCAGCGGCGAGAGGTCCGTCGCCGCGCTGACCGCGTAATCGACCTCGCCATCGCGCGCGACGCGCTGAAGACCCAGCACCTCCACGCCGTTCCAGTCGGTGATGATGACGCTGTTGATCCCTGCGTTGGCGGCCAGCGGCTCGATGAGCTGTTGCAGGTTGCGCCCATCCTCGGTGAGCACCAACTGAGGCGCGCCGTTCGTCCCGCGCACCAGGTTGAGTATCTCCAGGTGTCGGCGCTCAAAGTCGGCTACGGCTCCCACTGTGCTGTTCACTGCGCGGTTGAGCCGATCCGCCTGCGCTTCGTGAATGCCCTGCACGAATGCGCCGGTCACCAGGTACGTCCCTACCGTCGCGGCGACCAACAACACAACGCTCATCACCGCGAGCGCGCGCACCCGCGAAGAAACAAACAGCGTCGCTGGATGTTGCGCGCGTCTCTGTGGAATCGACGGCGGGCGTTTTGCCGGCCTGCTGATACCCTTGACCGGTACACCGCGCTTTGCAACCGCCACCTGTACACCCCAATCCTGGACAAAAGTGCTGATTTCATAGTAAACGTAAGTGATCGTTCGCGCAAGTCCTTTTGACAAGAAAGAATGAACTTCGTACCGGAGCCAAACTGCTCTCAAACCCGGAGAGGCGGGACAAAGGGCTAATCTGGCCCTGCTCAGCGGAATTGTCCAAGTTCTGCCGGTGATTCGATCAAAAGTGGCACTTTTCACAATGTCAGGGCAATAGGAGGGTTAGAAAAAGTAAACTCTGCGCCGGCGCAGAAGGGTTGGGGGCGCGATTCAAACCTGATACTAACCCAAGCGCTGGTGATGCGCGATCAGCAGTGACGATGCCCACGCACTGCAAACGTCAGCGGGTCCACCGGCACGCCATCGATGTGGGTTTCGTAGTGCAGATGCGGGCCGCTGGAATTGCCCGTGTTGCCGCTCAAGCCGATCGGGGTCCCAACCGTGACCATCTGTCCCTCGGCTACGTTGATCTCGCTCAGGTGGCCGTAGTAGGTGGCAAACTGCCGGTTCTTGATGACTACCAGATTGCCGTAACCCCGGTCGCTCCACCCGGCGTAGATCACCTGGCCGCTGTGCGTGGCAAGGAGCAGTGTGCCGGTGTCCATCCCGATGTCGATCCCGATGTGCCGGCTGTGAAACTGCTGCGTGAGCGGGCCGGCGGCAGGAAACCCGGCGGGCGCGCAGTTGCTTTCGATCAGCACAGCCCCGTACCACACGCCCTCGTCCGGGATCATGCCGTCGATTGGCGCAGGGGTCGGTGTGGGCAGAAACCCCGTCACCGGGGGCCGGGTCGGCCAGGGCGTGAACGTCGGGGCAGGGGTGGGCGTCGGGAAGGGCGTGAAGGTCGGCAGCGCGAACAAAGTGTTCCCGGTGGCGGGAAGCCACGCCCCCACCGGCACGACTCGCCCACCGAGCGAGTCCAGCGGGCGCACGATGGGCATCTCCAGCCACCCGACGATGGCCGGGTCCACCTGCGCGAACGGCTCCCAGGGGTCGGGCGGCGGGGGCGGCGGCGTGACGCTGAGCCTGATCCCGTCGCCGCGCAGCGAAGCCTGTTCGACCATGAGCAGGCCCGCTCTGTAAATCACGAGCGCCATCGCCAGGGCGACCAGCGCAACGACAGCGATCCAACCGAAAGCGCGCGGAATACGAATGATAAAAATCCTTAGGATGTGATGAGTGGTAGTTCTCGCTCTCTGTCCGCTTGGGCAGCGTACTTCAGCGCCTCGCGGATGTCTTCGTGTTCCAGGTCGGGATAAGCCCTGAGAATCTCTTCTTCAATCATACCATCGGCGATCATCCCAACGACGGTTTTGATTGCATCATACCACAACTGCCAATTCCGCGATAAACTGTTGCGCCAGAGCGATTGCATGAAACGCAGAAGAAACCGCGAATAACGCCAATAACGCGAATTCTGACCGCCTCACTAGCTACCGGACACTGAACGCATGTCCGAGAAAAAGGCTCTTGTATTCTCTTACCTCACCCCCTAAGTCCCCCTCTCCAAAAATGGAGAGGAGGACTTCAGACGCGGAACAGGACCGACTCCCCTCTCCGCGTGCGGAGAGGGGGACGGGGGCTATAGTCCGGCGAAGCCGGGGTGAGAACAACTGTCCGATGTCCGGTAGCTAGACCGCATCAGCCGAGGTTTTCCAAGAAAGTGCACCAACCTTCTATGATTGAAGTGATTCAAGCTTTTGAGCCAACAACACCGATGCGGTGACGCTGGTCGTGTTTGCGGGCGACCTCATCCCCCGTCCCCCTCTCCCGGCTACGCCGGACTATATCCGCAAGCGGAGAGGGGGTGTCGAGCCGCAGGCGAGACGGGGGTGAGGTAGATAAACGCTTAGCACGGCCAGCTGTTGGCAAGAGTTTGAATCAGTTCATTAATATTCGCGTCATTCGCGTTATTAGCGGTTTATTCTCCGGGTCTCCCTGGGTCAGAACCAACTCCGTTTTTCATGCAATCGCCCTACCGTTGCGCCCGCCGCGTCACCCGCTGGACAGCACAATCACCTCGAACAGGTTGATCGAGTCGCCCGACTGCCCGGTCTCGGCGTCGCGCATTTCCACGCGCGCGCCCGTGCGCGGGCTGTACATGCCGATGCGCAGTACATAGCCCCCTGGCGGGACATCTTTCAGGTCCAGTGTGAACACATCGCGCAGCAGCGTGCCCGCCGGCCACACGTGCCACTGGCTGGTGGGCGCGCGGCCTCCTTGCGGCGGGTGATCGTCCTGCGCCCAGAGCGGCGTCCCAGTCGCCGGGTTGACCGCGCCTTCCAGGTGGACGAAGACCGTGTTATCGACTCGTGCGCGCGCAAAGGGCGTCCAGTAGAGGATGAGGCGCAGCCGTTCCCCGGCCTGGAGCAGAATCGTATCTCGCACTGGCGGCGGATAAACCTCGTAGCCGACCATACTGGCGAACTCGCCAACGCGGATCGCGGTGTGGCGCGTGATCCCGTCCAACTCCGACGGCGGCGCACGCCAGTCGCGCCACTGCTGCACACGGAACGCGCCAACCCACACGTCGTCGATACGCTGCGCGTTGCCCTCCAGCCAGGCGAGCGCGGTCGCGTCGGGGTCCCAGGCGGGGTCGATGGTGGGCAGGAACCACAGCGCCCGGTGATCGCGCAGCAGGCCGGCGAGCAGCGCAGCGGTTTCGGCGGGGTTGGCGTTCGGTTCGGCAGGGACAGTGGCGTGCGCGCGGGGATAGTAATAATCAAAGGCGGGGTCGGGCGTGTTCTGCGCCACGATGTCGCCTGGCCCGACGCGCGCTTCCAAAAAGCCGACCAGACCGCGCCAATCGGGGGACTTGCGGTAGAGCGGATTCGTGTAGTGGTGCCACAGCCCCAACCCCATCACGAGCAGCACCCCGCCCCATACCCCGCTGACCAGCCACGCGCGGCGCGGCGCCGAAAGGCGGCGCCAGCGCGCCAGCGCCATCACCGCCTCGGCCAGCGCCAGCATATATGCCGGCGTCGAGGCGATAATATAGCGCGGGCGGAAGATCGGCTGCGTGAGGGACAACGCGCACAGCGTCGCCAGCGGTACGCCCGCGTAAGCCGCCAGGAAGACGAAGCGCCCCCGGTCCGCGCGCCAGGCTGCGGCCAGCCCACCCGCGATCAGCGCCCACGCGGCGACCCAGAGCCAGTTCGCCATGCCTGGCGGCAGCGTCTCGCCGAAGATCAGCGTTGGAATCACCCAGGTGACGGTGTGGCTCAAGTCGAGGCCGCCCGCCGTTCCGGTGTACCCGCCGAGGCGGGGCATGAGGTACCAGGGCGCGAGAATCAACGCTACGAGCGCCTGCGCGGTGAACCATCGCCTGAGCAGTGCGCGGGCGCGCCAGCGCGTGACCAGGACGTAGACGTTCTGGAAGGCGAGCAGCGCCAATTCTAGATAGAAAATGTAAGCCGCCGCCGCCGCCACCACGATGTACGCCGCCCAGTCGCGCCGCCGGTCTTGGTTGACGGCGCGCAGCATCAGCCAGACAGCCAACGCGCTGGCGGCGGTCCAGAGCGCGTAGTTGCGGGCATCTTGACTGTGCCACACCTGGAACGGGTTCAGCGCCATCAGCAGCGCAGCGAGAAGCCCGCCCCACAAGCCGAGGACGCGCCGACCCATCGCGTACACGGCGGCGACCGCGACCAACCCCGCCAACGCACTGAGATACCGGGCGGCAAGTTCTGAATTTCCCGACACTGCCAGCCACACGTTGAACACGGCATACGCCAGCGGCGGGTGTGGGTCCACCGTCGCCATCGTTTCGATGACTTTAGAAAGGGAGCCGGCCCAGCCGAGGACGGTGTGCGCCTCGTCGCCGCGCAGCGCCGGGCCGTCGAGCGCGATCATGCGTAGGACAAACGCCAGGGCCAAAACGCCCGCCAGGGCGGTTAACGGCGTGCATGTGCGGCGTTGCATCTCACGTCCATGTCTCAACAGTAAGACAAACGTGGACAGTGGGCTTAGGCCCACTGTCCAGTCAGGATTACTCACCTGCGTTCTTGAGCCTTGTCCATGCACTCAACCCGGCAGGTAGCCCAATGCTACTTCTTCGCGGCGCCGGCGGCCTCTTCGAGCGCGCGGCGGTTGTCGCGCGTCAGCGGGGCGCGATCCTTATCCCGGCCAAGTGCGGTGATGTAGGCGCGCAGGTTCGGCTCGCGCTCGGAGTCGGCGTAGAGCACGGGCACGGTCGGCGACTCAGCCTCGAACGTCGCGCCGGGGTGGATAAAGACCACGACCGGTTCAACCGCCACGCCGGAGTCGGGGATGATCGCGTTCATCCACTTCTGCACGCGCGCAGCGTTGAACTGCGCGCTGTGCGTCGGGTCGCCGATGTGCTCCTGTCGGAGGAAACGGACCAGCCATGAGAGTGGGCCGCCGCGCGCACGCCAGCGCTCGCCTTTGACCCTGAACTTGCCGGACTGCGCGCGCACCTCCAGGCAGAAGATCCCCTGCGGCGCGGTGAGCACGTGGCGCGCGGGCATGTAGTAATGAAAAAGCGCGTAGTTGTTGCCCAGCCCCTTGAGGCCCTCGTTGAGCACGTCCTCCGGTCGCGGGGTGCGCACCCAATCGTTGGTGAGGCGCACCGCTGACACCGCCGAGACCAGCCCCACGAGCAGCAGGAGCGTCGAGAGCCAGAAGAGTTGCACCTGCGTCTGAGGGGGCAGCGTCCAGAAGAGGACCATGCTGCCGATGAGGACCGCCAGCGCGACCAGGAACATAACCTGGCCGAGGCGGCGCATCCGCTTGATGCGGCGTTCGTTGGTGAAGATACGCATGGGGTGTTCGATTCCGGTTCAGCAAGGCGAGTGGGGGGACTTTACCACACCTTCCTTTGTCAAGACAACCGTCAATGCTGCAAATCGGTAAATGAGCGTTGGGGGCATGTATCTGTTCACCTTGTCTGCCCTGTGCGGCGCTGCACTGTGTTTTTCGCAACCCGCCGACTAAAGTCGGCGGCTAATCGCAAAATAGCGCCGTCAGAATTGCGAATTCACCCGCGATTTTAGTCGCGGGAGCCATAAGGTGAACAAATACGGGGGCATTCCATTTTAAGGCGAGTCTTCAGCAGCAAGGTTCTGCGTGTTTTTCCTCACCCCCCGGCCC
>DAOTXU010000323.1:0-13115 GCA_034435135.1 Anaerolineae bacterium | reverse complement strand
CTCATCGTCGCCTCTGTTGTTGTTCTTGATGACTACACGAAATCACCATTCATCCCTGCCGTTGGACTGTCGCCGCTCACCCGGCATATAATCGCGCAAGATCGACCCGCCTACGAACTCGCGCAGCAGCGAGTTGTCGGGGATCAGGTGGTCGTCCAGCGGGCGCACCCAGCGCAGAAACGACAGCAGCCGCTTGGCCTCAATGTAATGCGGCGAGTCCCGGTCCACCTGAAGCAACAGCGGCTCGGCAAGCGGGCGGAGCACCGAGAGTTCGTACACCAACGATGAGTTGAACATGACGTCGGCGTTCTCCTGATACGGGAAGATGTAGCGCTTCTCACCGCGCCGCACGCTCGGCCACCGCCCGATGGTGTCGCTGGCAGTATAACCCCGGTGTCGCGCGTCGCGGACAATGCGGCGCAGCAGGCGCACGTCCGTAGTGGGGACACGGTTGTGCCGGTCGATGTTCAACTGTGTGAGCGCCGACACGTACACCCGATAGGTGCAGCCTTCGGGCAGGGCGCGCACCAGCGCAGGGTTCATTCCATGAATGCCCTCCACCAACAGGATGTGCGAGTGACTGAGCTGCACTTTCTCTCCCGGCTCACGTGCGCCAGAGATGAAGTTGTAACGCGGCAACTGGACCTCGCGCCCGTCCATCAACGTGAGCAATTGGGCGTTGAACAGGTCCAGGTCCAGCGCTTCGAGCGCCTCAAAGTCATAGTCGCCGTTTTCGTCGCGGGGGGTCTGGTCCCGATCCACGAAGTAGTTGTCCAGGGCGAGCGGGTAGGGTCTGAGGCCCTGCGCCATCAGTTGGATCGCCAGCCGCTTGGAGAACGTCGTCTTGCCCGACGAAGACGGCCCGGCGATCAGCACCAGTCGCGCACACCGCTCATGGTGCAGGCGCGCAATCTCCGCGGCGATCTGCGCCACGCGCTGTTCGTGCAACGCCTCGGCCACCAGGATCAACTCGCGCGCGCGCCCCTCGGCAATGGCCCGGTTCAACTGGCCGATGTCTTCTATCCCAAGCAGTTCCAACCACTCCGCCGTCTGCTCGAAGACCGCCGCTAACTTTGGCGACTCCCCCTCCGGGTAGATAATGCCTGGGTTCTCCGCGCGCGGGTATCGCAACACGAAGCCGTGCGAGTAGGGCTGCAAACTGAACGTGGTCAGGTAGCCCGTCGAGGGCACCATGTAACCATAGTAATAGTCCTTTTGTCCGCGCAGGGTATAGAGGACCAGATAGTCCTTATCCCGGTTTTCGAGCAAGCGCAGCTTGTCATCGGCTCCAATGGTTTCAAAGTACGCCCTGGCTTTCTCAAGCGGAACGCGCACTTTGCCAATCGGTTCGTCGGCGGCCACGATCTCTTGCATATGCGTAGCAAGCTGCGCCAGTTCATCCTCGGTGAACGACCCACGCCCCATGACCGTACAGAAGAACCCGCCGTTCGGCAGCGCGTGCTCGACGACAATCTCGCAGCCGGGGTAGAGTTCCCGCGCCGCCGTCACCAGCAGAAAGACCAATGACCGCCGGTAGACGCGCATCCCGTCGCTGGAGCGCAGCGTCACTGGCTCGACCTGCGCGTCGCGGGTCACTGGCATGGTGAGTTCGCGCAACTGGCCGTCCACTATCGCCGCCACTACCGGCGCATCCATAGGCCGGGCGTTGAGCGGCTCTGCCGCGCGAAGATAAGCTTCCAAAGGCGTACCCACAGGCGCTTCCAACACCAGGTCTTGGCCCACCAACTTCACCTGCGCCGTTTGTCGCGGTTCGGCGCGGGCGACGATGCCTTCTCGTTGCATAACTTCCATCGTTGTTGCCTTTCCACAGTGCTCCAACCTGACCCTAACGTGGCGCAAACCCGGATGATTAGTTTACCACACTCAGCCCCGGCATCCGCAATCAAAAAACGCACGTTGACGCTCGCCTGGCCGGGTGTTACACTGAGCCAAGCGTTCGCACCGCTCAGCAGCATATAGCGTCTGCACATCACTGGACGCATAACGCAATTAGGGAGGAATGCATGGGGACCGTCGGTTACATGGAGGGCACTGACCCCCTCATCCTGACCCGCCTCAATCTGGAAGGCATCGGCACTCTACCGTTGGGCAACGGGTTCGACGGGCACGGAAAATATATCGGGCACCTGACTCGCCAGGATGATGTATCGCTGGTCATTACCTACCTTCACAAAGTGCTGCCCACAGTCGATATGACCATCAACGCCAAAGATTTCTTGATCGCCTGCCGCACGCACAAAATCCCGGTGCTGGTCATCGCTCCGGCGGACAAGCATGATCGCGCGCGCGAGATGTTAGGCGACATCGCCGAACATGTCACCCTGGTTGCCCCAGAAAACCTGTACCAGAAGGCGATGGAAATTCTCAAGGGTTGACGCCTGGACGCGCGGACTTAAGACCGCTGTCCGCGCCGGTTCTACCGTTGCGTCCGCCTCGCACCGGCCCCGCGCGTCTTGCCCCAAGAGTGAATAGCTGATATTGATCCGCCCACTTCCACAGAGCGTCAGCGGTCGCCACGCTTACCAGTCCGCGTCATCCGGGAAGAGGCTGTTATGTGTGACGCCGACGCGCGGCTCGGCCATCATATCGGCCACGGCCTCCCGCCAGGCCAGATAGTGCGGCGTGAGCTTGTGCGCTGCCGATCCCTCTTTGGTGCGATAGACTTCGTAGAGGAACAAGCGGGTCGGGTCGTCCTCGGCCTGGAGCACGTCGAAGCGCACGTTTTCTGGCTCCTGGCGGCTGTTGCGCGCGTTGTCCAGGGTTGCTGCAATGAACTGATCCACGAACCCTGGCTTGACGTGAACAGTGATACATGCGACGTACATATCGGGAATCTCTCCTTGACAGAAGGGTTAGTCTTGTGTCCCAAGTTTACTGCATCTAATCGGGACTGGCGACGCGAGTTCGCAGCCAGTCTTCCAAATGATATTGCCGTGTGCCTCGTAAATTTGGTTACACTACATAGTCCTGCGTATCTAGCCAAATGCCGCCCGACGGCGGAATTCAGCGCCCGGATCACGTTCCCAATTCCTGCTATGCGATCATTTTGGCCGGCGGCATTGCGAAGGCCTCGATTGTGATGTAGATTTGTGGTGCACGTTTGAAGCAGACTAAAGGGGGCGGGGTGGGCAATGGCTTTGATGGACACACAGCCCGAAGTCACCCAGTTGCAGAACAAAGTCGCTTCGCTGGGCCGCCTGTTAGAGGTCAGCCTGGTGCTCAACTCCACGTTGCAACTGCGCCCACTGCTGCAATACATCCTGGAAGTCGCGGTCGAACTCACCGAGGCGGAAGACGCTTCCGTCTTGCTGATGGACCGCAAAACGAACGAGTTGCGCTTCGTGGCGAGCACAAACACCCCGATTGAGACGCTGGCGCAAATTCGCGTGCCGCTCGATAGCAGCATCGCCGGGACCATCGCGCGCGAGAACCGGCCTATTGTCATCAATGACACCAGCCAGGACCCGCGCCACTTCCGCCAGGTGGGTGAGCGCGTGAACCTGGAAGTTCGTTCGGTGCTGGGCATGCCGATGCGCATCCGCGACCGGGTGATCGGCGTAGTCGAGGCGATCAACAAGATTCAGGGCGAGTGGACGGTCGAAGACCGCAATCACCTGCTATTGCTGGCGTCACAGGCTGCGGTAGCCGTCGAGAACGCCCGGCTTGTCGAAGCGTTGCGCAAAGCCAACGACGAACTCAGCCAGCTCGATCAGCTGAAGAGCGACTTTATCGCCATCGCCTCGCATGAGCTGCGCACTCCGCTCGGCGTGATTCTGGGCTACGCCAGTTTCTTGAAAGACGAGGCGCAGGGCGCGGTAGGCGAGCACGCTACCGTCGTGCTCAACAGCGCCCTGCACCTGCGCAATCTGATCGAGGACATGACCAATCTACGCTATCTGCCGGCCACCGAGAGTGACCTGAATAAAGAACTTCTCCCCCTGATTGAGATTGTTCACTCAGCAGTGCAGGATACCGCTTCGATGGCCGAAGCCAAGGAGCACTCCCTCAAGGTCGAACCCTCCGATGCTTTCCACTTGATTGTCAGCATCGACCGCGCGCGTTTGGCAAAGACGGTCACCAACTTGCTCAACAACGCGGTCAAGTTCACACCTTTGGGTGGGATCATCACGGTTTGGGCCGAAGCGCACGGCTCTGAGGTGTGGCTGCGGGTGCGCGATACCGGCGTGGGTATCCCCAGTGAACACCTTGACCGCATTTTCGACCAGTTTCATCAAGTCGAGGATCACATGACGCGCCGGCACGGGGGCATGGGCCTGGGTCTCTCGATTGCGAAGGCGCTGGTCGAAGCCCACGGCGGGCGCATTTGGGCTGAAAGCCCCGGCCCGAATCAGGGTAGCACCTTCACCATCGCCCTGCCAATCGTGGCGCAATGACCACGCCCGATTACGTCGCCTGGATCCGCCGCCACTTGGGGCGGCAACGTGTCCTGTTGGTTTACGTCACCGCCGTCGTTTTTGACGACAGCAGTTGCGTGTTGGTTCAGCACCGCGCCGACTTCGACTGGCCGGGGTTGCCGGGCGGCGTGCTCGAACAGGACGAGGACCTGAGCGGTTGCGCCCACCGCGAGGTGTTCGAGGAGACCGGCCTGGATGTGAGCGTCGAGCGGTTGGTGGGCGTCTACAGCGATCCCGCGTACAACCTGGCTTATCCCAACGGCGACCGGGTGCAGCAGTGGACCGTATGCTTCGCCTGCCGGGCTGTGGGCGGGCGGATTCACCCCGACGGGCGCGAAATCAGGGAGGTGCGCTTCCAGCCGCCGGCGGAGGTGATGCCGCGCCTCCCGCGGCACTATCAGCACATGTTGCGCGATGCGCTCAGCGCCAGCGCAACGCCCGCCGTCGAGCGGGTGGTTCTCGCGCCGCGCGGCCAACCCGGCCACATCATGGCGTTGCGCCGTCACGTGGGACATGGGCGGTTGCTGTTCCCCGGTGCGGTCGCCGTTGTGCGCGACGTGCAGGGGCGCGTGCTCGCCATCCGGCGCGGCGATTTCGGGACGTGGGACATGCCCGGCGGCTGGTGCGACCTGGGCGAGACTGCGACTGGAACCGCCGTCCGCGAAACTCACGAGGAGACCGGATTACACGTGTGGCCTATGCGTCTGCTCGGCGTCTACAGCAACCCGGCTTGGATCGTGCGCTACCCTAACGGTGACGAGGTTCGCCCGGTGGGCGTGATGTACGAATGCGGGGTAATCGGCGGGGTCTTGTGCGCCGACGGTGAGGAAGCGCTCGACGTGGCTTTCGTCGATCCCTCCGGGCAGGGCGCGCACCCACTCGACGACTCGCCTCTGCATACAGTCTTTTGGCAAGACGTGTGTCATCCTCGCCCGGAGCCATACATCCGTTAGGCGCCAACGCCGCTGGAGAAGCCGCAGGGGCGCGGCGCGCCGCGCCCCTGATCTATCTCCGTGTTGTGTGGTTTAGCTGCGCCGGCTGCCGCCGACAATGCGCAGGATGAACAGGAAGAGGTTGATGAAGTCCAGGTAGAGGTTCAACGCGCCCCACACCGACAGCCGCCCGACCGCCGCTTCGCCGCCTTGCAGGCTGACTTGCTCACTCATGTGTTTGATCTTTTGCGTGTCATAGGCGGTCAGCCCGGTGAAGATGAGGACGCCAGCGTAGTTGATGATCCAGTACAGGGTCTCGCTGAAGAAGAAGATGTTGATGACGGAGGCGATAATCAGGCCGATGAGCGCCATGATGAGGATCGACCCCAGCTTGGTCAGGTCCATCTTGGTGGTATAGCCCACGATGCTCATCGCGCCGAACATCGCTGCCGCCGCGACAAAGGCGATAGCGATGTCCTCGCCGGTGTAAACAAGGAAGATGATCGACAGCGTGAAGCCGTTAACCGCCGAGTAGACCGTGAACAGAGCGCCAAGCATGGTTGGCGACATGCGGTTGACGCCCGCGCTAATAGCGATCACCAGCACGATCTCGACCAAGAACGCCCCCCAGACAATGAGGGGATTCTCAATCCTCTCCCAGAAGCCGCTCTGCGCCACCGCAAACGCGACGATAGCGGTGATGGCGAGGCCGCCGACCATCCACACGTACACGCGGCGCATGACTTCGCTGACGTCAATCGCCACGCCCATCGGCTGAGTTTGGGGTCGATAGTCCATCTCACCTACCTCCAGACCTTACTTAATCATACCTATTCTACTCTTTGCCGGAACAAACGCCAACTCAACGCGAGAGTGGCGCGCCTGCCGGTTGGGCGATAGCGCGCGCGCGCAAACAATCTGGTACAATGCGGAGAGAGGGGGCTTACACAAGGATAGGGCTTATGAACGTTGAACCCTTCTATAAGCGTATCCTGGTGCCGCTGGATGGGTCCGGGTTTGCGGAGCGCGCCATCCCCCACGCGGCGCAGATCGCCCGCACCCACTATGCCGAGTTAGTCCTGTTGCACGTATACGTCTCGCCGTTCCGGTCCCTGGCCGACCAGGTGATGCTGGCCGGGCAGGAGGAGCAGATGGCCCAGGTGCGCGAGAACACGCGCCTGCGCTTGGTGGGGCTGCGCAATGAACTGCGCGCGCAGGGCGTGGCGGCGCGCGAGGAAATCATCGATGCGCCGGGGCCAGCGCGCGGGATTTGCGACTACGTTGAGGCCCACGACATCGACCTGGTGGTGATGTCCACGCACGGGCACACCGGCATTACACGCTGGCTGCTTGGCAGCGTGGCGCAGAAGGTGTTGCAGGGCGTGCGCAAACCGGTGATGCTCGTCCGCCCCGACGGCTCTTGATGGGATGGGGAAAGACACGGGGCCTAAGCCCTTTGCATAGAAAGAGGGGAGTGAGCAATGCGCATTCGAGCTGACTTGCTGGCGATGGTGTTGCTCGCGGCGCTGCTGCTGACCGGCTGTTCGTCTAGTGATGTCACCTCGTTGAAGGATTTTCTGGTTGATCTGGGCGTGCCCGAAGCGCAGGCGCAACAACTGGCCGAGCGGTTGCAGCAGGCGGCCATCCAGCGCGCCGGGGAAGCCGTCCAGCAGGGGCAGGCGCAGGCGGAAGACCTCTTTAACCAGTTTGTGGCGCAGGTGCAAACCTTCCGCCTCGAACTGCCGACCTGGGCGCGCGTGGCGCTCATCGTCGTGGGCGTGATCCTGTTACTTGTGGGCGGACGGTTCTACCGGGCGGCGGTGGCGTTGCCCGGCTTCGCGCTGGGGATGTTGATTGGCAAGTCAGTACTGGACCTGGCCGAGCAGTTGCCAGACGAGATAGTGTGGATCATCGCGCTGGTGATCGGAGCAGTGGGCGGCGCGCTGGCCCTGGTCGTTCACGATTGGGCCGTGGCCATTATCGGCGGGGTGGTGGGGGGATTTCTGGCGTTCAGCCTGCTGGTGACGTACAACGTGCCCGTTTCGGCGGTCTACGCGCTGATCGTGGGCGTATGCGCTGTCGCGGGAGCCATCGGCCTGCGGCTGATCTCCGCCAAGACGCCCGTCGTGATGGCGGCGATCCTGGGCGCGGTCCTTGTGTCCATCGGCCTGGTAGAGAACCTGAACCTGGCCGTCATCGCACCGGCGGCGGTGATCGGTCTGGGGGCACAGGGGTTGTTTAAGTTGCTGCGCAGCTATCGGCCCCGCGCGCCCCAACCCGAAGCCGCCGCGCCGTCGCCCGCGCGCTCTGAGCCATCGCAATACCCCGCCTACCAGCCGCCGCAACAGCAGGCTTATCGCCCGCCGGCGCAGCCTGCTCCACCGAGTCAACCGCCCCAGGCTTATCAGCCGCTGGCAGGGCGCGCCTTCCCGCCGCTGGAGCCGGAAGGCCGGCCCCGACAGGCGACGCCTCCGGTTTTTAAGGAGCCAGTGAGCAGATCGCCCCTGCCGCCGTTCGAGCAACCGGCCCCGCCGGGGCGGCAAACGCCAGCGGCATGGTCGCCGCAGCCGCCGTCCGACCAACCCACGCCGCCGGAAGGGCCAACGCCGGCGGACATCACGCCGGTTGACATGGCCGCGCCGGCAGCGCCCGCCGGGGCGTCGCTGACCGTGCTGCGCGGGGTTGGCCCGGCGCAGACCGCGCGGATCACCACGTCGCCGTTCACCATCGGCGGCCCCGGCGCTGATCTGACCCTGCCCGGCCTCGCCCCGGTGCACGCGACGATCACGGCCTCCCCCGCCGGCTATTACCTGGAAAGCAAGGTCAGCCCCTACGAGACGTTGGTCAACGGGCGGCCCGCGCGCGCGACCTACCTCTCTCATGGGGATGTGCTGAGACTGGGCGAATACGAACTGCGCTTCCACTGGCCGCCGATCCAGGGTGAACACACAGTGCTTGATCTATAACAACAGGAGGATGGCATGAAACGCTATCTCGCGTTCAGCCTGGTCGCGCTGATGATTCTGACCATCATACCCGCTTACGGACAGGCGCAAGAGGACGAGCCGCCGCCTGATGATAACCCGCTCCTGCGCCTGCTCTCCTTTGTCCCCGACATGCCCGAATTCCGCGAATGGCTCACCTTCGGCGACGCAGCCGCCTGGCACGCGAGTTGGGGCATCCCACGCATCGACAGTGTGGAGGCGCTTGACGCCCTCGACCGGGAGCCGCGCGCCTACTGGATGTTCATCATGCCGCGCCAGACCGCTTTTCCCGACACGTTGGGCCTTCAAACCCTGCTCTCCGGCGACTATCGGGGCGCGTATGGTTTCGATGCCTTCAGTCTTGACCGGTATATGCTCGCCGGGATGCCGCCGAACTGGATGACGATAGCGGAATTCAGCTTTGGAGACAACCAGATCGCGGACGCGCTGACCGCCACCGGCTACACGGTCGAGGCGCTGGAAGGGGGCGGCGCGCTCTACAGCATCATGGGCGACTACGATGTTGATGTTAGCGCCAACCTGCCAACTGAGGGCAAAATGGGCAATCTGAACCGTGTGGCTTTGCTCGATGGTCAACTCATTCTCGCTAAAGCCACCGACATCGTGAAGAGCGCGCTGATGGCGCAACGCGGGGAGATCCCCTCATTGGCAGACGACCCGGCCTACATCGCCGCTGCGACGGCGGTCAACGACCCGGCGTTGGGTGATCTGGGCGAGCTGGTCGGCGCGATCTTGATCGACGGACAAACAACCGCCGAGATGGTCGAGAGCATCCCGCTCAATGACGCTGACGCCTGGCAAGAGCAACTTGACAAAGAACAGGCTGCCGGCCTGGCGCTTCCCGAATACGCGCTGGTCAACTTCGCCACCCGCCACACCGAAGGCGCCTCCTACTTGATCCTGGCGGTCGTCTTCCCGGCGGGGGAGGACGCCGAGGCTGCCGCCAGCCTTCTGGCGGAGCGGTTGCAGAACTATGTCAGCCTGGCAACGCGCCAGACCCTTGAAGACCGTTGGACGTTCGAGATGTCAGCCGCCGTCGAGATCGAAGAGTTGCCGGTGGCGCTGGTGGTCATGCGCGCTGACGACCCGCCGCCCACGCCCGCAGACGAGCCGCGGGTCCGCACCAGTGTTTTTTCGTGGATCGATATGGTGGTCCGGCGCGACACACTCTTCCTGCTGCCGACGGCGGAATAGCGCTGCAGGGTGGCTGTCAAGAGGCGCGCGTCTGGAACGAGGGGTTATATTGTTAAGTAGATATTAAAGAAACTTTAAAGAACAAACCCGTTTCGTTTAAAAAACTGCGCGATTCGAGTATAATGGCAACCGCGCAGGGACCGCCTGCGGGCGCAAATATGCACAACGCCGCAACGGTCGCCTACGAGCGATACTTGCGGCGTTTGCGTCTCATGAGTGGAACGCTATATGCCTGACATTTCTGGCGCGGTGATCGCAGTCGTGGCGGTTGCCCTGATCTTTGATTTCATGAATGGGCTGCACGACTCGTCTAACGTCGTGGCGACGCTCATCTCGTCGCGGGCGATGAGGCCGCGCCGGGCGCTGGTCATGGCTGCGGTCGGCGAGATGGCCGGCCCGTTTTTGTTTGGCGTCGCCGTCGCCAACACCGTCGGCGACAAAGTGCTTTACCAGAGCGCCATGACGCTGGAAGTCGTCGCGGCGGCGTTGCTGGCCGCCACCGCCTGGAATATCATCACGTGGGCGCTTGGCATCCCGTCCTCGTCGTCGCACGCCTTGGTCGGCGGGGTCGTGGGCGCCGGGGCCGCCGACGCCGGTCTCAGCGCTGTCCAGCCGGGCGGCCTGGTCGCGGTGCTGGCGGCGCTGTTTATCTCGCCGCCACTGGGGCTTCTGGCCGGTTTTCTGTTGACCCGGCTGGCGCTTCGCGCCGGGCAATACCTCACACCGCGCGCCAACATCTGGCTCAAGCGCGGGCAGTGGTTGACCGCCTTCACCCTGGCGCTCTCGCACGGCACGAACGACGCACAGAAAACGATGGGCATGATCACAGCAGCGCTGCTGGCAGGAGGCGCGCTCCCGCGCTTTGAGGTGCCGACCTGGGTGGTTGCCGTCAGCGCGAGCGCGATTGCCCTGGGCACCCTGACCGGCGGGTGGCGGATTATCCGCACCCTGGGCGGGAAGTTCTACAAAATCCGGCCCATTCACGGGTTCACCTCGCAAGTCGCGTCAACCGGCGTGATCCTGGGCGCGGCGCTGCTGGGCGGGCCGGTCAGCACCACGCAGGTGGTCAGTTCAGCGATCATGGGCGCGGGCAGCGCCGAGCGGCTCTCCAAAGTGCGCTGGGGGGTGGCGCAGAGCATCTTGCTGGCCTGGTTGCTCACCATCCCGGCGTCAGCCGGGCTGGCGGCGTTGATCTACTCATTGTTTATTTGAACGAGGGAGACCCAACGTTATGAACCTGTGGACTCGTTTGCAGGAAAGAATCAAGAAGCTTTCCAGGCGACGCCGGAACAACAACTTCATTGCCATGCTCGGCCAGCAGGCGGCCATTACCGTCGAAGGGCTGGAGATTCTCGCCGATTACATGCGCAACCCCAGCAACAAAAACGCCAAGCGCCTGCGCCAGTGCGAAAAGGACGCCGACGAGGTGCGCCGCATCCTCATCGATGAACTGAACCGGACCTTCGTCACACCCATCGACCGCGAGGACATTTTTGGCCTGTCGCGCGCCATCGACGACGTGATTGACTACGGCTATTCCACCGTTAACGAGATGGACACGCTTCAGGTCGAGCCAAACGACTACCTGCGCCGGATGGTGGACCTCCTGCGCGAAGCCGCTGAAGAGATTCACCTGGCGATGGAACGGCTGGAAGAACATCCGACCGTCGCCAATGACCATGCCGTGCGCGCCAAAGCCATCGAGAACCGCGTTGAAAACGTCTACCACGAGGCCATCGCGCACCTGTTCAGCGGCCCTAAAGACCTGGAACATATCGTCGAGATGCTCAAGCTCCGCGAGATTTACCGCCACCTTTCGAACGCCGCCGACCGAGGCGACGCCGCCGCTAACCTCATCACCGACATTGTCGTCAAGGTTTACTGACCTCTCGACTCGCTTTGGCCTGCCTGAACCCCACACGGAGCCGGGGTGTGCGACCACCCGGTAACCCCGCCGGCTGATTCTCATCTTCCTCTCATTGACTCCCGGTCAGGATTCTGCTATGATTCATTTGTGACCAGGAGTACAGTTATGAGCAACCAGTCAACCGAAACCTCTGAGAGTATCGACCGGACCACCCGCCGCCGGTTGCGCACGCGCGCCCTTCTGCTCGATGCTGCCCGCCGCGTCATCATCGAAAAGGGGTACGACGCGACCACGATTGCCGACATCACCGAGGCCGCCGACGTGGGCAAGGGCACCTTTTACCTGCACTTCACGGATAAGGAGGCCCTGACTCAGGCGATGGTGCTGGACGGACTGGAAGCCCTCGCCGAGAGCATCATGGCCCGGCGCGCCCAGGCTCCCGACCCACTCTCCTGGCGCGTTGAGGCGGTGCACGCGATCTTTCACTACGCGGACGCCAACCGCGACCTGTTTCATATCATGCTCGGCGGGGGCAGTTCATCGCAGCTCACCCAGGCGGCGCGCGATTATGCCGCGCGCACTATAGAGCAAGTGTTGCGCCAGGAGGCGGAAGCCGGGCGTCTCTTGCCATGCCCGCCGGATGTGCTCGCGCAGATTCAGACCGGCGCGATTGTGCAGACCGTAGTCTGGTGGCTCCAGGACCCGCACGGCTATACCCCCGACGCCATCGCCGAACTGGTCGTCAACGTGCTGAAGTGGGGGATTGCCGGCGGTCCCGGCGCGGATGAACCCTGAAGTCTTTCGTTCCGGTGCGTTGCTGGAAGACGGCTGTGATGTGATAGGCCATGTTCAAACGTATCTGGTCGGTGATGCAAAAGGAGTTCATCGAGATTCTGCGCGACTGGCGCACGCTGGCGATTCAACTCACCATCCCGGTTGTGCAGTTGATCCTCTTCGGCTACGCGGTGGAAACTCAGGTCGATCACCTGCCCACCGTCGTCGCCGACTACAGCCGCGACGAGCAAAGCCGGGCGTTCATCGACGCGCTGCAAAACACCGGCTACTTTGACTTCATCGACTACGTGCAGGACGAAAAGGCAGCCGTCGCCGCCATCGACAGCGGGCGGGCGCGCGCCGGCGTGGTGATCGAGCCGGGGTTTGCGGCGGGCATCGCGCGGCGCACCACGCCGCAGGCGCTTATCCTCATCGACGGCTCCGACCCCGCGATCAGCAACTCGGCGCTGAGCGCCGCCAGCGCCGCCGGGCAGAACTTCGCCGTCGAGCTGAGTTACCAGCAGCTTGAGCGCAGCGGCATGGGCGCGTACATCGTCCCGCCCATCGACGTGCGCCCGCGCCTGCTCTACAACCCGTCGATGCGCGCGATCAACTTCATGCTGCCGGCCATCATCGGGCTGGTGCTGCAATGGCAGGCGCTCCTGCTCACGACGTTTTCCATCGTGCGCGAACGTGAGCGCGGCACGCTCGAACAAATCCTGGTGACGCCGATCCGCCCCTGGGAGTTGATGATCGGTAAGGTCGGGCCTTATTTGATCCTGGCGATCATCAATATGCTCAGCGTGCTGGTGTTGGGGCTGTGGTGGTTCAAGGTGCCGTTCAACGGGAACGTCGGCCTGTTCTGGGCCACGACGCTGATCTTCCTGCTCACGTCGCTCTCGATGGG